>NZ_CP141050.1:600000-930000 GCF_034627025.1 Microvirga lotononidis | reverse complement strand
GTCCTGCTGGCCGAAGATGCTGCCTCTTTACGATTTCAAACATCCGCGCTCACCCTCAAGATAAGGGGAGGCGAATTCCTTTGACCTCCGGATCATGGCCACGAAGCATCGTGGTGGAGCCTGTCGGGATCGAACCGACGACCTGAAGCTTGCAAAGCTACCGCTCTCCCAGCTGAGCTAAGGCCCCTGAGCCTCGTCACGAGGCGACACGACAATGGTGGGCCTGGGACGACTCGAACGTCCGACCTCACCCTTATCAGGGGTGCGCTCTAACCACCTGAGCTACAGGCCCCAACCAAAGCGCGCGCTGAAGCAGCGCCAACGCCCCGGTCGATGTATCCGGATTGAGAAGAGAAGCGAAGACGGCAGCGTCCCGCATAGCAGGGTCTGACTGACCCTAGTGTTCCAAGTGTTCCGATAGAAGCGGCATGACGCCACCTCGTAAGAGAACATCCTTAGAAAGGAGGTGATCCAGCCGCAGGTTCCCCTACGGCTACCTTGTTACGACTTCACCCCAGTCGCTGACCCTACCGTGGTCGCCTGCCTCCTTGCGGTTGGCGCAGCGCCGTCGGGTAAGACCAACTCCCATGGTGTGACGGGCGGTGTGTACAAGGCCCGGGAACGTATTCACCGTGGCGTTCTGATCCACGATTACTAGCGATTCCGCCTTCATGCACTCGAGTTGCAGAGTGCAATCCGAACTGAGACGGCTTTTGAGGATTAGCTCCCCCTCGCGGGTTCGCTGCCCTTTGTCACCGCCATTGTAGCACGTGTGTAGCCCAGCCCGTAAGGGCCATGAGGACTTGACGTCATCCCCACCTTCCTCGCGGCTTATCACCGGCAGTCCCCCTAGAGTGCCCAACTCAATGATGGCAACTAGGGGCGAGGGTTGCGCTCGTTGCGGGACTTAACCCAACATCTCACGACACGAGCTGACGACAGCCATGCAGCACCTGTGTTCCCGCCAGCCGAACTGAAGAGGCGTGTCTCCACTCCTCATACGGGACATGTCAAAGGCTGGTAAGGTTCTGCGCGTTGCTTCGAATTAAACCACATGCTCCACCGCTTGTGCGGGCCCCCGTCAATTCCTTTGAGTTTTAATCTTGCGACCGTACTCCCCAGGCGGAATGCTTAAAGCGTTAGCTGCGCCACTGACGAGCAAGCTCGCCAACGGCTGGCATTCATCGTTTACGGCGTGGACTACCAGGGTATCTAATCCTGTTTGCTCCCCACGCTTTCGCGCCTCAGCGTCAGATCCGGACCAGTCAGCCGCCTTCGCCACTGGTGTTCTTGCGAATATCTACGAATTTCACCTCTACACTCGCAGTTCCACTAACCTCTTCCGGTCTCAAGCCATGCAGTATCGAAGGCAATTCTGTGGTTGAGCCACAGGCTTTCACCCCCGACTTACAAAGCCGCCTACGCGCCCTTTACGCCCAGTGATTCCGAACAACGCTAGCCCCCTTCGTATTACCGCGGCTGCTGGCACGAAGTTAGCCGGGGCTTCTTCTCACGCTACCGTCATTATCGTCGCGTGCGAAAGAGCTTTACAACCCTAAGGCCGTCATCACTCACGCGGCATGGCTGGATCAGGCTTGCGCCCATTGTCCAATATTCCCCACTGCTGCCTCCCGTAGGAGTTTGGGCCGTGTCTCAGTCCCAATGTGGCTGATCATCCTCTCAGACCAGCTACTGATCGTCGCCTTGGTGAGCCATTACCTCACCAACCAGCTAATCAGACGCGGGCCGATCCTTCAGCGATAAATCTTTCCCCTTGCGGGCGTATCCGGTATTAGCCCAAGTTTCCCTGGGTTATTCCAAACTGAAGGGCACGTTCCCACGCGTTACTCACCCGTCTGCCACTGACCCCGAAGGGCCCGTTCGACTTGCATGTGTTAAGCCTGCCGCCAGCGTTCGTTCTGAGCCAGGATCAAACTCTCAAGTTGAAGAATTTGATCTCGACTGTAGTCACTACGCAAATTGACAGAGTCCATCTCACTCCAGGTCGCCCTGAAGCGGTGTACTCACCAAAGCATAGAACTGGTCGATGTCTATCCACCCGAACCCCAAAAGGTCCGGCGCAAGGACACCGCCGCCTACGCTTCTCTTCCCTCTCAACAATGTCAAAGAACAGGTGTCTCGATCAGAGACGAAGACAAACCTCGCATCAGCTTACTGCCCAAAGGCGCCGGCTTCTGGAGGCTTCGGCACCCGGTCCGTTCGAACCGCGCCGTCGATGAAGCTTATTTAGTCCAACCCGCCGACTCTGTCAACCTCGTTCAGAAGTTTTTTGAAGATTTCCTGAGATGGTTTGCTCATTTTGCTAAGTACATTTAAATACAGACAAAGCAAAGCCGTTCACAGAAATGATGCCATTTCTGCGTTGACCTTCGCCGAACGATCTAAAGACCTCCGGCTCATGTACGAATTATCGCCAGAGGAGCAGGATGACTGCTTCGAATGCACTTCGAACATTCATCGCTCATGGACCAAGCCAGACACAAAGAGCCTCACCCTCAGAATCCGCACTCGGGCCGGTCTGGCCTCGAACTGCGCATGTCTGAAGGCGCAACATCGCTCCCGCGCAAGGCTCAGGAACTGATGGTTACCGTGTCTAGAAAAACGCGCTCACCTGCTGTCGCGGCGGCGCGGGGAGGGGACACATAAGCGATCTCCCGACAAATGCAAGGGAGATTCATCACGTATCCACACAGCCTCATGCAGCCAGATCCTGTCGAGGTGATCGATCAAAGACACCGGAGAAATCAGAGGAGGCTTTGAGGCTTACCTAACCGGCAGCGCCTACAAACGAGATATAGTTACCGCTCTTGATAATACAAGGGGTAAACCAATCGACAGTTCACCCACATTGCCATCAGACTGCATTCCGCTGGTCTCGCTCAGGTCAGCGCACCACGAACACGACCTCCGAGTGCCAGGAGCACCAGCTTGCCCCCTTCGGGCGTCGGCGCGCCACAGCCCAACATGGAGGATCTGCCGTTGGACGGAGGGCACGGTTCGCGACGAGCGGCGTTGACACGGTCTTTCCCGGCAGGAACGCTAACACTCTGTGCGTAGTCTCACAGATCGCTGGTCTGATCCATGGCACAAGCATCATCAAAGGATGATGACCATGGCACAGAATGCTCTTTCCTTTACGCTGGGGGCGGTGGGCCCTCTCGCAATCGTCGTGTGGGTTATTCTCCGGTAGAATAGGGAGCCGTCCCTATTCCTGTTAGGTAGTGGATCCCTTTCTACCCTGCCCTCGATCCTCGCCCCACAAACTCCAGGTTGGCTTATGAATAAGACTATTCTCGCGCTTATATTGGTGATCGCTACTCCATGTGCTGCTCAGATTTCGCCAGCGGATCCCGGAGCGATGAGTTGCGCTGACTATGTGAAGGCATCAACGGGTTCAGCAAAGGGAGTGCTTGGCGGCGTGAAGACCGGCGATGCGGAGGCGGATGCCTCAATGGCGGAAATGGACAAAGCTATCCTGAAGGTCTGCACGAAAAATCCTAAGACCACCCTCAGAGAAGCTATGCAAAAAGCTATCATGGAGATGGATTAGGATTGAAAGATTGGGATCCAGGAGAACCAAGAAGGAAGGTCGCTTGGTCTAACGCGGACAAAGTATGAATCAGCATCGACGCTGCCCTCTGTGACGACTGTCACTAATCGCATGACATTGCCGGCCAATTCACAGCGTTGGCGGGGTTATCATGAGCGCCTAACGTGCCCGCCGAAATTCCATTTTGTGTCGCTAAACTAAGGCATTGTGCTCCCCTCGAGAAGGGTCAACCTTCGGTGTCGCTTCACAATCCGGATCGGCAACACCGTCCTCTTTGACATGAGACGATTTATGGCCGGGACGGGATGGGAGCAGGTCAAGGAACCGCAGGTCGGCCGCAGCGCCTGGATTGGCTCATACCGGCGCGGCGACGAGACCATTCGCGTGCATTCACGCCCGGGCGAGGGCGACGTCATCACCACCATCAATGGCCGCCGGATCATCGCAGCATGCCAGAAGGGTCCTCTGGCCCGCAGGCCCGGAAGTTCAGAGTATCCGCTCCTCACCACGGCGCTAGGGCAGGCGCTCCTGTTCGACGTATCCGCCGACAACATCGTGATCGCGGCCGTGCCGGACACGCCGGTCTTCCGTAGGCTCGCAGAGGCATGGCGCGAACGTCCGCTGGTTCGGCGGGCCGGCATCAGAATCGTCCTCATGGCTCGCGACGGTATGGTCTCCGGCCTGGACCTCTGACACGGACAGGAGCATCCCAACGAGGTGCACGAGACCACCGCCCTATGGGGTCGGCTTGCTTTCGGAAACTGTCGGGTTCTGCCAGACGTTACTCGTGGCCGGGAGCCGCGACCCGCTAGAGGTGCGAATGGACCGAGAACCAGCCTCATCGCCGCCGTCAGAGATAGGGGCACAGGCCTCCAAGGGCCTGGATGCGCCCGCCGTCGCCAAGCTGCTGGTCGAGATCGGGCAGCGGCTCGTGCTCGCGGGAGAGAACCCCTACAAGGCGCGCTCCTACACCCGGGCGGCCGAGAGCCTCCTGCTGCTCAGTGAGGCCCTTGAGGAGGTCATCGCGGCAGGGCGACTTCAGGAGATCCCAGGCGTGGGCGCCGCCCTCTCAGAGACGATCCAGCGACTGCACCGGGACAGCACCACGTCGCGCTTGGAGGCCCTGCGGACCGAGGTGCCAGCGGGCGTGCTGGAACTCCTGGCAATCCCAGGTCTGCGCCCACAGAAAGTCCTCGACCTCTACCGCAAGCTCGGGATCACCAGCGTCGATGAGCTCGAAGCGGCGTGCCGGCAGGACCGCCTCAAGGCGACGAAAGGCTTCGGTCCTGCCTTCCAGAACAAGGTCCTCACCGGCATAGAGCTCATGCGGCGCTCGCACGGGCAGCGGCTCATCCATCGCGCCGGCGAGCACCTCAGCACTTTGGAAGCAAACCTCAGGCGGTCGCATCCAGAACTCACCCGCATCGTTCCCGCCGGCGACTTCCGGCGTGGCTCCGAGCTGGTCTCCGATCTCGCTCTTGTGGCCGAGACCCCGGCTCACTTGGGGGTTGAGATTGTCAACGTCTCTGAGGGAGCCAAGGTGTGGCTGGCAGACCGGCAGCACTATGGTGTCGCCCTGCTGCTGGCGACAGGCTCGTCCGAGCACATCAACGAACTCCGATCGGTTGCCGAGGGCCATGGCTTGCGGCTGGATGAGCGAGGGCTGTACCGCGGTCAGCACCTTGTTGACTGCGTGGACGAGAAGGACGTCTATGCCGCGCTGGATCTTCCCTTCATCGAACCCGAACTGCGGGAGGGCAGGGGAGAGATCACCCTCGCCATGGCGCGACGATTGCCTCACCTCGTGGCCGATCAGGACATCCGCGGTCTTCTGCACTGCCACACCGACTTCTCGGATGGTAGCAACACGCTTGAGGACATGGCTGAGGCGACGCGGGCCAAAGGCTATGAGTATTTCGGTGTCGCGGATCACTCAAAAACAGCCAGCTATGCCGGCGGACTCTCAGTCGAGAGGGTCACTATCCAGCACGAACTCGCGGACGAGTTGAATGCCCGCTACCGAGGCCAATTCCGGATCTTAAAGGGGATTGAGTCCGACATTCTCGAAGACGGCTCGCTCGACTATCCGGACGAGGTGCTGGCTCGCTTCGACTTCGTCGTGGCAAGTGTGCACAGCCGCTTCAAGCTTGATGCCAAGACCCAAACCGAGCGCATCATTCGGGCGGTGTCCAACCCCTTCACGACCATTCTTGGCCATATGACAGGTCGGCTGCTCCGCCGCCGGGAGGGGTACCAGATTGACATCGAGACGGTCTTGGAGGCTTGCGCAAAGCACGGGGTGGCGGTTGAAATCAACGCCCATCCTTCCCGTCTGGATCTGGACTGGCGCTGGCATCAGCGAGCCCTCGATCTAGGGTGCGTGTTCAGCATCAACCCGGACGCGCATAGTGTCGACGAGCTTGGTCTTACCTCCTGGGGTGTTTTGATGGCCCGCAAGGGAGGCATTCCTCCGCACCGGGTGCTGAATTGCCTGGGCCCTGATGAGCTCGCGGGCTATCTCACCAGGCGGGCTCTGCCGCTCAACGAGGTCAGCGCAACATAAAGCTGTGCAACTCCCTCAGGGCAGGCTGAATCAATCGGCGTATTAAACTTGCGGTTCTTCTTGTCCACGAAGAGTGGAATAGACCGCCCTTGGTGGTCCGGCACGCGCCGCGAGCCAAGGTACAGGTCATTTCGTAGGCAAGGCCGGTTGCCCGAATGGCGGTTTGAGCCGCCTTGTGGCTCGCACAGCTCGAATGATGTACAACGCCGGTAATGTTGAGGAGATTGCACGTGGCGCAACATCGGTTCAGTCCGACAAGCTATCACAATGTTTTGGGTGCTCGTGATCCGGTCCTGCGGATCGCTGATGGCGACACGGTCATCACCACCACGGTTGATGCCGCTGGACGTGACCATGAGAATGTGGAACGCGCTCCCAGGCCAAATCCTATGACGGGCCCCTTCTTCGTGGAGGGGGCAGAGCCCGGCGACGCGCTGATCGTGCAGATCCAACGCATGACGCCGACCCGGGATACAGGCTGGACCTATTCCCTTCTGGCCCCGAATGTGGTCGATCCGGAGATCCTGCCTCGCCTGCCTGAGCGGCACCAGGTCGAGTGGGTCATTGATCGCGACGCTCAGACTGTGCGCTTGCTGGAGCCGCCCAAAGCGGTGGCGGATCTTGTGTTGCCTTTGATCCCCATGATCGGGTGCTTCGGAGTAGCCCCTGGCATGGGACAGGCGATCTCCACGGCCACGAGCGGCCGGCATGGCGGCAACATGGACTTCAGAGGCTTTGGGCCAGGAGCAGTCGCCTGCTTCCCGGTGTTCGAGCACGGTGCTCTGTTCTTCCTGGGCGATGGGCATGCCTGCCAAGGAGATGGCGAGATTGTCGGCACGGGGATCGAGACATCGTTCGAGATTGAATTCACCGTGCGGCTGAAGAAGAACGCCAATCACGGTTGGCCCCGTGGCGAGACAGCTTCGGATATTTTCACGGTCGGCAATGCCCGTCCGCTGGACCAGGCGCTCCAACACGCAACGACAGAGATGTTGAACTGGCTAGGCAACAGCTTCGACCTGGATCCCATTTCCGCCAGCCATCTTCTGGGGCAGGTGGTGCGCTATGACATAGGCAACGTGTTCAACCCGGCTTACACCGTTGTTTGCCGCGTCGCCAAAACCTGGCTCCGGAGGCCGGATTCAACTTTGGGCTGGCTTGGCTGACAGGTATACGGTTCAGACACAATCGGCTCTCGAAGGCCGGCACGTCGAACGATGGGCGATGAACAGCAGACGCAGGTCACTCCAGGCAGGATGGACTGGTCGACGGGTGGAGGTGCCCCAACGTCTATGGGAGATGGGAACTGAAAGACGTTGCCTCGTCCGGATATCCTAAGTGCTCTTTTTTGCGAGAGAGCTTCGTCGTCGTACCACGCTGGGAAGGTTCGAGGGGTATTGGTTTCGGTTTAGCTTGAGAAACAGGTGAGCTGCCAGAAGTGCATCGTTCAACGCATCATGCTCGTTGCGAAGGTGGGTGACGCTGATGCCAATCTGTGAGCACGCCTGGCGGAGCTTGCCAGGAAGGCCTGATCGCTTGGCCATAGCCATGGTACAGGAAAAGCGTTCGCGTGGAAAAACCGGACGGGCGGCGCGCTCGAACTCTCGCTTGAGCGTGTTGTACTCGTAGACATAGTTGTGAGCCACGATCGTGGCCTCACCGACGAACTCGACGAGTTCCGGGACCATCTCCTCGAAATATGGGTCGTTCTGCAGGTCTTTCAGCGAAATGCCATGGACGGCATAGCAGAACCGGCTCATCGCCGAGCGCGGCTTGATCCGGCGCTGCAGCGAGCGGGGCGAGATGGCGTTGCCAAGGACCTCAACCGCCGCAATCTCGACAATGTGGTCGTATGGCTGCGCTGTTTCGACATCAATAACCACATGTCTGGTCATGGTGCACTGCGAGGCAAGAGGCGGAGGAAGTGACTCATGAGCAGGTTTCTAGAAGAGAGATGACCCGATTGCCAGATCACCTGTGGCCTGCCTCGGTGCAGACCCCAGGGTGAAACGAAGTGGAGGGCCAGTGTAGCGCCTGTAGCCGCAGAGTTAGAATGTCCTGATACTGCGAAGCAGAAACGTCAAAGCCCCGGATACCCATCTTCCATCAGGCTCGGCTGCAGCGGGACGTCCATGGCGAATTGGTGCTAATCGGCGGTTCGGACCAACTCGGGTTCAACGAACACGGTGCTTCATGCTCGCTGTTATCGATGACGCAACGGGTTAAATGATGCAGTTGTGTGATGTGCGATTGGAAGGCGAGTGCAACTTTATTCGACAGCAATAGCTTTGAGAGCGCGCCTGACAGCGACGCGGGCTGCCTCGATGTGACCGGCGGCCAGCAGTTCGTCGACAATTCTGAGCGCCATCACAGCATCGGGCCGCTGGGCGGCGTCCGAAGGAACTGCTGTTGCGCCGTGAGCCCCTGCAGCGCTGGCAAGATCGTCGCTCTGGCCCGTCAGATATGCCGAGCTGCACTTGAGAACGGTCGCCAGGCTTGCCACCGCGTCCTCACCTGGATGTTGGGAGCGACCGGTAATGATGTCCTGGATGAATCCCGCCTCCAGACCCGCTTCCAGGGAGGCCCTACGCCACGAAATCTTGAGCGCAGAAACCCGCTCTCTGATGCGCTCTTTGAGGATCGCGTTCACACTGGGCTCCTTGGGGCAGACGTAACCCAAGCCACAAAAAGCGGGAGGCGGTTCTTCTGCGCTCTTCCCACCTACCATTCGGCTTTGGCTACCGTTGACCGAACATTGTTAACAGAACGCTAATCCGCAGGCTGATGAGGTCTCCATAACGTCAGCGGGCCTTATCAATCATAGACGGTCTACTAATATTCCCATTCGATCAGCCGCTGAGGTTGGTTCACATGGCTCCAGCCGCGATAAGGATCGCTTCGATCTCCCTGTAGCCGCGGCTGCGCGCGTGCTGCAGCGGCTTCACGCCATCCCGATCCGCCAAGTTGATGTCGGCCCCTGCCTTCACCAAAAGCTCGACGATCTGCTGATGACGTTCGCCCCCGGTACCCAGAATGATAGCCTCCAGCAAAGCCGTCCACCCGAGATTGTTGACATGGTCCACATCGACGCCCGCCTCGATCAAAGTGCGGACGGTGTCGACATGGCCACGCTCCGCTGCTGGGATGAGGGCAGTGCCGCCATAGCGATTGGTGCTCTTGAGATCCGCGCCGTGCGCGAGCGTCATCTTCAGGATCTCGAGATGACCCCGCGCCCCGGCATAGAGATAGGGACTGTCATTGATCCGATCCTTTGCATTGACATCGGCACCGGCCTCAATCAACGCCCTCGCAACCTCAATCCGGTTGCCGTGGGTTGCGATGAGCAATGCGGTACGTCCGGCTTCATCCCTCGCATCGACATCGTTGTCTGTGACAGCTTCCAATAAGTCTTTCCCGCTCGTCGATTGTCCGGCCGCTGTCATCGAATGGCCCGTCATGCCGAGTACAACAAGGATCGAGATAGCAAGACTTCTTCGCATAATCGGAACTCCTTGCAGGAGCAGTGAGCGTCTCGGCCGAAGGTCGTTACCTCAGGCACGCTCAACAGCACCGTAGACCAACCGCCCCTTGTGGAACGTTGCCCGCCGCGGGGAGCGCCGTGCGACGGCCTCGGCCGAACAGCTGGCATCAACCAGAACGAACTCAGCCGTGTCACCTGGTTTCGGCCAAGCCACTTTGCCATCGTCGCTCAGTGGAAGCACATCGCCGGTGGCGATCGCGAGGGAACGCGACAGACGGAATTCGTCGCTTCCACCGTAAAGCTGAGCGCAAAGGTTAGCTTTTTCCAGCATGTCCCCGCTACCGAACGGTGACCAGTGATCGATCACGCTGTCCGTGCCGGTCATGATCGTGACTCCCTTGGCACGCAGCTGCGGCAGCGGCATTGTCCTCTGGCCGATCGGCACCGTCGATACCACGGTCACGCCGTGAGCGGCCATGCGCCCGGCCATCTCGTTCAGTTCCTCGGGACGCAGAGTGGAAAGGGCGAAGGCGTGGCTGAGCGTCAGCCGGTTGCGCAGCGCTGGGGTCTTCTCGACGGTTGCGATCATGTAGTTGAGGGCCGCCACGCCGGCGGGGTGGGTTTCATGGATATGGATGTCGACACCCTTGTCGTGGTCGAGCGCGATCTGGAACATCGCATCCAGCGATGCTTCCATGGCACCGTCAACATTGGTGGGGTCCAAGCCGCCGACGTAGTGCACGCCCATGCTCATGGCCTCACGCATCAGCCCATCCACCTTGGAATGCAAAAGGCCGTGCTGCGGGAAGGCGACGATCTCGCATTCAAAGCTGTCGCGATAATTCGCCAGTGCAAGCTGCAGATGCTCCAGGCTTTTCAATCCGCTCACTGGATCGATGTTGCAGTGACTGCGCGCCACCGAGCTGCCTTGCGAGAGGAGGAGGTCAATCAGCCTCTCCGCACGCGTCTGCGAGGTCGGCAGCAGCTTCGGAAGAAGAACTTCCTCCCGCGCAATCATGTCCATGATCGTCTTGCCTTGACGGGGAAGGGGAGCCTGCCATTGTCCGCCATAGAAGGTCTTGTCCAGGTGGATGTGCATGTCCCGGAACGCTGGCAGGAGCAACTTGCCCTGCGCCTTGTAGCGCGGCAGGGATGCGTCCAGTGCGGCACCCGCGTCGTGCAACGCTTTGATGCGACCGTCTTGGATTTCCAGCGTATGGATCCCGGTCCGGGTGCCGACGACCACCTCACCCTCGTGCTCGAAGCCCTCCTCGAGGCGCACGTCACTCAAATAGTAGTGGCTGTCAGTAACGGCTGTAATGTGGTGACGGGACTGATCGGTGTTGGCAGCAGCCTCGGCGGCCCCGCTCTGCGTGCCGCTCAGGCTCAGGATTGCGGACGCGGTCGCCAGCCCACCCGAATGGCGCAGAAAGGCTCTGCGGCTTTGGTGATTTGCACTCTGCACGGTGCGCTCCTCTCTGCTTGTCGTTGAGGCGTGGTGGACGGTCTTTGAGCCTGCGTCGGCTGCCGGATTCCGGCTTGGCCGTTACAATGCTGCCTGGCGTTAGTCCTCCTTACGAGGAGATCCCCTAGGCCGCCAAGCATTCCTTACTGCAATGTCGGGAGAGTAGTGTCAGCTCACTCTATGTGGAAATTAAATGTTCAAATCGGAATTATTAGCTTATTGAATATTGATTGCAGTGCTCCAACGAGACGCTGATGCTCGATCCACGCCTATTGCGGACCTTTATTGCAATTATCGAAGCCGGAGGCTTTACTCGGGCAGCTGAGCGCCTGCACATGACCCAGTCGACCTTAAGTCAGCAGCTCGCCCGCCTCGAGGAAGCCGTTGGGCAGACCTTGGTGGATCGGGACGCACGCCCCATCCGCCCCTCCGCCGCAGGTGAACGCCTCCTTGGGTATGCCCGTCGGATCATGGCGCTCCAGTGCGAGGCGACGGCGGCACTGGGCAATCCGGCCGGCACAACGCCCATTCATATCGGGCTTCCGGAGGATGTCTTCAGCCGTCCCATGGCCCGGCTGTTCGGCGAGTTCTCCAAGCGCCACCAGGAGATCCGTCTCGACGTCAGCGCCGGGCTGAGCCGCGACCTGACCCGGCGCTACCGTGGTGGCGAGTTCGACATCGTTGTGGTCAAGGAGCCGGCACCCAGCAACGATTGCCGGGCAAGCTTCCCCGAAGCCACAGGCTGGTTCGAGAGCAAGGATGCTCCTGATGCCTGGCCGGACCCTGTCCCCCTCGTGACCTTCCCTCCTGGTGGCCTGTATCGTGAGACCATGTTCGACCGCATCGAGCGTGAGCGCCGCCATTGGTACATCGCCTTTTCAGGAAGCAGCCTCAACAATGTGCTCGTCGCCGTCGAGGCCGGTCTTGGCATAACGCTCCTCCCGGTTGCCGCGACGCTCGGGCGTCATGTCAGGCCCTATGCGCAATTCGGCGCCGAAGCTCCGATTATGGTTTCCATCTATGCCTGGGAGAGCACAGGCTTCATCGCGGAATTGGTACAACAGATCGGTGCCGCCATGTCGGAACGCAGCCGCCGTCCCGGAAGGTCGTGAGTGCTCCCCGTCAATCAAAACTGGAGGCGGGTAACCATCGTCTTCAAGCTGAACCAGCTTGAGCATTCAGGGGATGGAGGTCGCGGACCATCTGTGTCCGTCGTCAGAGTTTTTGAGACGGGGGCGGTCTGATTTAAGGGAGACTCCGGCTCATCTGGGTTTCAGATTAGGCGGCTTGCGTCTGATGCTGCAAGCGGCGGCTTTGAATGGTCTGGCGCTTGATCCTTTCTCGCTGCCTCAGAATGGCTTCTCCGCGTCCGAAGTAGACATCGGCGGGTGTGAGATTGTCGGGGCTCTCGTGGGAGCGCCGGTAATTGTAGTGCACCACAAACGCCGCGATCTGCGCCTCCAGGTCGCCCGGCAAGAAGTAGTTCTCCAGCAGAATGCGGTTCTTGAGCGTCTGGTGCCAGCGCTCGATCTTGCCCTGGGTCATGGGGTGATACGGTGCCCCACGCACATGGCTCATGCCCTTGCCCTCCAGCCAGGAGGCCAGGTCCGCGGAGATGTCGCTCGAGCCGTTATCCGACAGCAGCCGAGGCCGATGCGCCACCTCCACCTGCTCCAGGCCAGAGGCTCGAAGCGCCACCTCCAGAGTGTCAGTGACGTCTTCGGCCTTCATCGTGGTGCACAGCTTCCAGGCGAGGATGTAGCGTGAGAAGTCGTCGAGCACGGTCGAGAGATAAAACCAGCCCCAGCCGATCACCTTCAGGTACGTGAAGTCGGTCTGCCAGAGCTGGTTCGGCCCGGTGGTCTTATCCTTGAACTCGTCAGAGGCCTTCATCACGATGAAGGCCGGGCTGGCGATCAGGTCCTGCGCCTTGAGCAGGCGGTAGACGGAGGCCTCGGAGACAAAGTAGCTGTGCTGACCGGTGAAGCGTCCCGCCAGTTCCCGTGGCGACAGCTCGGGTTCGTCGAGAGCCAATTGGATGATCTGCTCGCGTATCCGATCCGGGATGCGGTTGCAGACCCGCTTCGGCTGGGGGCGCCGTTCCTCCAAGGCCTCAGGGCCGCCGGTCTGGGAGAGATCGTACCAGCGGTAGAAGGTTGGCCGTGGGATGCCGATCCGCTCCAGGGTCTCGCGCACGGACAGATGAGACTGCTCCACCAAGCGGATGATCTCGATCTTCTCGGAGGCTGGATCCCTCATGCGCCGTCCTCCCCATCCCCGCGCATGCTTTTTTGAGCAGGCGGTTCTCGAGGGTAAGATCGGCCACCACCTCCTTGAGGGCGGCAGCCTCCCGGCGCAGGCCCCTGACCTCGTCCGAGGTGGCCTCCCGGGCCGTGGCGCCGGCCAGGCGCTTGTTGCCGGCTTCCAGGAACTCCTTGGACCAGCGGTAATACCCGTTGGGCCGAATGCCCTCGCGCCGGCAGAGCTCGGCGATGCTGTCCTCGCCGCGCAGCCCTTCCAGCACGATGCGGATCTTCTCCTCGGCGGAGTAGTGCTTGCGGGTGGCGCGGCGGATCTCCTTGACCACCGTCTCAGCCGGCTCTTTCTCCGGCCCCTGCTTCTGTCTCATCGTCATGTCCTCATGGGCTACGATGAACCAGAACCTCTCCCTTCCTCAACTCACTCGATCTGTCTCATGAGTGCTGACGGCGGACAATTCAGGATTTGCATGGATCTGCCGACGGACGGCAATAAGACTGGGTTCAATCTCGCTGACGATTTTATCAATTTCAGCATGCAGGACGTCGGTTCTAATGACGCTCCACTCACAGGAAGCCGAGCATCAAACTATCGCGGTTGGGCTCGCGCATGTGCGCTAGCGTTTCAGACAGACAAAGATGTCCTTTGTCCTCTCGCTTCCATGCTCCTTCCGCCAGCCATGGTTTCGCCCGAAAGGCCGCAG
The DNA here is from genome assembly GCF_034627025.1 of Microvirga lotononidis. NCBI lineage: Bacteria > Pseudomonadati > Pseudomonadota > Alphaproteobacteria > Hyphomicrobiales > Methylobacteriaceae > Microvirga > Microvirga lotononidis. The sequence goes on along the minus strand of NZ_CP141050.1, from coordinate 915,958 downwards.
TACTCAACTGCGGCCTCGTTAAAGAGCTGTCGTCTCGAAACGTCAGGGACTGCCGTCCCGCAATTATTTAGTTTTAAAGTGCTCTGTGTCCGGGGCGAGGTTGATTCCCGGCTTCTTGAGCATGTTGCGCTCCAGACCCCACTTTTTCATGATTGTTGCATAGGTGCCGTTGTCGAAAAGCTCCTGGAATGCGGCGAGCATGGCTTTGCTCATGGCTGAACCTTTTGGCGCGATGCCGCCCTGGTAGATGTCGCCGAACCCGTTTGGAAGATTGGCGGCCGCGAGATCAAGCACATTGGGGGATTGACCGACAAAGTAGGTCAGCGGCGCCTGTCCAGAGAAGAAAGCATCTGATCGCTTCGAGCGGACCGCAAGGATCGAAGCATTCTGATCAGGAAAAGATTGAACGGTCAGCGGCTTACCGGATGCCGCGCAGTTTTCCGCCTTCGCCTTCAGGACGCGTTCGGCTGAGCCAGCCGCCATGACGGCGATTGTCAGGCCGCAGACGTCGTCGAGACTCTGAATGTTCCTGGGATTACCCTTCTGGACCGCGAAGGCCACATACTCCTGCACCCAATCAATAAAATCGATCTTCGAACGGCGGTCCGGGAAATCTCCCGTCGGGCCGACCGACATGTCATAGCGGCCGGCATCGAAGCCTGCCAACATCGCCGCGAGACCGCCTACGGTTTGGTGACGGACCTCGACTCCGAACAATTGGCCAAAGGCAGTCGCAAAGTCGTTACTGGCGCCTTGAAGCTCGTTCGGCCCCATCACGATCTCGTAGGGCGGGTAGGAGCCGCTGTTCACCGCGACGAGGTAGCCCCGCTCCCGAATACTTTCGGGCAGCAACGCTCTGATCGTCTCATTCCTCTTCTGCACCGGAATGTCTTGAGCGACCGCCGGCGCCGTGCAGGCAATCACCGCGGAGACGAGAGAGTACTTGATAAGTTTCCGTAACATAGTCTGTTCCCTTCTAGTTTTTGGAGGCTTCATCCGGATCTAAATAAAACGATTGAGAAAGGCCCTCGTCCGAAGCTGGTTGGGGTTGACCAACACCTGTTCCGGGGAGCCCTCTTCGACGATCTTGCCGCCATCCATGAAGATGACGCGATCGGCGGCTTCCTTGGCGAAGCCGATCTCGTGCGTGACGACGATCATCGTCAGCCCCTGCGTCGCAAGATCCCTCATGGTTGCGAGAACCTCGCCGACAAGTTCAGGATCGAGCGCCGATGTTGGCTCATCGAAAAGCATCAGTTTCGGCTTGATGGCCAGCGCCCGGGCTATGGCGACACGCTGCTGCTGTCCTCCGGACAACTGGCGCGGGTAGGCATTCTCCTTTTCGGAGAGGCCTATCCTCTCAAGCAGCGCGCGGGCATAACTTTCCGCTTCTGATCGCTTCTCGCCGTGGACGCCGATTGGTGCTTCAATGATATTCTGGAGCACTGTGAGATGCGGATAGAGATTGAACTGTTGGAACACCATGCCGATGTCCTTGCGCTGACGTGCCATTACAGCCGGGGATGCGCGATAGAGCTTACCTCCCCGCATCTGATATCCCACTTGCTCGTCACCGACGATGATCGACCCGCCCTGCATGGTCTCAAGATGGTTGATGCATCGCAAGAACGTGGATTTTCCAGACCCCGAGGGGCCAAGGATGACGATCGTTTCCCCGACCCGGACATCGAGATCGATCCCCTTCAGGACTTCGTGTTGACCATAAGACTTGTGGACGTTGCGAGCGCGAACAAGCACAGGGGAGCTTCCGCCCTGGTTGAGTGGAGCGGTCATGTTCATCGAGCGGCCTCCACGGACTTTGCAATCTCTTGGGGCGCCTGCGCTTGGTTGTTGCGCTCACCACGGGCGTAATAGCGTTCGATGAAGGTTTGCCCGACGTTGAGGATTGATGTGATCGCGAGGTACCAGATGACCGCTACCATAAGCAGCGGGATGATCTCGAACGTGCGGTTGTACACTGCCTGCACCGAATAGAGCAGGTCGTTCATCGCGATGACGCTAACGAGCGACGTGCCTTTAATCATGCTGATCAGCTGATTGCCCGTCGGCGGAACAATCGAGCGCATGGCTTGGGGGATGATGATACGCCAAAGCGCACGGCTTCGCGTCATCCCGAAAGCCTGCGCCGTCTCGCTTTGACCTGGATCGACCGACAGCAGGCCGCCTCGGATGACTTCTGCCATATAGGCAGCCTCGTTGAGAGCAAGACCAACGATGGCTGCCGTCAGCGGCGTTATGATCGCATTCGTTTCCCAGCTGACCAGCGTCGGTCCGAAAGGTATGCCGATCGACAGGTGAGGAAAGATTGTCGCCAGATTATACCAGAAGATCAATTGCACCAGCATCGGGGTGCCGCGAAAGAACCAGATATAGACCGCAGCGAATGAAGACGCTACCCGGCTCTGGGAGAGGCGGCAGATGGCAAGGACAAGACCAATGGCCGTGCCGAGAACCATGGCAACCACGGTCAGGCCGAGCGTCACATATAACCCTCTGATCACTGATGGATCGAACAGCCATCTGAGCACGACATCCCATTGAAAGGTCTCGTTGCTGACAACGAGCCATAAGAATTGTGTGACTAGAGCCAGAACGACGGCGATCAGCAGCCAACGCAGATAATTGACCGGGGTGATTGCCTGAGAAACGTCTCTTGGGTTGCGAGATGGGCCGCTCCCCACTTTCGACCCGACTTTCGTAGTGGTCATAATGGTCACTCTCGATCCTTTCACCGGATTGTGGCCTGCCTCCTGTTCGAGAAGACCTCGACCCCGAAAAGGCTGAAGCCGATTAGAAAGCATCCCTTCATCGTTTAAAAAGACCTAAAGTTTAGGCACCGCATAGATGAAGACTATGTGCAGGCGCCCGCGAATAATCACATTCGCGCTATCCGTCAGTTCGATCGCAGAGCGAGCGTGCTGCAGGCGAACCACTTGATTTTCTGCAGCTATCGGGATCATCTAGGGTCACTAGCCGGGGCTTGGGCAGGGAACTTTCGATGAGTGTGCTAGCATCGTTGGGAGCTATGAGCTTGCGTCAGCTCGAAGTTTTTTATGCGGTCGTTGCGGCAGGCAGCATTACTGCAGCAGCCGAGAGCCTTCATATATCCCAGCCCACCGTGAGCGCGACTGTCCGCAGGATGGAAGACCAGCTGGGACTGGCACTTTTCCGCAAAGACAGAGGGCGTTTGGCGCCAACCAATGAAGGCCGCCTCCTTTTTGAAGCGTTGCAAAGGAACTTTAGCTACTTTCAGGCGATCGCCGATGCCATATCGATGATCCAGAAGGGCGTTTCACAGCGGATGAGCATCGCCGCGATTCAGCCACTCGGAAACGGCATCGTCTCGACGGCATTGCAGCAGTTTCTAAAGGAAAAGCCGGAGGCGCGAGTCCACCTTCTCATCCGCCCCCGGAAAGCGGTTTATCACGCGGTTGCGGCCGAAGGTGCCGACCTAGGTATCTCGTTTCAGACGGGAGAGGCCGAGCAGGAAGGGCTCTCGGTGGAAAAGGTCTGCTCAGGCCAACTTTTCTGCATCATGCCGAAGGGCCATCCGCTCGAGTCGAAGATGTCCGTCTCTCACAACGATCTTGTCGACTACCCGATGGTATCGTTCCCGCCGGGCCATCAATGGCTGCTTGCCCAATTCGAAAAGGTCATCGACAAAAACAAGCCGAGACCTGAACCGGTTCTGACGGTGGATAGTGTCATGTCGATCTACCCGCACGTGGAAAACGGCATCGGGCTCGGTCTGGTCGACGAGTTTTCGCTTCGAAGTCATTCAAAGGAAAAGCTGTCCTATCGGCCCTTTGTACCGACGATCGGCGTGGCGATCGAACTGGTTTATCCCAACCGGCGCACGTCCGATTTGACCAAAGCCTTCGTAAAGCACTTCAAGGTGTCTTGTAATGATATACAGGTCAAGTCGCCTTGAGGGTGTCCCCAACGCCAATCTTGCTTTGCTCTCTTTAGACAGGCATGCGCTTTTCGATCAGCCGGGCCCAGAGTGAAACGCCGTATGGGATGGCGGCGTCGTTGAAGTCGTAGGCCGGATGATGAAGCGCCGCACTATCACCGTTGCCAAGGAAGATATATGCGCCAGGCCGCTCCTCAAGCATGAAGGCAAAATCCTCCGATCCCATGATCGGATTCCCTTTACCGTCGACCCCCTGCGAGCCAGCAACATCACAGGCTGCATCCTGCATGAAACTTGCACTTGCGGCGTCATTCATGAGCACGGGGTAACCACGCATGTAGTCGACTTCGACAGTCGCTCCAAAGGTCGCCGCGACGTGATCTGCGATTGATCGCACGCGGATTTCGATATCATCCCGGATCTTTGGCGACAGGGTCCGAACAGTGCCGAGAATTTCTGCCTGCTGCGGCAGCACATTGAAGGTTTCCCCGGCACAAATCCGTCCAACCGAGACAACAGCGGCTTCAAGAGGATCTACATTCCTAGAGACGATTGAGTGGAGGGCGGTGACCAGGTGACAGGAGGCCAGGATCGTATCCGTGCCCTGATGCGGCATTGCGGCATGCGTCCCTTTCCCTTGCACCAGAATTTTAAAGCGGTCCGCTGCGGCCATCATGGCGCCCGCGCGTATCGCAAAGGCGCCGACCGGAATTCCGGGCATGTTGTGCATGCCGTAGGCTTCATCGATCGCGAAACGCTCCATAATGCCTTCGTCGAGCATCATCTTACCGCCGCCGCCGCCCTCTTCGGCGGGTTGGAAGATGAGCACTGCTGTTCCGTCAAAATTGCGAGTTTCTGCCAGGTAGCGGGCTGCCCCCAGAAGCATCGCGGTGTGCCCATCGTGGCCGCAAGCATGCATTTTCCCTGGCACTTTCGATTTATAGGGTAAATCCCCGAGTTCATCGAGAGGCAGGGCGTCCATGTCCGCTCTGAGAGCGATACGCTTTCCTGAGCCAGTCTCCCGGCCCTGAATAATCGCGACCACGCCGGTTCGGGCAATACCAGTGACGATCTCGTCACATCCGAATTCCGTGAGCTTTTCAGCTACGATCGCAGCGGTTCGATTCACGTCGAAAAGCAGCTCAGGGTGCTCGTGAAAATCCTGCCGCCACTGGGCAATCTCAGGTACAAGGTCAGCGACGCGGTTAATGACAGGCATGGCAAGCTCGATTCGACGTGAACAGAATGTGCGGAGTTAAGTCGCGGGACCTAACGTCCTGCAGTCTTGGCGATTGCTTCGAAGTCGGAAAAGAGCTTCGTCGGATCGGCCGGCGCGCTGACGATGCCCTGGGCATATTGCTCATGGCACATCGTTTCCAGCATCTTCCTGTGAGCCGGTTGATGCAGCCCGAATGGTGGAGTGTCCTCGGGGAACTCGCGGATCATGGTTTCCGCCTCTGCGATTGCCCAAGGAGAGGCCTCGCCGAAGTTCTTTACCTTCAGCCACCAGTTCTCCCATGACGCGCGCAGCGCGTCGTAGACAGCCAGAACGGCCTCGGGGTTGTTTTCCGCGAACGATCGCTGAAAGGCCATGACATGGAAACCGGGATAGATCCCTGTCCTGCGATGGTATTCGGTCTCCGCGGTCCTGAAATCTCTGACGAGCCTGCGAAATTCTCCGTTGACCTCATAGACGGACGGCGGCATAAATGCCGTTGTAACGGCGTCGACCGTGCCGGCTCTGAGGCCGCCCATCAGAGTTTCGTCGTTGTTTAGGAAATGCGAACCCTTTGGCGGCTCAACATCGAACGAGGTTTTCGGCTTCATCTTGATCTTCTCGTCAAGGTGCCCGATGACCCATTGAACGTCCGTGACCTCGACGCCTGCCTCCCGGAGTGCCGCCCTGGCCCACATCGTCCCCGTGTCACTCCACGAGTTCGACCCGACGCGCTTTCCCTTCAGTTCGGCGAGGCTTTCAAGCGGAGAGTCGCGCCGAACAATATAATTTCGATGGCGGAAGCCTCGAAGTACGAAGGCCGGAATACCGACGAGCCGGTGATCGCCGTTGGCCCGTGCCATGACATAGCGGTTGAACGAGACCTCTGCGGCGTGAATGTCTTCAGGAAATTCATTCGACAAAGGCGTGTTGAAGTTGACATTGATCGCCACGCCCGGTGATTCGATTGCCCCGATGATGAGCGGACAGAACTGGTCATAGGCCCGCAAAACGATATTAACATTGGGAATGGCCACGCCCGTTCTCCTCAGCTAGCCTTGACAGAGACGAGCTTTGGCGCCGCATCGGCCCCGACCGCGTCCTGGAATTTGGCAACATCGGCCAGACAAGCCGCGCGAAGACGGCTCGAGTCGCTTCCGGTCGAAATCAGCTGGTAGCCGCGGTCGTAGACCTCCTTGAGAGAGACACCAGGTCTCAGGATAGAGCCGAGCGGCTTGCCGGCGGCTTTCGCTGCGGCCTCCGCTTTTTCAATCAGGGCGACAACCTCCGGATGATCCATCTCACCCATAAAGCCCGCGGATGCGGAAAGGTCGTAGGGGCCGATGAAGATCATGTCGACGCCATCGACAGCGGCGATCTCGTCGGCATTCCGCACACCTTCGACCGTCTCGATCTGGCAGATCACAAGCGTGTTTTCGCTTGCCGTGCGGGCATATAGGTTGGCTTCTGCGCCGAAGCTTGATGCGCGGATCGTCCCTGGTGCAGCGCCGCGTGAACCGAATTTAGGATAATGACAGGTCTGCACAATCGCACGAGCCTCATCTGCCGTATTCACGCTCGGTACCACGACACCCTCGGCCCCTAGATCGAGAACGCGGCGAATATAGGCACTATCGTGGCTCGGCACGCGTACCAGAGCGGTGGTGGGTGTTGGGGAGAGAGCTTGGAACTGATGACCAAGAGTCATCAGGTCGCCACAGCCGTGTTCGTGATCGATAATAATAAAGTCGAAACCCGCATAACCCATGACTTCGGTTGCGAAGGCACTGGCAAGGACGTTCCAGCTTCCGAATACCTTCTCGCCGTTCTTGAGGCGTGTTTTCAGGAGATTGGGCCGATACATGTTTTAGACTCCCTGGATTCGATGCGGTTCGTTTCATGGGCAAAACGAAACCCCAACCGTCGCAGGGAGCCTATCGCCGCGCCCGACCCGGAAAAATCCAAATAATGTTGGCAAAACATAGGGTCGGACTATGTCCCCGATCCGGCAGACCGCAGAACGCGATAGGATCCTGCTCGGTGCCAGTTGCTCCTTGATCCAACGGGCTTCTGCTGATTCGGGATGCCTAAACCCCACTAGCGATTGCGATCAGCGCAAGATCTGCTCCTGATTGAGCGCTAACGCAGCACGTAGCAGGAACATGCTCTCTAACGCAGGTGTGTCGAGCAAGCCGACGGCCTAATACGCCTCGGTGTGGGCGTCTGACGGGTACTGTCATATCTGGACGCTCCCTGCCGGCAAGGGTTTTGTTGAACGTGAGTGCAAGGGGTCGGGGCAGTCATATCTACGGCCTGGGAGTGCGGCTTATGTGGCCGCTGGCCCTGATGTAAGTCCGCGGAGCAGATCCCTTACAACTTGACGAACTCGCAGCTCTGACAGTACCTCGGGTTATTCTGATCCCGGCTCGACCGGTTTGCATCACGTCATCGTCGCCCTTCCCAAACTGAGACTTTCAATCCGTGGCAACCCTCAAGCGGCAGCCACCACGGCAGATCGGTAGACCTCGCCTCTGGCCAGCAGCGCCCAGGTGATCCGAGCCGTCTTGTTGGCCAGAGCCACAGAGACGAGCCGAACTGGTTTCTTGGACAGCAGGCTGTTGATCCAAGCTGTGTTCGACGCCGTCTTCGTCCGAGCGTAGCGAATGACGGCGGTGGCGCCAACCACCAGCAGCGTTCGCAGGTTGCCATCGCCCATCTTCGAGATCCGCCCCAACCGCTCCTTGCCTCCGGAGGAGTTCGACCGTGGTCTCAGTCCCAACCAAACGGCAAACTCCCGGCCAGAGCGGAAGAGGGATGGATCCGGCACAGTCGCGGCAAGAGCTGTGGCGGTGATGAAGCCGACGCCCGGGATCGTCTCGAGCCTGCGGCTCTCTTGGCTTTGCCGGTGCCAGGCCAGCAGTTCGGCTTCGAGCGCTCGGATCCGCGGCTGCAGATCGATCAGTTGGTCGACAAGAGGCGCCGGAGCCCGCCGGGCCAGAGGGGGCAGCACGGCATCGGCGCTCTCGTCTGTGAGGATGGCAATCAACTCGCGGATGCGGCTGATCCCTTGGGCGACGATGATGCCGAATTCGGCCAGGTGCCCGCGAAGAGCATTGACCAGCATCGTGCGCTGGCGGATCAGCAGGGCCCGCACGCGATGGAGCATCAAGACGCTCTGCTGCTCGCCCGACTTAACCGGAACGAAGCGCATGCTCGGGCGGGTGAGCGCCTCGCAGATCGCTTCCGCATCGGCTGCATCGGTCTTCCCGCGCTTAACATAGGCTTTGACGTAGGCCGGCGGCATCAGCTTGGAGATGTCACATTAACTGAGTATAGTCCTTGGGCTGACCGACAAGGACAGTTTTTGCACAGCCCAAGTCGTTGATTTTTCTCACTGCGAGATTTTTCCTTGACGAGTACAGGGTAGTATTCGCCGTTAATGTGACATCCCCCTTGAACACTATGACCTCCGCAACTGGAACTACGGTCACAGTAGCTGAAACTTCGAAACAAAATCCTGCGACAGATCCATTCAGAGTCGCGGGGCTCCTCAGGTACCTTGCTTTCTCACACGCCGGTGAGGCTTTGCGGTGAATGTCACAACCCCATTGCCCTTTGGAGGGCGGAGGACATGTGATCTTCCATCGCCTTCACCGCCGCCGCGACATCGTGCTTCTCCAGGGCCAGGATAATCGCACGGTGCTCAGCGATCGTGTTCTGGACAAGCGGGGGCGTGATCACGTAGCGCCTGTCGATGCGGATCACCTTGATGCGGTCACCGGCCTGCGCGTAAACCGCATCGATGTAGGGATTGCCGAGGCTGCCGACCATCGTGTCGTGGAACTCACGCTCCATGGCCTCGATCGCATCCCCAAGCTCCGGCTGGCGCAAGCCTGCGCGGACGCGTGCCTCGATCTCATCATGGGTGCGAGTGAAACGATCAATCTCATCCTGCGAGCCCACCGAGCAGAAGTGCGAGACCGCTTCCTTCTCAATCAGACGGCGCAGTTGGTAGGTGTGCCGGATGATCTCCATGCCAGGACGGACGATGCGGATGCCGTTGCGTGGCAGGATCTCGACTAACCCTTCAGCATGCAGCGTCCGGATGGCGTCCCGCAGCGGCGTAACAGGCACGTCGAGCATTTCCGAAAGCTGCCCTTGGGTCATAACGGTGCCAAGGTCGATCATGTGATCGAAGAGGCGCTCCTTAAAGCGCTGATAGGCAACGTCACTCAGGCTCATACTTCAGTCTCGTTCACTGATACATCACACGTCTTGACAAAAATATATCAGGAGCAGTTTGATGTGTAAACCTTGAGCCAATCTGCTCTGCAACGCGAAAGTCGGCCCCTTGTCCCACAACGACCTACCATCATCCCGCAGTCAGACTGGAACGATCCACGAGGCGCGACTGCTGCGCTTCTCGTTCCCCCGTGACCGGGTGATCGGCGACAGCCAAGTCCGGATCGAGAAGGCCAACATCGGCGTGCTCGAACTCACCACGAGCGATGGCCTAGTGGGCACCGGCTTCTTCTTTGACCTCTTCTATGGCCTGCCGTCGGAACGCGAACTGACCCGCATTTTCGAGGACCAGGCCATGCCCGGGCTCAAGGGCGAGATCCCCGCTGTCCTCATCAATCGCATCCTGCGCCCCCGCGGCGGCAATCGCCGGATGCTGCCCTACGGCTTCGCCGAGGCCATCGACCAAGCCCTATGGGATCTCCACGCCCAGTCCCTCGGGCTGCCATTGTGGCGGCTCCTCGGCGGAAAGGAGGGGCGCGTGCGCGCCTATGCTAGCGGCCTCGACTACCATCTGTCCGACAGTCACTACAGCCACTTCTTCGCCCAGGCCAAGGCCAAGGGATACGAGGCCTTCAAGATCAAGGTCGGCCACCGCGACGTTGCATGGGATCTCAACCGCCTCAGCCTGCTGCGTGATGCCGTTGGACCTGAGGCGCTGATCATGGTCGACTCCAACGAGGCCTGGACGCCCAAGGAGGCCATCCGGCGCATCAATGCCTATCAGGATGCTGGCTTCCCGATCTACTGGCTTGAGGATCCCTGCCTGCGCGAGGACTTCGAGGGCCTGCGCCAAGTCGGAGAGGCGTTGCATTACACCCATCTCAACACGGGCGAGTACCTCGACCTTGCGGGGAAGCGGGCGCTCATCGCGGCCCGCGCCGTCGACATCCTCAACGTCCACGGCAAGATCTCGGACTCGCTGCGGGCCGGGTGGCTTGCAGCCGAGCATGGCCTCGAGGTGTCGCTCGGCAACACCAGTATGGAAATCGGCGTCCACGTGGCCTGCGCGCTGCCCGAGTGCCACTGGCTCGAGTACAGCTTCCAGAATACGACGATCCTTGTCGAGGAAACCGTCCGGATCGAAGGTGGCTATGCCTACGCGCCGGACAGGCCGGGCCATGGGATTCGGCTCTCCGATCGGGCGCGGGCTGAGTTCCGCTGCCCCGAGGCTGGCCAGGAGACTGCCGCCCGCATCCTTCCCGCTCCTCCGATCCCCCTCGAGATGTCCGCCGCATGAGCGCTTTCCAGGATTCCTCGCAAGGGCAGGGGATGCCGCGGCTGGCGCTGATCGCCGACCGCTACAACCCCTTCTACCTCCTGGGTCACTGGTCCGACGGCAGGTTCTGGGTCGTCGCGCTGCTGGCGCCAGCCGTAATCCTGCTCGCCCTCATCGTGCTCTACCCGCTGTTCTATGGGCTCAGCCTCAGCGCGCATGAGATGCGCCTGACCCGACCCGAACTCGGAACGGGGTTCGTCGGACCGAAGCATTTCGTCGCCATGCTGTCCGACGACGTGTTCTGGCTTGCGGTACGCAACACCTTCCTGTGGGTCGGCATCGCCTGCGTCCTCGAGGTCGGCCTCGGCATGATCAGCGCGCTTGCCCTCAATCGTGCACTGCCGGGGCTGAAGGTCATCGCCGTGCTCGTGCTGCTGCCTTGGTTCCTGCCGAAGGTCGTGGCGGGCAATATGTGGGCGCTGATGCTCGACCCGCGTCTCGGCGTCCTCAACGACATCCTGGTCCATCTCGGCATCCTGGCGCAGTACAAAGCCTGGTTTTCGGATCCGGCCACGGCCTTCGGCACGGCCGTCGTCATCGAGGCCTGGTGCGGCTTTCCCTTCTTCACGCTGCTGTTTATGGCCGGGTTGAAGGGTATCCCGAATGAACTCTACGAGGCTGCGTCGATCGACGGCGCCACTCCCACGCAGCGATTCCGCTTCGTGACCCTGCCCATGCTCCGTAACGTGATGCTCGTGGCTGTGATCCTACGGGTGATCTCCCTCGTGAACTCGCCTGACCTGCTCCTCATCCTGACGCAGGGTGGACCGGGCCATTCGACCCTGGTGCTCTCGCTCTACGCCTTCGAGACCGCCTACCGCGGCTTCGACTTCGGGTACGGCTCGGCGCTCGCGGTTGTGATGCTTGTCATCCTGATGCTGTTCACGTTCCTCTATGTCCGGGCCTCGAGTGTCGGGAGACAAGCATGATCGTCGGAAGCGCGCGCGAACGCCGCCTTTGGAACGTCGCAACCTATGCGATTGCCGGGTTCTTCGGCCTCACGGCCCTGGGGCCAATCGTTTGGCTCGTGCTCACGTCCTTGAAGACGGAGGCCGACATCGTCACCGCACAGGGCGTCGTGTACTGGCCGAGCACCCTGACTCTGGCCAACTACCGGGAGCTCTGGGACCAGACCGATTTCCCGACCCTGTTCCGCAACAGCCTCTCGGCTACGACGCTCACTGTCGCCATCTGCCTGGTGGTGGGCACGCTGGCGGCCTATGCACTGTCGCGCGAGGCCTTCCGAGGGCGGCAGCCCCTGCTCATGGGTCTCTTGGCGATCAGGATGTTCCCAGCCGTGATGCAGATCATCCCGCTCTTCATCATCATGAAGGCTATCGGGCTCCTCGACACCAAGCTCGGTCTGGCGCTCGCCTATGCCAGCTTCCTGCTGCCCATGTTCATCTGGCTCATGAAGGGCTTCTTCGACGACCTGCCGGGTGAATTGGAGGAGGCAGCTCGTATCGACGGCTGCTCCAGGCTCGGGGCGCTGTGGCGGATCGCGCTTCCGGTCGCCCGCAACGGCATCCTGGCCACCACCGTGCTCATTGCCATTAGTGCCTGGAACGAGTTCCTGTTCGCCCTGATGCTCACGACCGGGGCGGACACGCGGACTTGGCCTGTCGGCCTGCAACTCATGATCGGCGACTTCCAGTTGCCGTGGGGACTACTCGCGGCGGGCGGGGTCATCAGCATCATTCCCGTCGTCGTGCTCTTCGCCTTCGTCCAGGGATCGATGGTGCGCGGTCTGACCGAAGGCGCCACTAAGGGATAACAATCAAGGGAGGAAACAATGAACAATTATCCGACACGCCGCGGAATACTCCAATACGGAGCCGCCCTCGCAGCACTCGGCGCACCGGGCTTAGCCCGCGCGCAAAGCCCGGTCCGCCTGAGCTACTGGCACCACTTCGCAAGCCAGAGCGAGCAGAAGGGCCTGCGCCGCCTGACCGAGATGTTCCGTGCCAAGTACCCCAACATCTCGATGGCGATCGAGACGATCCCGAACGCCGAGTACCTGACGAAGGTAACCGCCTCCGTGGTGGCCAACAGCCGTCCCGATACCTGCATGGTCGCAGCCGAACGCTTCGCCGACATGTACGCCATGAAGGCCTTGCTCGACCTCTCGCCCGAGGTCGCCAAATGGGATCGCAAGGCCGATTTCAAGCCCAGCGCTTGGAAGGGCGCCGAGCGCGACGGCAAGCCCTTCGGCGTCCCGGCCTATTCATTCGTCAACTGGATGTACTACCGCAAGGACTTCTTCGAGGAAGCAGGCCTGTCCGGGCCACCGGACACGATGCAGGAGTTCCTTGAGGTCTGCATCAAGCTCACGAACCCGGCCAAGAACCGCTACGGCTTTGGCATGCGGGGCGGCGGGGGCGGCCATCAATACCTGATGGACTTGCTGATCGCCTACGGTTCGCCGATCGTCTCCGATGGCAAGCCCGCGATCGATCGGGCGAAGGCAATCGAGGCGGTGCGTTTCTTCTCGGATCTCTACACCAAGTACAAGGTCGTGCCCCCGAGCGCGCCCAACGACAGCTTCCGGCAGATCATGGAGGGCTTCAAGACAGGTCAAACGGCCATCATCTGGCATCACACCGGATCGCTGGCAGAGCTGACAGCCGCGCTCAAGCCGAACCAAATCGGTACCACGTTGCGCCCGAAGGGCCCGGTTCTGCGGGCGGCCCGGGTCGACAACCTTTACAACGGCGTCTCCAACGACCGGAACCGGGAGGCGGCCTGGAACTGGGTCAGCTTCTGGGCCGAGCCGGATCCCGCAATCGCGCTCCTCGAGGAGACGGGCTACTTCCCAGCGTCCTTCAAAGTCGCCCAGGATCCGCGCATCACCGGCAATCCACTCTACAAGCCCGCCATCGAGACGCTATCGTTCGGTCAAAACGCGATCGACACCCCTGGCGTCGAGGCCTGGGGGCAGAACCAGATGTTCCCCGAGTTCCAAAAGATTCTGGTCGGGAGCTCCACGGTCGAGGACGCGGTCGACGCGATGATGCGGAGCCTCGACAAGACGTTGAGCTGACGCCCGGAGCCGAACGGCTAGCAGGAAAAGAGTATCCCACGTCGGCGCCCCGCTATCTGAAAGCGGGTGCCGTCGTGGAGTTGGCGATCGAAGGACTCCGTAAGTAATAGTGGATCCCTGACTACAGCTTGATGCGACTTTGGACATGCCAAGCCCACAGCGCGTCCGCCGAAGATCAGGTTAGTGGCTCAACAGGAAACTGATAGTGCGTGCTCCATGGCTTTCCGGCTTCTCAATACTCGGAAGATGCAAGCTGGAAGGTAGATGTCTTACCAGTTGATGGTGATGGAGAAATCCTGATCATACCGATCAACACGCAATGTTCCTTTGGTGCCGTTGAGCTGCACAATCTCCGCGCCTCCTACACCAGCAGCTTTGTGGATCTACCGTGCTATAGGGAGAGCACAGGTGTTGTCATGTCTGAGATTGCCACCGTCGGCCTTGATATCGCGAAGAACGTCTTCCAGGTCCACGGCATCGACCGAAATGGCAAGATCGTCCTGCGCAAGGCACTGCGCCGCAGCCAGGTGCCGGGCTTCTTCAGCGCCCTTCCGCCTTGCCTGATCGGGTTGGAGGCGTGCGCGACGGCTCACCACTGGGCCCGCACGCTCATGGCCTTCGGCCATGACGTCCGCCTGATCTCTCCCGCCTATGTCAAACCTTATCTGCGCCGGCAGAAGAACGATGCCGCCGACGCCGCTGCCATCTGCGAGGCGGTCACTCGGCCGTCGATGCGCTTCGTTCCGGTCAAGAGCCCGCAGCAGCAGAGCACCCTCATGCGGCACCGAGCCCGCGATCGTCTGATCGGGCAACGGACAGCCCTGATCAATGCCCTGCGCGGTCACTTTGCCGAGCTGGGCATCGTAGTGGCGCAAGGCGCTCGCAACACGCGGCAACTGATTGCCCTTATCCATGATGCCACCAGTCCCGGCCTCCCCGTCACAGCCCGGGTCGCACTCCAGCCTTTGGCGGCGATGCTGGTTGAGATCGAAGCGCAGATTGCCAGGCTCGACAAAGCCATTCTGGCCGCCCACCGCAGCGATCCGGTCAGCATGAGGCTCGCCAGCATTCCCGGCATTGGGCCGATTGTGGCCTCCTGTCTCTCGGCCAGTGTTCCAGACCCCAGCCTGTTCCACGGCAGTCGGGAGTTTGCCGCCTATCTCGGTCTCGTGCCGCGGCAGCCCTCAACCGGCGGTAAGCCGCGGTTGGGCTCCATCTCCAAGATGGGCAACCGGCACCTGCGCAAGCTGCTGGTCGTCGGCGCGCATGCGGCGCTCTACAGCCTGAAGTCCGGCAAGACCCGAACGCCCCTGGCGGACTGGGCCCGGTCTCTGCTGGTCAAGAAGCCGTTCAAGGTGGTCGCCATCGCACTGGCCAACAAGATCGCCCGGATCGCCTGGGCGGTGATGGCCAGGAGCACGGCTTATGAGCCTGGCAACAAGGGAGCTGCCGCGCCGGCGGTATAGCCGCCCCGTTCACACTATTCGCCCCTCGGGGCATCCAGTTGGCACGGTGATGATGAGATGATGTGAAGCCACAGCGGATATGGACCGCCAGATCTGGCAAACCCGTGGTGTTGTCTTGCGCCAGTCGAGCGCGATAACGTGAGAGGGACCAGGTTCAGCGGAAAACATCAGGGCCAGCGGTCATGCAGCACCGCGCTTACAGGCCGGAGACATGACTGCACCCGCCCCGCTAGGCCCAAGCATCATCAACAAGCACATTGCCAAACAGGCGCCATCCAGACATGACATCACCCCCCTGCTGCGGGACTGCAAAGCTATAATCCAGAAGTCCGGCTCTTCTGCCTCGCCGCGATTGCTGCGGTCCAGAAGCGTCCGCTGCTCAAGGCGGCGTTGTTCACCACTGGTATCGATCACTTCGCCAGAGTCGCCTTGCTGCGGACCTATCACAAGGAGGCCCGATTGCTCGCCACCGTCGATCGTATTGCGTGCCGGATACAGCACCGAGTTCGCACCTTGAGATCAAGGAGCCGCGAACAATCCTGATCGGCATCTCACCTTTAAGGGCAAAGAATATCGCTTGCCGTCACCCAACGCGACGAATCTCAGAGTTAAAGGCAAAGCGACAGCGGCCCATGAGGCCGGCCAGCTATAGAGGCGTGCTCGAGCGGATTCCCCATTGGGGCGCCCCAATGACGGGTGACGCCGGATAGGTGTTTGCAACTGACCAACGCCGATCAGAGCCACTTCTCGCGGCGAAATCAGGCGACCTGAAAGCGCGATTCAGTCGGGACAACGCGGACGTCACGCGACGGAGGGCAAGGCATCGATCAAGTGGCCTGAGGGTAGGCGGATCGGCCCCGGGCCCGCTAAAGCGGCCGACCGAGAATGATGGCCTGATCACGCGCGATCTCCCGGAAGCCCAGTTTTACGTAGAACGGGACCACCTTCTCGTTCGCCAAGCTGATCCCCAGGTGGACAGCCGGCGCACCGGACGCTTTCAGGGAAGCCATCTCGGCTTCAATCATCGCCCGTCCCCAGCCCTGGCCCTGGGCCTCCGGCAGGAGATTGACATGCAGGTGCGCCGGATAAGCGGCGGCCCTGTCCGGGCTTGTCCTCTCGGGTTCACGAATGCGGTCCAAGATGTCCTGGTCCGAGGCGCGCTCCGGGTGCCGCAGAGCGTATCCTGCGCGTAAGCCGGGCCACCATTCGCGCTCGAGCCGCTCCTCGAAGGCAAGGCTGTCGGGCGTGCCGACCACATAGCCCAGCGTTCGCGTCCCATCCGTCAGAACGAAGGCGTGAGACGGCTCATGGATCAGGTAGGGAACCGCCCAGATCAGGCCCGGATAGCGCGGGTCACCGAAGAGGGAGCTCGCGTCGGCCCCGGCATCGGCCGTCCTGAGGCAGATGTCGAACAGGGCGGGCTCGTCCTGCCGGTGGGCGGGCCTGATGCGCCACTGGCCCGCTTCGGTTCTTGCCTGGGTCATGTCAGACGGATCCGCCTTCAGCGCGGCACGCGGCGCTTCCCAACGCGTCGTCAAAGCGCTGCCAGCTCTCCGTCAGGTCGACCAGACGGCGGGTGCGGCGAGCCTCGTCGATCTTGATGGCCGTCAGACCGGCCTCAAGCGCGTCCAGCACTCCCACCGGCAGGGGCGTGCCGGTCCTGAAATGGTCAATCAGGTCGAACGCCATCTGGTCATCAGCTCCGTAGTGGTTGTGCTCGTGCCCGGCATAGCTGGTCTCGAGGATCTTCTCGCCATTGCGCGCGTCGTGGACCCGGAAATAGTTTCGGATAAAGTCTCCTTCGGCCATGCCATTCGAACCGACGATGCAGAAGCGTCGGAACTGATCCGGCACGTTGAGATTCGCGTGGAACGCCATGGTGGCGCCATTCGCGTACTCGATCAGGGCCGTCTGATAATCGATGATGTCGGCATCGCCGTCGAAGACGTGATCGCTGGCCATCCATCCACTGGGCTTGCGGTGGTACATTTCGCGCTCGGCATTTGAAAGATGGCCAGGAGCGTTCTCGGGAATGAACGACTTGCGCCCGCCGAAGCTCGCCACCGTCATCGCACGAGCCCCGACAACGCTCGCGTAGATGTCCAGATCGTGGCAGCACTTCTCCAGAATGTAGGGTCCGGCAAAGCGCTGGTAGCGCCGCCAGTCGCGCATGAAAAAGGCGCCGTGATAGGGTGCGATGTGCTCCGTCGCCTCGATAGACGCGATGGCGCCGAGATGGCCTGCCCGCTGGGCTGCCCGCAGGTCCTTGTACAGGGAAGCATAGCGCAGCACTAGGCCGACGAGAACTCTGTCGGAGCCGAACTCCCTTAGCAGCGCGGCCAGCTCAAAGGTCTGGTTTTCGTCGATCACGACAGGCTTCTCGGTAAAGACACGCACGCCGGCGCGGAGACCCGCCCTCACGTGCTCCAGATGCAGATGGTTGGGCGAACCCACCAGCAGCAGGTCCAGCGTCTCGGCCGCCAGCATCCGGTCTGGCGTGTCGTACATCGTCCCGATCCCGATCCTGGCCCTGCTGAGACCCGGCGCCCCCGCCGGCGAGGGATCGACGCAGGCGACCACCTGGATGTCCGGGTCTGCCTTCACCAGGCATTCCAGCACGGCGGCCATGCGGTAGCCGAGACCAATGACGCCGAGTTTCATGCGCAAACCTCGTTCCTATCTCTGACAGTGACTGACATCACGTATTCACCCTTGGGGCGCCGTCAGGGTGCCGCAGGCGCATACGCCGGGCGTCCTGACGGCGCTTCGTCCTGAGGCTTCGTGCCACCGCTTCCGGTGACATGATCGAAAAGGCTCTCGGCGTCGATGGGCTGCCCCCGGCCGCGGCCCAGCGACAGCCGCCGGAACTCGGGACTGCCGTTCACGATGAACGGCAGCATAGCGGCCCCGACGGCGGCAGCCTTCCGGTCGAGGCTGCCCACCTGAAGGCGCGGCATCTTGCGGTCCCGGCGTGCGGCCGGCGAGGCCTGCAAAGGGTAGGCGCGGTCCACGAGGGAGCTGCAGACGCTGCTCGGGAGAAGCCCGCCGACAATGATCGTCTGGGGATCGAGGAGGTTCTCGATGATCGAGGCCAGCAGGCGCAGGCGGCGCCCATTGAGCTCGAGCCAGCGCATCAGGCTAGCGTTCCGTTTCTCGTAAAGGACTGCCAGATAGGCCGGGTCGGCCAGCGCGGTCACACTGCATTCGAGCATATCGGCCAGTTCGTCCAGGGAAAACGGCGTCTTGCCGGAGGGATGCTCGTCAAGGTTCTCCGGCCATGACAAGAGCCCGATCTCGCCGGCGTTGTTCCAGGCGCCCTGAAACGGCAGGCCGTCCGCGATGATGCCTGCGCCAAGCCCGTTGCCGACGAAGACGTAGACGAAGTTCGACAGGCCCCGGCCTGCGCCAGTGATCAACTCCCCAAGCCCAGCAGCGGTCGCATCGTTCTCGACCACGGCCGGAAGGCCTGTGAGCGCCTGCAGCCGGTCGGCGATTGGGAAGCCGCTCCACGCCTGCCATCCCGGGCTGCCGACATATTCGTCGAATTCCGCATCCTGCAGGGTTGGCATGGCTACGCCGACGCCCCACAGATCCGCCGCCTCGCATTGTTCCGCCGTCAACTTTACAGCAGCCGCCATCGTGGCGACAGCAGCGGCCGGATCCGTCCACTCGATGACGTCTTCCCGGAACGCCAAAGGCTGACCTGCGAGGTCGTAGACCACACAGCTTAGACGGTCGCGATCGAGGTGGAGGCCCACCGACGACCCGGCACCCGGATTGATCTTCAGGTAAGTTTGCGGCGCACCCCTTCCGCCTTCCGAGCGGCCGCTCTCGAGGATCAGACCGCGATCCTGCAGCTCGCGCACGATGTTGGAAATCGTCTGCGCCCGTAGACCCGTCCGCGCAACGAGATCCGTCCGGCTGATCGGGCCCTCCCGCCAGATGAGCTCGAAGGCCAACCTCCGATTGCGCCTCGCGGAAACGGCATGGTTGTTGCCGACATGGGTCATGAATCCGCCAATCCTGAACACCCCTTGAGATCCGCGGGCCGCTTTAATCCATTTGATTGATGATATCGTAGGCGCTCTTTCGTGCGACCGCAACCTCAAAGCAGAGGTGGTTAGTCAACTTATCCAATTTTCGGGCTTGCGATTTCCGCAATTTAGCAATTCAATGGATAAATTGATTGCGGCAGGCACATGCCGGGGTCGGACAGGCCGAGCGAGGGAAGTCGGCCGTGAAGGAGAGGGCCATGGTGAACGTGAAGAGCGTTGCGGTCGCCGCGACAGTGCTGGTGGGCATTGCAGCATTCGGGCAGGTGCGAGCGGAGGATCTTGTCGTCTATACGTCGCACGGGGAGGTGACGTCCGGGCCCGTATTGGACGCCTTCAAGAAGGCCCGGCCTGACATCAACGTCACGGTAGTGCGCGGCGGAACGGGCGAGGTTCTGGAACGCCTCCGCGCCGAGGCCGGAAACCCCACGGCGGACATTCTCTGGGGAGGCCCCACACAGAGCTTCGACGAGAGCGCGGCCCTTTTTCAATCCTATGAGAGCCAGGCCGACAGCGTGATGGTGGCGGCAGATCCGAATCACAAGTGGCATGCCTATACGGTCCTTCTCCAGCCCGTCATTGTCAGCCGGAAGCGGGTTCAGGCCGAAGACATGCCAAAGACCCAGAAGGATCTCGCCAATCCCAAATGGGCCTCCCTGGGCAGCCTCATCATTCCGGATCCGTCGAAATCCGGCACCGGCTACACCATCCTGTCGGCACTTGCCGGCGCGAACGGCTGGGACTTCATCGCAGCGCTCGCCAAGGGAGCGAAGATCTCCCCTGGATCGGATGATGCCTTCAACGCCGTCCGCGACGGGGAAGCCGCCGTGGGGTGGATCAACGAGGATCTCGGGGCCAAGTGGAAGGCCGCGGGTCTCCCGATCGAAATCGTTTACACGACGGATGCGGTGACCGGCCAGATCGACGCGCAGGCGATCGTGAAGGGCGCCCCTCATCTGAAAGCCGCGCAGGCCTTTATCGACTTCCTGGGGACAAAGGAATCGCACGAGATCGTGCGTGACGCGACGATCCGTCGATCGGCCCGCCAGGACGTGGTACCGCCCACGCAGCTCCCCGACATCGGGAAGCTTAACATCGTCTCGCCTGTGGATCCCCGTCCGGTCGTGACGGCGCGCTTCCAGGAGGCGATTCGTCGATGAAGGTCTGGCGCGACAGTTGGTTTCTTTTCGCAATCGTCGCGCTGGCCCTTTGCCTGGGACTGATCGTCGTTCCGCAATTCCGGCTCCTAAGCGCATCGTTGATCACGGCCGGCGGGAGGTTCGCCGTCGTCCATCGGGCGACGGCGGGTCTCGAGGCCGTCAAGGAGCTGTCCGACCGGTTCGAGGTCAGCGGAATGCCGGAAGCCCTGTCGGTGGGAACGAACGGGGAGGCGCTGCTCACCCTACAGCCGGACGGCCCTCAGACCATCAGGCTGACCGCGCTGAGCGGGGGCGGCATCAGGGCCAGAATCGATTCTGACAGTTCCATCACCATCCTGGCGGGTGACAGGACCCTTCACGTCACCCAACAGGTGCCTACGGGCCTGTTCAATCGCAAGGCGCCCGATCCTCTGTCGGTAACTGACCTCGGGAACGGGAGCCTCCGCCTGAGCCATGGGCTCAATGCCTATCTGACCTTCGAAGACAGGACCCTATCGGCAACTCTTGCCAATTATGTGTCGTTCTTCACCAGCCGGGACACCCTGGCCGCCACCATCAACAGTCTCGTGGTCGCCATCGCCTCGACCACTCTCGCAGGCCTCATTGGGGTTTCGCTGGCCTATGTGGTCGCGCGCTTTGCCGTGCCGGGGCGGAAGATCATCATTCTCCTCATCACGATGGCGTCGATCTCGCCTCCGTTCTTGGGCGCCTATGCCTGGCGCCTTCTGCTCGGCCGCAACGGACTGATCACGCGCTCTCTCGACGTCCACTTCTCGATCGTCGGCATCCACGGGGTGATCTGGGTCATCGCATGGCTCGTCTTTCCGATCATCTTCCTGTTGAGCTACGATGCCTTCACGGGACTCGACGAAGGCCATGTGGAGGCAGCGGCGAGCCTGGGCGCCCGACCATCCCACATTCGCTGGACCGTCGAGGTGCCGCTCGCGATGCCCGGTATCCTGATCGGCCTTTACCTAGCCACCATGGCGGCGCTTGCCGATTTCGGAACGCCGCGCATCATCGCCCTCGATCTCAATGTGCTTCCCGTTCTGGTCTACACGTCCTTCCTCAGTGAGGGCGGCGGCAATCCGGGATTGGCCGCCACCGGATCGATGGTCCTCGTCGGCCTGTCCAGCGCTTTCCTGTACGCTCAGCAGGTCTATCTGGCACGGCGGACATTCGCCGTTGTGTCGGCGCGGCCGCCACGCGCGAAACCTATCAGCCCAGGCGGACGGATCGCTGCGATCGGGTTCGCCGCGTTGGTGCTGTTCTTTGCGTTCGTTCCCCACCTGACCGTGCTGGTAACAAGCTTCCTGCGCTGGCGGGTCGGACTGCCGGAACCCGTCTTCACCACGGCCAATTACCTGGCGATGTTCAATTCCAACCTGGCATCGGCATGGGTGACGCTGTCGCTCGGCATCGCCGGAACCCTAGCGGCCCTCGCCATAGGGGTCGGAATTGCCTACGTGCTCGTGCGCAAGCGCTATCGGATCATTGCACCCGCTCTAAATTTCATCGTCATGCTGCCTTACGTAATTCCCGGCACCGTGCTGGGCATCGGGCTGATCCTGATCTTCAACGATGGGCCAATCGTCCTGACCGGCACGTGGCTCATCCTGGCCATCGCCTATCTCATCCGGAACCTGCCGTTCACCGTCAAGGCAGCGGAGGCGGCTCTGAACCAGGTGCATCCCGCGCTGGAAGAAGCCGCCATGAGCTTGGGCGCCCGACCGCTGCGGAGCTTCCTGACGGTCACCGCCCCCTTGATGCTCGCAGGTGCCGTTACGGGAGCCACCCTGACCTTCCTGCATATCGTGACCGAGCTTTCATCCACCATCGTGCTGTACCGGCCGCCATGGAAGCCGCTCACGGCCGTGATCTTCGAAAATACCCTGCGCGACTCGGACTTCGGCGTGTCGGCGGCCCAGACCGTCCTGCTTATGCTCATCATCTACGTGCCGCTTTACCTCGTCGTGCGATACGGACGCTCTGAAAGGCGCATCGATGTCTGAACCTTCGACCATACGTCCCCCGTCCGGCTGCGCCGTCACCATCGACCAGGTCTCGAAGCGTTATGGCTCCAACACGGTGCTGAAATCGATCAATATGGCAATCAAGCCGGGCGAGTTCTTTACCCTGCTCGGTCCATCGGGGTGCGGGAAGACGACCTTGCTGCGCGCGCTCGCCGGCTTCCATGGCATCGACGAAGGGCGCATTCTCTTCAATGGCCAGGACGTCTCGCGGACACAGCCCTGGGACCGGAACATTGGGTTCGTATTCCAAAACTATGCGCTCTGGCCCAATAAGACCGTCTTCGACAACGTGGCCTACGGACTGCGGATCCGCAACGTCCCGAAAGCCGAGATTGCTCGGCGTGTCCGGGATGCTCTTGAGCGCGTCGAACTCAGGAATGTCGAGGCACGCTTTCCCGGCGAGATGAGTGGCGGCATGCAGCAACGCATTGCGCTGGCCCGCGCGCTGGTGATCGATCCGCCGCTGCTCCTGCTCGACGAGCCCATGTCGAACCTCGACGCCAAGCTGCGCGTGAGCCTGCGCCGGCAACTTCGTGACATCCAGGAGGCGCTCGGGGTCACGGCCATCTACGTGACTCACGACCAGGAGGAGGCTCTGGAGCTGTCCGACCGCGTTGCGGTGATGCAGGGCGGGATCGTTCAACAGCTCGGAAAGCCCGAGGATATCTATGCCTCTCCGAGCAATCGCTTCGTTGCCGAGTTCGTGGGCGCCGCAAACCTCGTCGATGGAGTTCTCCGCGAGGGACGATTCGAACTGAAAGGGGGCGGCCGGATCGAGGTGCCCGACGCCCAGACCGATGGGCCCGCAACTCTGTTCGTGCGCCCTGAAGGACTTCGCCTAGTCGATCCGCATGTCGCCGGGGTTCTTCCGGGCCATGTTGCCAGCGCCCGCTATGTCGGTCGGGCCTGGGTTCATGAAGTCCAAGTTTCCGACGATGAGATCCTGATCGTCGATGTGGCCACACGGATCCCGAACGGCACCCCCGTCGGCCTCGCCATCAACGCGCCACGCTTTCTGAGGGCCTCATGATATCCTTGCTGCCGGAGGGCGCTTCGCCCCATCTCGTCTTGATGGCCGAAGCCGCCCGGGCCGGTGCCACCGAGCTGAATACCCGCTATGGCAAACTCGACCGGTCATCCGTCGAGTCCAAGGGACCGGCGGATTTCGCTTCCGACGCTGACTTGGCGGCCGAGAACGCCATTGCTCTCGTTTTGAAACGAGGCGCCCCGGATTTCGGCTTTGAGGGCGAGGAGACCGGCATCACGAAGGCGGCCCACGGCCGGCTGCGCTGGATCGTCGACCCGCTCGACGGCTCGACCAATTTTATCTGGTCGGTTCCCTACTTCTCCGTCAGCATCGCTCTGGCAGAGGGAAGCCGGGTGCTCGCCGGGATCGTCCTCGACCCACTGCGGGAGGAGATGTTCTGCGCTGAGACCGGCAAGGGTGCCTGGCTCAACGGCAACCAACTCAAGGTGTCGGATCGGCAGCCTAGGCAGGCTCTGATCTCGGTTTCGCTGCCGGTTCCGGGACAGCTCAAGGGCATCGACGAAGATCGCTATCTGGCCGGCGTCAGAGCCGTCATGCATCACTCGGCCGGCATTCGGCGCCTGGGCTCTGCCGCCCTCGACCTGGCGTATGTGGCGGCCGGCCGTCTCGACGGCTACATCGAAGACGGTCTCAGCTACTATGACTTCGCGGCGGGCAAGCTCCTCGTTCAGGAGGCCGGCGGACGCATCAGCGATTTCGCTGGTCACGATCCCGTGGCGGGCTCGGTGGTGGCAGGAAATCCTGCCCTGCATGCATGGCTCAGAAACAGCTTCGTTGCCTGATAGACCCGAAAACGCTCAATCCCCCAAGGGGCGTGCCCTGTTATCATCTGGGTTCGGTCAAAAGGCGCAGAGCTCCTGACGGCACGTCGCATGGCTGGCCGGTTGTGGCGCGGCGCCAGGCGTACCACGTGACCCGCAGGGTTCCGACGCCCTTTCACTAGTTCCCAGAAGATCCGAAAGTCCATGGCTTGGCAGCTCAACGGAGAGGACGCACAGGAGGGCAGGCGGCCCGCGAGTAACATTATGTGAGCAGAAGTATCCTTATTGGCCGAATGGCGATGCTGACCGCGCTGGCCTCAGTTCCCATCGGCTGCGCCGAAACCGCCATTCCGCTTCCGTCGGGCTTTTACGCCTGCGATGCCGGCGACAAAGCCATGATCCGCGACACACTCTATTTCGGCCGCGACCGCCCAATGGCGGCGTGGTTCATGGTTCGGAGTGGCACGGCTTCCTCAATGATTTCGTGACCCCGCGCCGTCCGGCCGAGCTGGCCATGACCCATGCGATAGGGCAGTGGCGCGGCGCAAGCGGTTGGATCGAACGGGAGCCCTCCGAGGGTCTTATTGTGCTCCACAGCAGTGATCCTGCCGTACGGAAAACGTGGCGGATATCATTGTCGAATCCAGGAAGCGCTTCTACCAGGAGGCGATTCTGCGCGGACGCACCCGGATCTGCGCGCGGCTTTGACCTGCACTTCAGATAAGGACTTGAACTGTAGGATTATCGGAGCTTGGTCTGGATCAGAAAGCTCGGGTTTGGATCCGGAACACCCTCAGTGACATTTGATGCTAACAAATCCGTTGCGGAATGGGTCCGCCTGCGGGGTCAGAAACAGCTTGCTGGTAGTTTGTTGCCGCAGCGGAGCGGCCGTGAGCTTATTGGCGGCGCATGACCCCGTTAAAAACATCGTCTATGGGCTGTTGCGCGCTTGAGAGTGGTGACGCCCCAGGACGATCCGGTTAGGAAGTTGACCTGTGGCGCTGTCCAGCCCCTCCCACCCCAAGGAGGAGCCGATGAGACGCGAACGAGAAGCCGGCAAAGGTCGGCAGAACCTGCCGGAACTGAGTATTGCTGTTGAGCTACCCGACGAGGTCAGTTTGTGCACAGGCCAAGCCGTTGCTTTCTCTCCGCACGGGATTTTTCCTTGACGAGACCAGGGCAGTATTCGCCGTTAATGTGACATCCCCTCGAAGAGTGCATTTTAAGCGCTCGTTGACTGAAGAGAGGCGTGAGATTTGTCGTCACCTAGAAAGGTTTGTTCTTTCGCCGCGCTGTGCAAATAGCAGATTGTTGAACCCCGCTGTTTGCAAACCTACTCGAAGTCCTTTGACCACGTTTCCCGCAGCACAGTCCCCGTCGCGACAGGGCAGCCGCATGCGGCCATTGCTGTGGCGGCGCGCTCGACCAATTCCGCATTTGAGCCTGCCCTCGATCCGTCGGGGAGCTCCAGGTTATTCTCGAAGCCGACCCGCACGCTCCCACCTAGCAGGGCGCCAGCGGTGACGCAGGCCGTCTCATAGCGGCCGAAGGCACAAACCATCCAGTCCTTGAACGCTGGCATGTCGGGGGCGATGAAGGGAAGCAGGTCGGCGGGGCTGGATGTTTGCCCAACTGTGTAGCGTCCGAGAACATAAAGAACCGGGATGTTCTCAAACGGCACTATCCCGCGGCGTTGCATGTCTGCCAACCGCACAGCTTCGTCTGGAGAGTACAGAATGATTTGCGGCACAACCCGCTCACGCTTCGCCCAACTCAGGAACTGTGCGAACGCGGACTCGGCGGAATCGTCGGGCACGAGCTCGCGCAAGGCGAGGGAGACGGCCTCGGGCCGCACCGCACGTACTACCGCCATCTGGGTGTCGGGTTTGTAGATGCCGAGTGCCTCGCTGGTGATTTGTACGACCAGGCGCTCGCCCACGGCCTGACGGATTGCTGCGGTCGTGTCCCGGTAAGCGTCCGCATCAAGAAGATGGCCGCCTTCGCGATCCCTCACATGGACGTGGATCATGCAAGCTCCCGCCTCAAGGCACTGGGTCGCCGTGCCAGCCATTTCGCCAGGCGTCATTGGTAGGCTGGGATGATCGATCTTTGTCCGTCGCCCGCCGTTGGGAGCAACGGCGATCGCAACCGGTGAGCGGTGGTCGGTGTCCTGCATCAATCTCTCCGAGTTGAGTCACGTGTTGCTAATACTGGATCGAACGCTGGACATGGAGGGCGTGAGCGACGCCGCCTCTCATTTCAGCGATCTCGGCGGATCAGTCGTCTCCCTATGACTTTTCGGGTGGGGAGCGGCGGGAATCCGAGCGGTCCGGGGAGAGATACTTCTCATAGAGGGTAGGATCACGATCGGCCCAAATCCCGGTGAAGCTACGGTAGCGGGTGACGGCCTCGAGGTCGATCTCTACCCGCAACACGTCCTCCATGTCGTGGTCGAGGGCGCCAAGCACTGTCCCGTCCGGTGCTAATGCGCAGGAGCGGCCGAAAAAGCGCTGCCCGCCGTGGCTGCCGCTGCGGTTGCAACTCAGGAAGAAGACGCCGTTCTCGACTGCGCGGGTATAGGCGCGGTGGATGAACAGCGCCCCATCGGCGACTGGGGTCGCTTCGGCTCCAAAGGATGCCCAGACGGACGTGACAATACCGGCACCTCGGAGCGCCAGGATGCGGGTGATTTCGGGAAAGCGGATGTCGTAACAGATCTGCATTCCGAGATGCGTGCCGAGCGCGGCGAAGGTGTCGATGCGGTCGCCCTTGGTAAAGTAGAGCTTCTCGTTCTGCCACTGATGGACCTTGGTATATTGGCCCAACACGCCCTCCGGCCCGATCAGCAGCGAAGCATTGCGCATCACTCCGGCGCGGAGCTGGTCGCGCAGGCCGAGCCCGATCACCAGATGCACGCGATGCCGTGCCGCGAGCGTGACGAGTGCCTTGATCTCCTCACCGTCCGGAGCTGCGCAGGCCTCGTAAAGCGCCGCGCCGAAATGCGGCACGTCACTGACCATCGGCCCGCCCGGCACCAGCGGCTCGACATAGCCGGTGTTCGACAGCTCCGGGAACAGGATGAGCTGCGCGCCATGTGCCGCCTCGAGGGCGACGAAGTCGTGGATACGCCCGAAGTTCTCAGCCGGGGCCAAGCACTGGACGTCGAACTGGACAAGGCTGGCGGAAATCATGCGTCGGCTCCGGCGATGCGGCGTCCGGCGGCGAAATCCCAGTCCCGCCCCGGCGCTGCGTTGATCAAGGCGCGTGTATAGTCGTGACGCGGTCTGGCCAGCACTTCGGAGGCCGGTCCGTCCTCGACGACGCGGCCGCGCTGCATCACCATCACCTCGTCGCAGATCTGGGCTGCAACACGCAGGTCATGGGTGATGAACAGCACCGCGAGATTGCGGCGCTGCTGGATCTCAGCCAGCAGAGCGAGCACCTGCGCCTGCACCGAGACGTCGAGCGCCGAGACGGCCTCGTCAGCGACGATGACCTCCGGTTCCATCATTAGGGCGCGCGCGATCGCGATGCGCTGGCGCTGGCCACCGGAGAACTGGTGAGGAAAGCGTTCGAGGCTGGTGCGCGGCAGGCCGACCACCTCGACCAGCTCGCTAGCGCGCTTCAGCGCGGAGGCGCGATCCTCGCCAAGATTGAGCGGCCCCTCGATCAGGCTTTCGCCGATGCGCAGGCGCGGATTGAGCGAACGGTTGGGGTCCTGGAAGACCATCTGCACGCGCCGCCGAGCCGGCGCCAGCGCCGCTTGGCCCTCGAGCAACGCGATGTCTTGGCCGTTGACACGGATCTCGCCGCCGGTCGGATGCTCAAGCCTAAGCAGGCAGCGCGCGACCGTCGACTTACCCGAGCCACTCTCGCCGACGATGCCGAGCGTGCGCCCTCGCGCCAACTTGAAGCTGACGTTGTTCACGGCGCGCACAGTGCGGATGTCGCGCCCCATCAGCTTCCCGAAAAGTGAGGAAAAGCTGAAGGTCTTTTCGAGATTTCGGATCTCAACGACGGCTTCCGCCTCCTGTGCCGGGGCGCGTGGGGCGCGCGGAACCAGCGACGGCACTGCCTGCAGCAGGTCGCGCGTATAGGCCTCCTGAGGCTGGCTCAGCACCTGCTCGACCGGACCAGTCTCGACGATCTCGCCCCGGCGCATGACGCAGACGCGGTCGGCGACATCGACGACCACGCCCATATCGTGGGTGATGAACAGAACGGCGGTGTTCTGCTTGTCCTGTAACTCACGGATCAGGCTGAGGATCTGTTTCTGCGTGGTGACGTCGAGCGCGGTAGTCGGCTCGTCGGCGATCAGGAGTTTCGGCTTCAGGGCGAGTGCCATCGCGATCATCACACGCTGGCGCTGGCCGCCGGAGAGCTGGTGCGGGAAGCTCTCGTAGATCCGCGCCGGATCAGGCAGGTGCACCGCTTCGAACGCGGCGAGCGCAGCCTCGCGACGCTCTTTCGGCCGCATCTGCGTATGCGCCCAGTAGACCTCGTCCATCTGCAGCCCGATGGTCAGCACCGGGTTAAGCGCCGTCATCGGCTCCTGGAAGATCATCGCCATCTCGGCGCCGCGCAGCGCCTTAGTGCGTGACGGCGTGGCGGTCAGGATGTCTTCACCGTTGAGCAACACCGTGCCGCCCGTCGCCTGCAGTTCGTCGCGCGGCAGCAGGCCCATAGCGACCAGAGAGGTCACCGACTTGCCCGAGCCGGATTCGCCGACGAGGCACAGCGTCTCGCCCGGCTGGATGTCGAAGGTGATGCCCTTCAGAATCTTGGAGGGCTCACGCCCTCGCGTCGCGACGCGCAGGTCGCGGATCGAGAGCACGGGCTGCGTCGGGCGGGCCATCTCGGTCATGCGTTCCTCCCTTGCATTTTCGGATCGAGCCGGTCACGCAGCGTATCGCCGAGCAGATTGATCGACAGGATGCACAGCGACAGCACGATGGCCGGCCAGAACACCAGCCAATGGTTGATCGCGAAATAGAGCCGACCCTCGGCCATGATATTGCCCCAGCTTGGGATCTCGGTGCCGATTCCAACGCCCAGGAACGACAGGGCCGCCTCCGTGAGGATGGCGGAGGCGTACATGTAGGTGCCCTGCACGATCAGGGGCGCGATCGTCGTCGGAAGCAGATGCTTCCAGATCAGCTTGGCCGGCGGCGTCCCGAGCAGGACCGCCGCGTCGACATAGGTCTCCTCGCGGGCTGCAATCACGCGCGCCCTCACCAAGCGCACGACCTGCGGGATCGCCGGGATCATGATGGCGAAGATCACAGTCACGAGCCCGCCGCGGGTCAGCGCGACGATCGCGATGGCGAGCAAGATGCCGGGGATCGCCATCAGGCCGTCCATCATCCGCATCAGCACGCCGTCGATCCCGCGATACCAGCCCGCGAGTAAGCCGAGCGGCAGGCCAATCAGGATCGCGCCGGCGGCGACGCCAGCACCCACCAGGAGCGAGACCCGCGCGCCATACACCACCCGCGAATAGAGATCGCGGCCGAAGCTGTCCGTACCTAGCCAGTAGGTGTCGGACGAAGGCTTTAGCCGCATGGCGGCATTGAGCTTGGTCGGCTCGAAATTGGCGAGCAGCGGCGCGAACACAGCCATCGCGACAACGGCGAGCAAGACGATGACGGCGAGCACCGTCGTCCAGTGCGGCGGGTTCTGCAGCAGGCGGCGCCGGGGAAGCGTGACCTGCATGGGATTCGATGAGGCGCTCATTGGTAGCGGATCCTCGGGTCGCTCAATGCATAGGACAGGTCGATCAAGAGGTTGATCAGAACATACGTGCCGGCGGTCAGCAGGATAATCGCCTGGATCAGGGGGTAATCGCGCGCCAGAACGCCGTCGACGACCAGCCGTCCAAGGCCGGGAATATTGAAGACCGTCTCGGTGACGACGACGCCGGAGATCATCATCGCGAAGCCCGTGCCGACCACCGTGAGGATCGGGATCGCGGCGTTGCGCAGAGCGTGGCGGAACAGGACGACGCGCTCGCCTAGTCCCTTCGCCCGCGCCGTGCGCACATAATCCTCGCGCAGCACCTCCAGCATCGAGGCGCGCGTCATCCGCGAAACCAGCGCGATATAGAAGGAGGAGAGCGCCAACCCAGGCAGCAGAATGCGGTGGAGAAATGGGCCGAAGCCCTCAGAGAGGGGCTTGTAGCCCTGCACCGGGAACCACTTCAGATCGACCGCGAAAACTGCGATCAGCACATAGCCGATCACAAAGATTGGCACCGAGAAGCCGACAACCGACAGGGCCATGACGAAGCGGTCGACCAGCCCGCCGTGGCGCCAGGCCGCGAGCACGCCGAGCGGAAGCGAAATGACGACCGTGAAGATCATCGCCATGACGGCGAGGGCCAGCGTCGGGCCGATGCGTTGGCCGATCATCTCCAGCACCGGTCGCTGCGAGATCAGCGAGTGACCGAAATCGCCTCCGGCCATGGCACCGATCCAGGCGACGAACTGGCTGGTGAGCGGCTTGTCGAGGCCGAGATTCTCGCGGATGGCGGCGAGTTGGGCTGGCGTGGCCTGATCGCCGGCGATCGCCTGGGCCGGGTCGCCGGGCGTCAGACGCAACAACAGAAAGACGAATAGCGCCACGAAGAACATGACGGGGATCGCCATTAGCAGCCTGCGCAGGAAGTAAGAAGCCATGCGGTGCTCCGCGCCGAAAACGATGCCTGCAGGACCGGGCGACGGCTCCCGCCGTCGCCCGTTGTAGGAGGGCTACTTGCTTACGCCCCAGAATAACGTGAGCGGACCGGGCTGGAGGTTCTTCAGGTTCGCCCGCCAGGCGGCGACGGACTGGAACTCGCCGGCATTGAAATAGAAGCCTTCGTCATAGGCGATCTGCTGGATCTCCTTGGCGATCTTCTTCTGCTCGTCGAGTGTCGGTGCGGTGAGATAGGCGGAGCGCAGTTCCTCGACGCGGGCGCTACGTGGCCAGCCCGACCATGCGGTGTCCGAGCCCGAACCGTCGAGCAGGGCATGCACGGTCGGGTTCCAGATGCCGGAAACACCCCAATAGGTGAACAGCATGTTCCAGCCGCCCTGCGCCACCGGCTGCGTGCTGTTCTTGCGCGACTGCAGCGTCGCCCAGTCCATCGCGGCCACATCGACCTTGAAGCCGGCCTCGCGCAGACGCTCGGCCGCGACGATCGGCTGGGTGGAGAGGATCGTCAGATCCGTCGGCTGCATCATCAGCACCGGCGTGCCGTCGTAGCCGGAGGCCTTCAGCAGCTCCTTGGCTTTCGCCAGGCGCTCCTTGGCGCTGCCCTTGAGATATTCCGAGCCGGCATCTGAAGCGAGCGGCACGTCGCAGCCATAAACCGAGGCGCAGAGCTTGTAATACTGGCTGTCGCCGATTGCGGTCTGCATGAGCTGGTCCTGATCAAGCGCATACATCGCCGCCTGGCGGACCTTCGGATTGTCGAAGGGCGGCAGGCGGTGGTTGAAGCGGCCGGTGACTTGGCTGCCGAGCGCGTTGATGGCGCCGGTCTTGATCTCGTCATTGGCCGTGAGCAGCGGCAGGAGGTCGATCGTGACCTGCTCGATCAGGTCGACGTCGCCGGACTGCAGCGCGTTGATCGAGGTCTGCATGTCTGGCATCGCCTTCCAGACGACCTTGTCGACATTCACGACCTTGCCGCCGGCGGTCCAGCTCATTGGCTCGGGACGCGGATTGTAGTCGGAGTTCTTGACGTAGACGGCCTGATCGCCGGGCCGATATTGGTCGGCGACGAACTTGAACGGACCGGAACCGATCATCTCGGTCACTTGCTGGCCGGCGGGCGTCTCGGCGAGGCGTTTGGGCATCATGAAGGGCGGCACCGGCGAGGGCTTCGCCAGGAGTTCCAGTACTTGGCCGAAGGGCTTCGCCAGCTTGATGACGAGCTGCTTGTCGGAGGTCGCCTCGACGGAAGCGACATACGTCATCATCGTGCGACCGGCGCCGTCGTTGGCGGCCCAGCGCTTGATCGAGGCTACGCAATCCTCAGCCTTCACCGGCGTGCCGTCATGCCATTTGAGCCCGTCGCGC
This sequence comes from Microvirga lotononidis, assembly GCF_034627025.1. NCBI lineage: Bacteria > Pseudomonadati > Pseudomonadota > Alphaproteobacteria > Hyphomicrobiales > Methylobacteriaceae > Microvirga > Microvirga lotononidis. The sequence goes on along the minus strand of NZ_CP141050.1, from coordinate 883,612 downwards.
AGGGTGAAGGTATAGGTCATCTTGTCGGCCGAGACGGTGTAATCGGCCATCTGCGGCTGCGGGTTGTACTTGGCGTCCATGCCGAGCAGCGTCTCGAACACCATGAAGCCATGCGTGCGCACGATCTGGGCGGTGCTCAGGATCGGATCGAGGGTCCTGAGCGGTGCCTGCATCACGACGTTGAGCGTCGTCTCGGCAAAAGCCGGGAAGGCGTGGAGGGAACCGGCGAGCAGCGCGGCAATCCCGAATGTCTTTAACCGTAATGTCATTGTTCCCTCGCTTCTGGTTTGGTTGGTTCTTGGTGTCAGGCTGGAGCGTCGCTCCACGGATAGGCTTTGGCCGTGTCGAGCTGCCGATACGGGATTAGTCGGACATCGGCCGGGCCGAGATCGGGCGTATCGACCACCAGGATGCGGTCGGCCAGCGGCTCGTAAAAATCACGGAAATGCGTTTTTGAGCGCAGCAGGATGACGTCGTAGTCTTCCGGCTGCTCGCCGAAGATGGAAAAGGGATCTCCGTCGACCGCGAAGGCGAAATGCGAGACGACCGAGACGCGGATCGCGCCGATCTGAATCAGCGCTGTCATCCCGAGGTCAACGAAGGAGCCGCGCTGGTAGCGGCCCGAGACAGTGAAGGATTTTGGACCAGACCAGAGGACGCGCGCTACCGCCTCGACCGGCCCGCCCGTTTCCGGCGCCGTCTTGCCGGCCAAGGCGACCGCGATCTCGGCACCCTCTCCTGCCGCATGGGCCTGGGCGGCGGTCTCGGGATCGAGCAGGAAAGGCACAGCGACCCGTCCAACATCGCGGCCGAGCAGGGCACGCAACAGGTGGGTCGAGTCGTTCATGCGGTCGGCATGTTCGAGCAGCACAATCGGGCGGCCGTTCGCTGGCTTGCGCTCGATATCGGCCAAAGCCTCCTCGGCGCTTAGGATCGGAATAGCGCTTGCGATGGCGTGGCGCGCGTCGTGCAGCCGAGTGGAGAAGGCCGCGGCCTTGGCTTCGGCCGCTTCCCGCCCGTTCCAATCAAGGCAGATTACCGACATGCCGGTATTGGCGCTGTCGGCGTAGGAGAAACCGGCCATCACCGAGATGTCGCAATCGCCCGCCGCCTCGGCGGCACGCGCCTCGGCGATGATCGAAGCCAGCGGCTCCAGGGCCGTGGCCGACATGATTGAGGGGATGACGACATTGGGGCGCGCCACTGCAAGGCCAGGGCGGCGCCCTTCGCGCAGCAGCCTGAGCAGTGCCCGCGCGGCCCGCTCACCGGTCTCGCCCATGTCGATATGCGGCGAGTTGCGATAGGCGACGGCGATATCCGCTCCGCGCAGGGTCTGCCGGTCGATATTGCCGTGATAGTCGAGCGCGACGGCGACCGGCAGCGACGGCGCCGCGGCGCGCACCGCATCGATCACATGCCGCTCGACATCCGCATAGCCCGCGGCCCAGCAGGCGCCGTGCAGGAACAGGATCACGCCGTCGAGAGAGCCGTTACTGCCGAGGCCCTCGATGATCTCACGGGTGTAGTGGTCGACCGCCTCGTCAGTCGCCGGACCTAGAGCGCCCAGCAAAGTGTGGAACAGCGGCACGAATTCAGCGCCAAGCTCCTCGCACACCTTCATACAGCCGCCCGGCACCGTGTTGGTGCCGCGGAAGCGAACAGTGATCTGTTCTCCGCGCACACAGACGCGTTCGAACTCATTGAGGCCGACCGACTGTGGGACGGCCGTCACGGATTCGAGGTTGAAACCGGCGAATGCGATGCGGAGGCCCATCTCGGTGATCTCAGTCCCGAAGCGCGGCGTCGATCGCCGCAGCGAGGCGTTCGACGAGCAGGTCGATCTCCTCCGGCCTGATGATGTATGGCGGGGCGAGCAGCACGTGATCGCCGTGCACACCGTCGATGGTGCCGCCCATTGGGTAGCAGAGAAGGCCGCGCGCCATCGCCTCTCTCTTGATCCGTGAGTGGACGCGGCGTGACGGATCGAAGGGAGCCTTTGTCTCCTTGTCAGCAACGATTTCGATGCCGCGGAAGAGACCGCGGCCGCGGATGTCGCCGACGTGCGGCGACTGGCCGAGCGCCGCATCGAGACCAGCTTGTAGGCGCTCGCCCCTATCCCGCACGTCCTCCATCATACCCGGTTGGGCTAGGATCTCGACCACCTTGTTCGCGGCAGCTGCCGCGATCGGGTGGCCGATGTAGGTGTGGCCGTGCTGAAACAGGCCTGAGCCCTCGGCGAACGCCCGGTAAATCCGGTCAGACAGGAGCACGGCGCCGATCGGCTGATAGCCACCGCCGAGGCCTTTGGCGATGGTGACGAGATCGGGGACTATCCCGTCCTGCTCGCAGGCGAACAGTGTGCCCGTGCGACCCATACCGCACATCACCTCGTCGAGGATCAGCAGCACGCCGTACTTGTCGCAGATCCTGCGGATCCGCGCGAAATAGTCAGCCACGGGCCCGACGGCACCGAGCGTTGCCCCGACGACCGGCTCTGCGACGAAGGCGATAACCTCGTCGGGTCCAAGTTCCAGAATCTTCGCCTCGAGTTCGTCGGCAAGGCGCGCCGCATAGGCCTCCGGCGTCTCGTCGGCCTGCTGGTCCCGGTAGGCATAGCAGGGGGAGACGTGGTGGGTCTTAGGTAGGATGGGTTGGAACTGCGCCCGCCGCCAAGCATTGCCGCCGGTCGCCAGCGCGCCGATCGTGTTGCCGTGGTAGCTCTGGCGGCGCGCGATAATGTGGCGACGCTGGGGCTGGCCGATCTCGACGAAATACTGCCGGGCCATCTTGAGCGCCGCCTCAACGGCCTCCGAGCCGCCGGAGACCAGATAGACGTGATCGAGGCCCTCCGGTGCCAGCGCGGCGAGGCGCTCGGCGAGGGATTCCGCGACGTCTGTCGTGAAGAACGAAGTGTGGGCATAGGCGATCCGGTCCATCTGCGCCCGCATCGCATCGAGCACTTCCACATGGCCGTGGCCAAGACAGGAGACGGCGGCGCCGCCCGAACCGTCAATGTAGCTCTTGCCGTCGCTATCTGTGATGTAGATGCCCTGGCCGGCCACGGCTTCTGGCAACCGTGATCCGATAGTGCGGTGGAGAATCCTAGTCATCTTGGCTCCGGTTCGTCGTTCGGCTTCAACCTCGGAGGGCCGCGGGCCCGAACCTTGCATGCCATTAGGACCGATGCAACAATAATTTTAAAAACATGGTCAGTGAAACATTTATGTAATAAGCTTGGAATGATGAAACATTCGAATCCGTATGCAAGTGGCCAAAAGCTCAGAAAAAGGGTATGAAGACGGCCCCGTTGACCGACAACGCTCGCGTAGAGTTCCAAGCGGAAGCGATCCAAATGTTGCAAAATGCCTCCTTGCGCGACCTCATCGTCAGTAGGTTCGACGACATGCCTCCTCAGTTGCAGCAGGCGGCGCGCTATGTTCTCGAGCACCCCGAAGAGGTGGCCCTCGTCTCCATGCGTGAGCTCTCGCGCAATGCGGGCGTTCAGCCCTCGACGATGACACGTATGGCGAAGTTTCTCGGGCTCCCGGGCTATGACGATGTCCGTGCCCACTACGCCGAAGCGATCCGCCACCGCATCGACGGCTTCGCAGCGCGCGCGCTGCAGAGGGGAGAGAGCGGGCAGGAGGTAGGCAGCGAGACATTCGCGCGCCAGATGCTTCAGGGTGTCGCCGGGCAAATCGCGCGCCTGTGCGAGCCCGAGTCGCTCGCTCGGTTGAGCGCGGCGGCGGAACGGCTTGCGCGGGCGCGCCGAGTCTACGTCCTCGGGCTGCGCTCGTGTCATTTGGTGGCTTGGCACTTTCATTACGTGATGGCGCTGATCGGCGATAAGACGGTCCATCTCGACGGCCCAGCCGGGACTATCGGCGACGGTCTTATCCGGGCGGGAGCCGAGGACGTGCTTCTGGTCGCCTCCATCAATCCCTATGCGGTCCACAGCCTCGAACTCGCCGAGCTCGCTCGCGAGAAAGGGCTCGGCATTGTCGCCATCACCGACAGTGAAGTGTCACCTTTGGTCTCAATCTCGGATAGCGTGATCCTCTGTACAATCGAGAGCCCGACCTTTTTCCATACGCTAACCCCGGCGCTCGCCGTCTCCGAAGTGCTCTGTGGCCTATTGGCTAACATGGACCGCGCTGCCGCCGTGGAGGCCCTGCAGAAGACTGACCGCCACTTATCGTCGCTCAACACCTACGCGACAGCTATTCCCAGACGCAGAGTGTGACTACGGCGGGGGATGTCACATTAACCGGGAATACTGCCCTGTACTGGTCAAGGAAAAATCTCGGACAGAGGAAAATCAACGGCTTGCGGGATGCAAAAACTGACCTTGCCGGACCGCACGACGGCTATACTCAGTTAATGTGACATTCCCCTTCGGCCAAAGCGTTTTGACACGACCAAGACCCGGACCGGACAGTACCTTGGTAAAGCAGTATTATGATCGTTTGGATCTACCTGGAAGTTTTATCGGATAAATAAAGTCGGCCATCGTTACTGCGGATTGCTGCTTGTCGGACGATCAGGCTTCGAGCAGGTTCCAAAAGCGTCTGACGATCGGGCGGTCATTCGCAAGAAAGCGGTAAAGACGAATATTGACACTTAGATCCCAAGATGGATCTCCGGCTCGCACGATGCGCTTGGCGGCCAAGTCATCCACGATGATACTCTCTGGGATCCAGGCAAGACCCCAGCCAGCGAGGGCCATGGCCTTCAAGCCTTCAGACATGGTGTTCTCGTAGATCGTGGTACGTTCCAGCGGACGTTGCTCAAACAGACTCGTCAGCGCATGTCCGAAGAAGGCGCCTGGGCCATAGGCTAGGTAGCGGACCGGTTTGCTGCCCTCATCGATCCGGTGGAGGGCGCGGCCTTCCGGATCGGGTGCTGACACGGGAATGATGTTCTCCCGACCCAAGGTTTTGTAGGCAAATCGCGCCTCATCAATCATGACCGGTACAGCAGGGTGGGCATAGATGAGCAGGAAGTCGCTTTCCCCCTCCGTGAGCGAGTTTATGAAACCCTCCATGCTGCTATTGTCGGCGCTCAGGCGTGTCGAGAGTGGGCCGAACCGCGGCTCGATGCTCTGGAGCCAGCGCGGGAAAAACGTGATCGAGAGGGTGTGGAGCGCTGCAAAACTGAGCGTGTTGGCTTTGATGCCGTGGCTTCCTCGAACGTCATTGCGCGTCCGGTAGAGATTGGCGACAACCTCCTGCGCGACCGGAAGGAAGTCCTGCCCCGCCTGAGTGAGATGAGCCGGAAAAGTGGCGCGATCGACCAGGGGAACGCCCATCCAGGTTTCGAGCTGCTTGATGCGCCGGCTGAAGGCGGACTGCGTGACGTGGCGCTCTTCCGCTGCCCGCGAGAAGCTCAAGGTGTTCGCAAGGCTGATGAAGTCCTCTAGCCACTTGATTTCCATGCCTTACTCCGAGCGCGGACGAGGGGTGCCTCACGGTTCACCAGGCCAGTCCGTGACGTTTCTCGGCCGAGCTGGTTGCCAGCTGCGACGAACGGTCCTGATGAGCCCCGCACACTACCTAAGTCGAACTGGCTTGCAAACGCGACAAACTCCGGCAGCTATCGAAACTTTTTAAAATGACGATATCGAGCCTGCGGATACCGACGCAATCCGTCCATGTGTACCGACTTGAAGTCGTCCCCGGTTCCGATTTGATCCCGTCCACCCTTCCGACTTGAAGCCGTCCCTCCTTCCGATTTGATCCCGTCCAGGGATCGGTCTGAAGAACCCTGCTGCACCGGGTCATCCGATTGGGGCATTGCGACCTCTCCACCAGAGAGGACGCGATGCCAGCAAACAGAGAGATGACCATGCGACAGATGCGGCAAGTGCTGCGGCTCCACGCCAGCCAAACCAGCGATCGCGAGATCGGCCGGATTGTCGGTGCGGCGCGCTCGACCGTGCGCGATGCCATCCAGCGGGCCAAGGCGGCCGGGCTGGCCTGGCCCCTGCCGGAGGACCTGACCGACGCGGCCCTGGAGGAGAAGCTGTTCGCCCGGGCGGGCACCCGGGTCGGAACGCGCCGCCGGCCGGAGCCGGATTGGGCTCACCTGGTCCAGGAACTCAAGCGGCCCGGCGTCAGCATCGCCATCCTGCATGAGGAGTACCGGGCAGACCATCCGGACGGCTACGGCTATTCGCGTTTCTGCGACCTGGTCCGCTCCTTCGAGCGCCGCCTGACGCCGACCATGCGTCAGCATCACGTCGCCGGCGACAAGGTGTTCGTGGATTACTCGGGCAAGAAGCTGCCGATCGTCGATCCACTCACCGGCGAGATCCGCCAGGCCGAGATCTTCGTCGCGGTGCTCGGCGCCTCCAACCTGACCTATGCCGAAGCCACCTGGACCCAGACCCTGCCGGATTGGATCGAGGCGCATGTGCGCATGTTCCGGTTCCAGGGTGGCGTGACCAAGCTCGTCGTGCCGGACAACCTGAAGAGCGGCGTCCACAAGGCCTCGTTCTACGATCCCGAGATCAACCGCAGCTACGGCAAGATGGCGGCCCATTACGCGGTCGGCATTTTGCCAGCCCGACCGCGCCGGCCGAAGGACAAAGCCAAAGTCGAGGCCGGGGTGCGCTTCGCCCAATCCTACATTCTCGGTCGCCTGCGCCACCGCACCTTCTTCTCGCTCCAGGAGGCCAATGCCGCGATCGCCGAGGCCGTCGAGCGGATGAACAGCGTACCCATGCGCCGGCTCGGCGTCAGCCGGCGCCAGTTGTTCGAGACGATCGAGAAGCCGGCCCTCGCACCCCTGCCGGCCGAGGACTACGTCTTCGCGCAGTGGCAGTTCGCCCGGGTCGGGCTCGACTACCACATCGAGGTCGAGGGCTTCTTCTACTCGGTGCCATTTGGCCTCATCGGCCAGCAGGTCGAGGTGCGCGTCACCCAGCGCACGATCGAGGCCTTCCACAAAGGCGGACGCGTCGCGGCCCACGCGCGGCGTTATGCGGGACGGGCGCATGGCACGCAGGCCGAGCACATGCCGAGCTCGCATCGCCGCTATGCCGCCTGGTCGCCCGAGCGCTTCCGCTCCTGGGCGGCGTCGATCGGCCCCAACACCGAGGGGCTGATTGCCGCCATTCTGTCCGCCCGCCGCCATCCCGAGCAGGGCTTTCGCACCTGCATCGGGGTTTTGCAGCACATGCGCGGCATCCCGCAGGAGCGTGTCGAGGCGGTCGCGGCCAAAGCCCTGGCGATCCAGGCGCTGACCTACAAGAGCATCGTGTCGCTTCTCGACACCTACCGCGAGCGCGCTCCCGCCGCCGATACGCCCGTTCTCACCCACCCCAATGTCCGCGGACCGGGGTATTTCCACTGACAGGAGACCGACCATGTTGATCCATCCCACCCTCGACCAGCTTCACGCGCTGGGCCTGCACGGCATGGCCAAAGGCTTCAAGGCGCTCAGCGCCACTCCCGAGGCTGACGCGCTCGGCCATGCCGAATGGCTCGGCCTGATCCTCGATCATGAAGTGACGACGCGGCAGCAGAAGCGCTGCGAGACCCGGGCCAAAACGGCCAAACTGCGCCATCCCGCCAGCGTCGAGGATGTTGACTTCCGGGCCGCACGCGGCCTCGACCGGGCGCTGTTTCTCAAGCTGGCCACCTGCGACTGGATCCGCGAGCGGCGCAATCTGTTGATCACCGGCCCGTGCGGGGTCGGGAAGAGCTGGCTCGCCTGCGCCCTGGGACACCGGGCCTGCCGGGAGGACCTGTCGGTGCTCTACCATCGTGTGCCACGGCTGTTTGCGGCGCTCGATCTCGCCCGCAGCGATGGCCGCTACTCTCGCCTGTTACGCAGTCTTGCCCGGGCCAAGCTGCTGATCCTCGACGACTGGGGTCCTGAGGCGCTCACCGGCGAGCAGCAGCGCGATCTGCTGGAAATCGTCGAGGACCGCTACGATGCCGGTTCGCTGCTGATCACGAGCCAGGTGCCGGTCGAGAACTGGTACGCGATGATCGGCAGCGTTCCGACGCTGGCGGACGCCATCCTCGATCGGGTCGTGCACAACGCCTACCGGATTAATCTGACCGGCGAGAGCCTGCGCAAGACCCGCCACACGCCAGCCGACGCTTGACCAGCGTCACCACCTCAACCACCATCCATCACTGACCCGAAGAGCGGCGCTCAGGTGGACGACTTCACCTCGGACCCATGGACGGCTTGAAATCGGAATGCCTGGACGGCTTCAGATTGGACGAAGTGGACGGCTTCGTCGGTATCCTCATCGAGCCTATGCGGAACCCGCATGAAGTGGTTCGCAATACGAATTGGGCAAAGTCGGAATCAATCCTTAAAGATCCTCGCGACAAAGCCTCTCTGCTTTCAAAGGGGGCATGGTTAGCGCCTTTACGAAGAGGCCGACATTATCTGTGGGAGCACAACTCGGAACCGGGTTGGCTCGGTTAAACTGAGGAGACGACGAACTTGAGCCGCATTGCCTATGTGAATGGAGAGTTCGTGCCACTCGACGAGGCCCGCATATCGATCCTCGATCGCGGGTTCCTATTCGCTGACGGGATCTACGAGGTTTCGGCGGTGCTCGATGGCAAGCTCGTCGACAACGAGGCGCATCTCGTCCGGCTAGCCCGCTCGGTCGGGGAGATCGCCCTGCCTCTGCCGGAAACTCTGGAGCGCATCGAGGAAATCCAGAAGGAGCTCATCGCCCGTAACGATCTCGTCGAAGGGGTCGTCTATCTGCAGGTGACCCGTGGCGCGGCCGACCGAGACTTCGCCTTTCCGAAGGGTGTGAAGCCGACCCTTGTTATATTTACCCAAGTCAAGAACATCGTCGATTCTCCGGCCGCCCGGAACGGCATTGCGGTGAAAACCCTGCCTGATATCCGCTGGGCCCGGCGTGACATCAAGAGCGTGGCTCTCCTAGCTCAGGTCCTCGCCAAGCAGGCTGCGGCGGAAGCCGGCTGTCAGGAAGCCTGGATGGTCGAGGATGGACTAATTACGGAAGGCGGCTCGTCGACCGTCTTCATCGTGACCCGGAACGATGTGATCGTCACACGTCCCAATTCCAACGCCATCCTGCCGGGATGCACGCGTAAGGCTCTTATCGCCCTGGCAGAGGAGCGTCAGATCCGTATCGAGGAGAGGGCCTTCTCCGTCGAGGAGGCGCGGGCCGCCAAGGAAGCGTTCATCACCAGCGCTTCGAGCTTCCTGCAGCCCGTGGTAACGATTGATGGCGCTCCGGTGGGCGATGGCAAGCCGGGTCCGGTCGCGAAGCGTCTGCGTGAGATCTATATTGACTTCGCGCGCACCACGTCGCAGTGAACCGGGGAGGGGTCTCCGCGGCCGGGCCGCGGAGACCCCTCCCTTCTTCAGGCAGCCCGTTCGAATTGGATCACGCGGCTGCGGTTCAGGAACAGTCCCACACGGTTGCCCTTGAAGACGAGACTGGAGCGTTTCGTCCAGGGGCCATCCTTGCCGTCCATGAGAAGCCTGTTGCCACCCAGGGATGAGAGCGGCGCGCTCGTCCGAGCTGGACCGATGCCCATCTCAAGCCTGTCGCCCCTGATCTCGAAATCTGAGTGATAGGCCCGGCACACCCAATGTCCCTGAACACGCGACAGGCAATCGTCGGGCCGGACCGGGACGAAGCGGCGCGTGGCATGTCCGATCTCGCCCTCGACAGCCCCGCCCGTCCAGCGCAGGCGCATCGGCATGTGAGCCGAAAGGGAAACGGACCATCCATCCTCGCCCTCATAGAGGGTCTCTCCGGCTCCAAGGAATGTAGCGGCGCCATCCTTCATCTCGAGCCAGAACGGTCCCTCCTCGGCCGCGTAAAGTCCATCGGGGATGCGCGTGCTGCGCGCGGGAAGGGCCTCCCCGAGCAGCGCCGCCATCACTTGGAGGGCAAGCCCTGAGGGTAGTGTGTCCTCGCGATTTGAGACGAGCGCAACGCCTGCCCGACGCTGCGGGTCGATAAGGAAGTAGTTCTTATAGCCTGCATGGGCGCCGCCATGCCCGACCAGACGATTGCCGCCAATCTGCGACCAGGCGAGGCCGAGCCCGTACTGGGTTGGCCGTCCATCCGTAAGGTACCGGGGGGCAGAGAGGCGCTCGAGCCAACCTGCGCCGGGGCCTCTGTTGCCCAGGAGCGCCTGCAGCCAGATCGCAAGATCGTGCGCGCTCCCGGTCAGGCTGCCGGACGCCGAGAGATGCAGCCCGGCATTTCCGAGCTGCCAGCCATGTTCGGAGCGCCAATAGCCCGGAACCAAGTCTGGCACGGGGTCGAACCACAATTCGGGAGCACGAAAGGCGATTCCGAGGGGACGGGAGATCCGCTCCTGCACCATCTCGTCGAACAGCAGGCCTTTGTTCTTCAGAGCGGCTTCAATGAGGCGGTAGCCCGTGTTGGAGTATGAAATCTCCTGACCTGCCGGGAAATTCAACTCTCCGAGGCTGTCAAGAAAGTCCAGGATCGGCTGCGCCTCCGTTGCGGTGTGAACGGAAAGCCCCAGGAGCGAGAGAGTGTCGCGCACATCGGGCAGTCCACCCGTCATGTCGAGGGCACGTCCGACGGTCACATCCGCCATGGAACCGCGCAGGCCCGGCAGGTGGGAGCCCAGTCGATCGTCAAGACCGATCTTGTCGTCATGGCGCAGGGCCATGGCGGCGAAGATGTGCTTGGTGATCGATGCGTAGCGCACCACGCTGTGGCCCGAGAACGGAACGCCTGTGGCGAGACTTTCTAGGCCGCCGCAGGATTCCTCCCGGATGTCGTTCTCGTCGAAGATCACAATCGCGCCACCGGGGCCAGCCTCCTGCCTCCAGGCATCCGCGATCTTTGCCGCCGTTTCCGCGGCCGATGACCAGTGCAATTCGGACAAAGCAAAAGACATGGTTATATCCTGAACCGAAAGAGAGGGATGGCCTACGCAAGAAGCGGGCTCACGCGACCTCTTCGAGATCGACGCTGAGCGCGCGCAGCTGCGACGTGTGCGGGTGATGGATCCTACCGGCGCGCAGGTCTTCTGCGCTCAGCTGCTCGACCATTTCGCCGCCGATCATGACTCCGACCTGCGGGCAGAGATGCGTGACGACGGCAAGGTTGTGGCTCACGAGGACATAGGTCAGGCGGCGCGTCTCCCGGAGATCGGCGAGGAGATTCAAGATTTCCGCCTGGACCGACACATCGAGGGCGCTGGTCGGTTCGTCGAGAAGCAGGATTTCCGGCTCGGCGATCAGCGCTCTCGCGATCGCGACGCGCTGACGCTGGCCGCCGGAGAGCTGATGCGGGTAGCGGAAGCGCACGGTACTCGGCAACGCGACTTCGGCCAGAACCTTCTCGATACGTGCTTCGATCTCGCCGATCCCGTGCACCAGCAGGGGCTCGCTCAGGATGCGGTCGATGGTCTGGCGGGGGTGCAGAGAGCCGTAGGGGTCCTGAAAGACCATCTGGACCTTCCGGAAGAACGCTCGGTCGCGGCGGGGTTTCATGGTCTCGCCCTCGATCACGATGCGTCCTGACCATTCGGCATTCAGGCCGGAGATGGCACGAAGGACGGTCGACTTGCCGGAGCCGCTCTCCCCGACGATGCCGAAGCTGCCCCCGACGGGAACATGGAACGAAACGCCCTTGACCACCTCGTTGCTGCCGAAACGGACGCGCAAGCTGTCAACGTCGATCATGATTGAAGCCATGCTGCGTCGCGGCTAAGGACCGGCAGACGTGGTTTGGGATGGATGAGGGAAGGCAGGCAGTTGAGCAGGCCGCGCGTATAGGGGTGCCTTGCCTGAGCGAGGTTGCCAGCACCAACCTCCTCAACGATGCGTCCGGCATACATGACTGCGACACGGTCGCAGAAATGGGAAACCAGAGGCAAATCGTGGCTGATGAGGATGAGACCCATGCCGCGCCGGGACACGAGATCCTCCATCAGTCGCAGGATCTCCGCCTGAACCGTGGCGTCCAGGGCGCTCGTCGGCTCGTCGGCAATGAGCAGTGCCGGATCGGGGGCCAGCATCATGGCGATCATGACGCGTTGGCCCATACCTCCAGAGACCTCATGCGGATAGAGGTCGTAGACCTTGCGCGGCTCCCGGATACGGACCTGATCGAGAAGGTCGATGGCCGCCTCGGTAGCTTCCTTGCGGCTGCCGCCCTTGTGGGTGCGCCAGGCCTCCGCCACCTGCCGTCCGATGGTCATGACGGGATTGAGGGAATATTTCGGGTCCTGAAGGATGAACCCGGCCCGCTTCCCGCGAATACGCCGCATGGTCCGCTCGTCGGCGTTGAGGATGTCAATGCCATCGAAGGTCAGCCGGTCTGCCGCAATGCTGGCGTTCGGAGGCAGCAGGCGCATCAGGGCACGCGCGGTCAGCGACTTTCCCGAGCCGCTTTCCCCTACGATGCCGAGCTTCTCGGTCCCAATCGCCATCGACACGCCGCGCACGGCCTCGAAAGTACCCGTCCGAGTTTTGAAGGAAATCCGGAGATTGTTGATGTCAACCAGCATCATCGTTGCTTTGGATCGAGGATGTCGCGCAGGCCGTCCCCCAGGAAGTTGAAGGCGAGGGAGGCCAGGAAGATGGCAATTCCCGGAATGGTCGGAACCCACCATTGCTCGAAGATGAAGCGCTTGGCGGTAGCGATCATCGCGCCCCATTCCGGGGATGGCGGCTGCGCGCCCATGCCGAGGAAGCCGAGACTCGCCGCCGTGATGATGATGGAGCTCATGTCGAGTGTGACGCGCACGATCAGGCTCGGGACGCATAGCGGGGCGACGTGCCGCAGCACGATGCGTCCGGCCGGAGCACCGGTCAGGCGGCAGGCGGCGATGAAGTCGCTGTTGCGCACTGTCATGGTCTCGGCGCGGGCGAGGCGTGCATAGGGAGGCCAGGTCGTCAGCGCGATGGCCAGGATGGCACTTTCCACCCCGGGCTTCAGAGCCGCCACGAAGGCCAGGGCCAGGATCAGGCGGGGAAAGGCCAGGAAGATGTCGGTCACGCGCATCAGGACGCGGTCGACGATACCGCCCGCATAGCCGGCGATGCATCCGACGGCGAGGCCGATCGGCGCCACGAGAACCACCACGGCAATAACCATACCGAGCGTCACGCGACCGCCGTAGAGAATGCGCGAATAGATGTCGCGGCCGAGTTCGTCTGTTCCCAACCAATGTGCTGCCGAAGGACGGGCCAAGCGGTTTGCGAGGTCCTGAGCGCTGGGATCATGGGGCGCCAGCAGGGGCGCTGCCAGGGACAGAACCACGAAGGCGACGACGATCGTGAGCCCGATCATCGCCAGGGGATTGGAGCGGAGATCGAGCCAGGCCCGATACCGACGGCCCCAGGACGCCTGGGTTCGGGATGTTGGCGTTTCCGCCAGAAGCCATTCGCGGGAAAGGACTGCGCTCATCGTACACGAGGATCCAGTTGACGATAAAGGGCATCGGCGAGGAGGTTGAGGCCGACATAGACCAAGCCGACCAGAAGAGTCGCACCGATGACGGGATTCATGTCGGCATTCATGAGGGAAACCGTGAGATACTGGCCGAGCCCGGGCCAGCTGAAGACCGTCTCGGTGACGACCGCGCCTTCGAGGAGACCCGCATAGGTCAGGGCGAGCACGGTCACGAGCTGCACTCCGACATTCGGAAAGGCGTGGCGCCAGATCACAGTCGCCGGCGAAAGGCCTTTGGCGCGCGCGGTAATGACATATTCCCCATGCAGGGCATCGAGCATGAAGGCGCGCGTCATCCGGGTGATGTAGGCCATGCTGAAATAGGCCAGGATGCAGACGGGCTGCACCATATGCGCCAATGCATCCCAGAACGCATCCCAGTCGCCGGCGATCAGGGTATCGATGGTCAGAAGTCCCGTCACATGCGGGACCATGTCCTGGAAGATGATGTCCTGTCGTCCGGGGCCCGGTGCGATTCCGAGGACCGCGTAGAAGACGAGCAGACATATGAGAGCCAAGACGAAGACTGGCACCGAGTGGCCAGCTAGACAGACGACCCGGATCGTCTGGTCGATCCAGGTGCCTTGCCGGACTGCGGCCCATACGCCCAGGGGAATCCCGATCAGGGCCGCGACGATGATCGCCGCCGTAGCAAGCTCCAGGGTCGCTGGGAAATATCGGGCGATGTCACTGGTGACGGGATTTTTCGTCAGGATCGAACGGCCGAGATCTCCATGCAGCAATTGCCCCACGAAGGCGAGGAATTGCTGCAGCAGAGGCTGGTCGAAACCCATTTCCTGACGGGCCCTTTCGACCACCTCCTGAGGCGCGTTGTCCCCGACCGCGGCGAGAACCGGGTCGATGGGCATGACGCGCCCGATCAGGAAGGTGACGATGACGAGCCCGAGCAGGGTAAGAGAGACGCTGGCGAGAAGACCCGCCAGTGCACCGAGTCGCTTATTCACGCCTTGCTGGCTCCAGAGTAGGTATGAGTGTCCGAGAGCGTGCCCAGGCGGACACCCGAGATATTCTTGCGGCAGGCCGCCGTCGTGATCCCTTGCATCATGATCGCGAAGGGGCTGTTGGCCATGTGATCGCGCTGGAGCTGCTCGTAGAGAGCGATGCGCCTGGCCGGGTCACGCTCCTTCAGAGCCTCGTTGGAGCGATCCGTTATCTGTTTGTCCTGCCAGGACGAGCGCCAAGCGAGGGTGCGATTGAGGGCATTCTCGCCGTTATCCGTGTTGACGCAGAACGCCTCCACGTTGGTGTTCGGATCGAAGTAGTCGGAGCCCCAGGCCGTCAGGATGAGCTCGTGCTGACGGGCACGCATTTTGGTCAGGACCTGGCGGTTCTCCGATGCCATCAGCTTCACGCGGATGCCAATCTCGGCGAGATTCGCCTGGATGGTCTGGGCGATGTCAGGATAGGGCTGCGCCGAGTAGTGATCCATGGTCACCTCGAAGCCGTCGGTAAGACCAGCCTCAGCCAGCAGCGCCTTCGCCTTCGCCACATTCTTCTGATAGGGCTTGTCCTCGATGGCGCCCGGGAATCCCTTCGGCACCATGGTCTGATGCACGATATGGGTCAGGGGAACGATGTTCTTCTGAATGCCCTCGTAGTCGAGAGCCCACTTGATCGCCTGCCAGACTTGCGGCTTCGCCAGGTTGGGAGTCATCTGGTTCATGGAAATGACCATCAGAGACGCCACGCCCGACTGAACGAGGTTGTAGTTGGCATCGCCCTTGAGCGTGCGGAGCTGCTCGGTGGTCAGATTACGGGCGACGTCTGCGTCGCCCTTCTGCAGCATCAGGAGCTGCGCCGACGGATCGACGATGTGCCGGAGGATGATACGCTTGATATTGCCTTTATACGACCCGTTCGGATTGGCGTCGAGCATGATGCTCTCGCTCGGCTTCCAGGAGCGCAGCACCCACGCGCCGGAGCCGGCGGTGTTCTGGCGCAGCCAGCCATTGCCGAGATCGTCGCTCTGGGCTTTCTCGAGGGCAACTTTCTTCTCGACTACGCTGCCGACATTGGCGGAGAGGCAGTAAAGCAGGAAGGACGGGGAGGTGGGCTCCTGCAGCGTCAGCACTAGGGTGTTGGCGTCCTTGGCCTTGATGCGCTCCGCCGCATTCTCCTTCGTAAATCCGAACTGGTTGATGATAAAGGCCGGACCTTTGTTCAGGATCACAGCGCGCTGCAGAGAGAAGGCCGCGTCCTCTGCCGTGACGGGCTGGCCGCTGGCGAATTTCGCATCCTTGCGCAGCCGGAAGGTGACGGTCTTGCCGTCGGCGCCTGTTTCCCAGGATTCCGCCAGATCGCCCACGACCTCGGACGGCTTGTCCAGGTTGGCCTTGATCAGCTTCTGGTAGCAATTGCTGCTGATTTCGCTTCCCACCGCCTCGAAGCTCTCGTGTGGATCGAGGCTCGTCATGTTGTCGAGCTGCTGTGCCACGACGAGGATATCCTTGGGCGTGTCAGCGAAGGCCGCCGACAGACCCCCATAGCTGAAGAACGATGCAGCTGCGGAACTTGCGAGAAATGTGCGCCGATTAAGCATCCCGTATCACCTCTGTTGAGAAGGGTCCGGCCTTCCAGGCCATTCTTACTGCCACTCGCAACCGGCGGTCGCGGATTGGCAGCCCTTCGCGTTTCTGAGTGCTTCAGGTCGCTCCGAAATCCTGTGCTAGTGTTGCATTGAGAACCATGCGGTTTCGAATGCGCTCAGTCTTCGGAGCCCCTCCGCCTGAGCAAGAACCTATACGGCCCAGGTTTTGCCTGACAAATTCGGAAAATGGCATGCCTTATGCATCCTTTGCATTGCCGGCCTCCGCGTCGACCTCCTATGCAAGTCCGGTATCACTTCTGCCGGAAATTGAATTGGCCGAGAGGCCCCATGGGATCCTACACGAGATGCTCTCCGGACGACGCCGCTTGGCTTATTGCGTTGGAAAACCATGATACCTGAAACCCGCATACCCGTTTTTGATGGACATAACGATGTGCTGCTTCGCCTCTGGAAATCAGGGAAGAAGACAGCCGAACTCGATTTCCTGAAAGAGGGGACGTCCGGTCACCTGGATCTCCCCCGCGCGCGGGTCGGAGGTTTCGCAGGCGGGCTGTTTGCGGTCTATATCCCATCGTCGGCCGATGGGGTGGGGAGTGACGGCAAGCCCCAGGCTCTGCCGCCGTCTCTCGCAGAGGCGCAAGCGGCAACCTATGAGCTAATCTCCCTCCTTGTGCGCATGGAACGAGCTTCGGAAGGCGGCATCCGCATCTGCCGAAGCGGGCGCGACATCCGTGCGGCCATGGCAGGCGGCGCCCTTGCCGTGGTGTTCCACGTCGAAGGGGCCGAGATGATCGACCCCGACCTGAAGATGCTCGACGTGCTGTATCAGGCGGGATTGCGCTCCATTGGGCCGGTCTGGAGTCGCTCGAACATCTTCGGCCATGGCGTGCCGTTTCGCTTCCCATCCTCTCCCGACATCGGGCCCGGTCTGACCGATCAGGGCCGAGAGCTGGTTCGGGCATGCAACAAGTTGCGCATTCTCATCGACCTGTCGCATTTCAACGAGCAGGGTTTTTGGGATGTGGCCGCCCTATCGGACGCTCCGCTCGTGGCAAGCCACTCCAACGTTCATGCCTTGACGCCGCATTCGCGCAATCTGACCAATCGGCAGCTCGATGCGATCCGGGACTCTGATGGTTTCGTTGGCGTAAATTTCGGCACGATGTTCATGCGAGCAGATGGCCGCAAGGACCCAGATACCAAACTCGACGAACTCGTGAACCATATTGACTACCTCGTCGATCGGATCGGGCTCGAACGGGTCGGCTTTGGGTCCGATTTCGATGGGACCACGGTTCCGATCGATCTGAGCGACGTCAGCCGCCTCCCAGCTCTCGTCGATCTCTTGAAGAGCAGGGGATATGACGACGCAGCGGTGCGAAAGATCTGTGCGGAGAACTGGATCAGGGTCCTCGAACGAACCTGGGGCGAGTAAATCAGCCGGCTAAAAGGTGATTTCGACGGCAGACAGGCAGGGGATTTTTCGATGGTAAATCCATTCCTCATTGAGGTAACGCGCGGGAGTCTGATCGAGTCGCGCCACCGCGGCGGCGTGGCGATCGTCGATGCTGACGGCACGCCGGTCCTGTCTTTGGGTGATGTCGAACGTCGGGTCTATCCGCGCTCCGCCGTTAAGGCGATCCAGGCTTTGCCCCTTGTGGAGAGTGGGATTGCGGATCGCTTTGGACTGTCGGACGTGGAGATCGCCCTGACCTGTGCGTCCCATTCCGGCGAGGAGAAGCATGCGGCGACGGCCGCCTCCATCCTCGCCAAGGCAGGGCGGGACGCATCCTGCCTCGAATGCGGAGCGCACTGGCCCAGCGGTGAGGCAGCCAACCGGGCTCTAGCGGCAACCGGCGGGCAACCGAGTGCGCTTCATAACAACTGCTCCGGCAAGCATTCGGGATTTATCTGTCTTTCCTGCGGATTGGACGAAGATCCAAAAGGCTATGTGACGGCGCAGCACCTGGTTCAAAAAACAGTTAGGCGCGTCCTGGAGGATCTGACCGGCGCTCCTCATACGGAAGCCGAAAGAGGCACCGACGGGTGCTCGATCCCGACCTACGCCATCCCGCTCTCGGCTCTGGCCCTCGGCTTCGCACGGTTCGGCACCGGAGATGGGTTGTCTGGCGAACGCAGGATTGCCGCAGGCCGGATCCGGCGTGCGGTCGCGCAGCATCCCTTCATGGTCGCCGGAACCGACCGCTTCGATACAAAGCTGATGGAGTGCCTTGGAGAGCGCGCTTTCGTGAAGTCCGGCGCGGAGGGCGTCTATTGCGCCACCTTGCCGGAGCTTGGTTACGGTATCGCGCTGAAGATCGATGATGGCACGCCGAGAGCGTCAGCCGTCGTCATGGCGACCCTTATCCAGCACCTTCTGTCGTTGAGCGATGTGGAGCGAACTCAGGTTGAGGCGCTGGCCCGGCCTGTCCTCAAGAATTGGAATGGAATTGAGGTGGGGCATGTCCAGCCGGGTGCCGCCCTCCTTCGGTCTTTCCCGAAGCGCTATGATTCATGATAATCCGACTGAGGCCTTTGGAAACGAGGGATGATCGCTCGCGGCGTTCCTGTGGTTCGCGGCTACGTCGCTTCGATCCCAATAATGCAAATGATGCATAGGAAATGCCATTTTCGGAATTTGCCTCTCGAAAGAGGTGGCATGTAGTGTCGCGAGTATGACGTTCCTGGAGTAGCCGCCGTTTGCTAACCGACTGTGCCGCGAGGCGACTGGAATTGTCCGGGAACATTGTAACGGGATCCGAAGGCTCTCGGGGTGCAGGGTTGATTCGAACTGAGGCATTCGGAAGCATGATGGCCAGTGACGTATTGCTGTCGGTCCGCGATCTAGTGGTGGAGTTCCCGACGGAACGTGGCGCCGCGACCGTGGTCGATGGCGTCAACTTCGACATCAGGCCACGGGAAACCCTTGCAGTGGTTGGTGAATCGGGATCCGGCAAGTCGGTCACGGCACTGAGTATCATGCGCCTGCTCGAATACGGCGGCGGCCGGATTGCCCGGGGCAACATGCTCTATCGCACCCGCGACGGTTCGGTCCGCGATCTCGTACAGGGTCCGTCCTCGGATCTCCGGCCGATACGCGGCGACGAGATCGCCATGATCTTCCAGGAGCCGATGACATCGCTCAACCCGGTCTTCACCATTGGCGACCAGATCAGCGAGGCAATCCTCCTCCATCAGGACATGGATCGTGCTGCCGCGCGCGCGGAGACGATCCGGCTTCTGGAGAAGGTGCGGATTCCGGAGGCCAAGCGGCTTCTCGATGCCCATCCGCACCAGCTGTCAGGCGGCATGCGCCAGCGCGTGATGATTGCAATGGCGCTCTCCTGCCGGCCCGGCCTTCTCATCGCCGACGAGCCGACCACAGCCTTGGACGTGACGATTCAGGCCCAGATCCTGCGGCTGATGCAGCAGCTGCAGGAAGAAATGGGCATGGCAATGATGTTCATTACCCATGACATGGGTGTTGTAGCCGAGATCGCCGATCGCGTGGTCGTCATGTATAAGGGGCGCAAGGTCGAGGAGGGGACGACCGAGGAGATCTTCAGCTCTCCGCAGCATCCCTATACGAAATCGCTTCTGAGCGCCGTTCCCAGGCTCGGCGCCATGAAAGGGCGCAACCTGCCGGCGCGCTTCCCACTTGTCGATCTCAGCAAGGGAGGCGAAGTTTCCGAGGTCTCACAGGATACGGTGAAGCCGGTAGCCGAGCCGCTTCTGAGCGTGCGTGATCTCGCCACGCGGTTCGATATCCAGAAAGGGATCTTCAGCCGGGTCGTCGCGCGGGTTCATGCGGTGGAACGGGTCAGCTTCGACATCCTGCCTGGAGAGACACTGTCCCTTGTCGGGGAATCAGGCTGCGGGAAATCCACGACGGGCCGCACGCTGATGCAGCTCATTGAGCCGACGAGCGGCACAATCCGGTTCGAAGGTCGCGACATCGCGGCGCTGTCCGCCGCCGAGCGCCGGGGTCTCCGTCGCAAGATCCAGTATATTTTTCAAGACCCGTATGCCTCACTGAACCCGCGATTGACGGTGGGTTTCAGCATTGCCGAACCGCTCATCACCCATGGATTGGCATCTGGGCCTGCCGTAAGGGAGCGGGTTGCCGAGCTCCTGCGCCTCGTCGGACTTCAGCCCGAGCATGCCGAGCGCTACCCGCACGAGTTCTCGGGAGGGCAGCGCCAGCGCATCTCGATTGCACGAGCTTTAGCCTCTGACCCGAAGCTTGTGATCGCGGATGAATCGGTTGCGGCCCTCGACGTCTCGATTCGAGCCCAGGTCATCAACCTGCTGATGGACCTGCAGGAGCGGCTGGGCGTCGCCTATCTTTTCATCTCGCACGACATGGCCGTGGTTGAGCGGATCAGTCACCGTGTCGCTGTCATGTATCTCGGGCAGATCGTGGAGATCGGATCGCGCCAGGATATCTTCGAGAACCCACAGCATCCCTACACCCGGCGGCTGCTGTCGGCTGTTCCGATCGCTGATCCGAGACTGCGTAGCCGAGATCGCGAGCTGATCACGGGAGAGGTTCCAAGCCCGACCCGGCGCGTCGGCGATGAGCCTATCGTCGCAAAGCTCGCCGCCGTTTCACCGACCCACTTCGTCGCCAAGCACACGGTCGGCGCGTATTGAGAGCGATAACCAGAGGAGAAAGCATGTTCAACTTCAGGAAACTCGTCGTGGCGGGAGCGCTGCTGTTGTCGGTATCGACACCGGCATTGGCGGCCAAGGATCTGGTGGTCGGCGTTCCGGATAACCTGACTGGGCTTGATCCCCACAACGTCAACGATACGCTGTCGCAATCCGCGTCGCGCCTGATCCTTCAGGGCCTCTTCGGCTTCGACAAAGACATGAAGCTCGTGCCCGTGCTCGCCGAGAGCTACGAGGCCAATCCCGATGCAACTGAGTTCACCATTCGCCTGCGCAAGAACGTGAAGTTCCATGACGGCACGCCATTCAACGCCCAGGCTGTGAAGATCAATTTCGAGCGCCTCGCTAATCCCGAGAACCGCTTGAGCCGCGCGAGCCTTGTGAACATGGTCTCCCAATTCACGGTGGTGGACGACTCGACCATCAAGCTCACGCTGAAGGAGCCCTTCGGCGCCATGATCAATAATCTCGCCCATCCGGGCGCGATGATCCACAGCCCGGCAGCACTCGAGAAATACGGCAAAGAGGTGAACCGCAATCCCGTCGGAACAGGTCCCTACAAGTTTGTAAGCTGGCAAGCCGATACCCTGAAGGTTGCCAAGAACGAGAACTACTGGAAGCAGGGGCTGCCGAAGATCGACAGCGTTACGCTCCGGAGCGTTCCGGAGAACGGCTCCCGGCTTGCTATGCTTCAGGCGGGAGAGGCGCAGTTCATCTATCCGCTGCCGCCGGAGATGATGTCCGTCGCCGAGAAGAGCCCGAAGCTCGACATCATCAGTAAGCCGTCCATCGTCACCTGGTACGTGGCGATGAACAACATGAAGAAGCCGTTCAACGACCTCCGCGTGCGTCAGGCGCTGAACTATGCCGTCGACAAGCGGGCCTATGCCAAGATCGTCTATAACGGCAACATGGATCCGATGGACTCGGTCGTGCCTCCGGGCCTCCCGTTCTATGCCAAGCAGGGAGAGTGGCCGTACGATGTTGCCAAGGCCAAGGAGCTTCTGAAGGAGGCTGGGTATCCCGACGGCTTCGAGACGGAAATCTTCGCTAGCAACAGCACGACATCGATCCGCGCGATGCAGTTCCTGCAGCAGCAGCTGGCACAGGTGAACGTGAAGCTGAAAGTCACGCCGCTCGAAGCCGGAGTCGCCGCGCAGAAGATCTGGGGCGTGTCGAAGCCGGAAGACACGACCGTTCAGCTCTATTACGGCGGCTGGTCCGCCTCGACCGGTGACACCGACTGGCAGCTCCGTCCGCTCCTGTTCGGCGAGAGCTTCCCGCCGAAGATGTTCAACGTCGCCTATTTCAGCAATCCCGACGCCGATGCCGGAATCAAAGCCGGTATCGCGACGGCTGACAACGAAAAGCGGGCCGAGGCGTACAAGAAGGCCCAAGATGCCGCATGGACGAATGCTCCGTGGATCTATCTCGGCGTGGAGCGTCTCCTAGCCGCCAAGTCCAAGTCCCTGTCGGGCGCCTATTATCTTCCCGACCGCGGCATTCTGCTCGAAGAAGCGGACTTCAACTGATGAAGGATAGCCCCGGAGCCCTTCACGGCTCCGGGGCGCCGATCGCGAAGCGCCATGTTCAGATATCTCATCCACCGATTGCTCGGCATCCTGCCGGTCCTTTTGCTTGTCTCAGTGCTCGTCTTTGCGTTCGTGCATCTTTTGCCGGGCGATCCTGCTCGTCTTGTCGCGGGCCAGGACGCAACCGATCAGGACATTGCCGCCGTCCGCGCAGCACTCGGGCTCGACCGGCCCCTGTGGGAACAGTACGTCACCTATGTGTGGAACACCCTACACGGCGATTTCGGCACTTCGCTGAAGACGCGCCGCGCGGTCTCTGAGGAGATCGGCGAACGCTTCTTCCCAACCTTCTGGCTTACGCTTATCAGCATGGTCTGGGCCACGCTGTTGGGCCTTGTCATCGGTGTGTCATCCGCCGTTAGGCGAGGGCGCTGGCAGGATCATGGCGGCATGCTGGTTGCCGTTTCAGGAATCTCCTTGCCGTCCTTCTGGCTCGGCCTGCTCCTGATCGACTGGTTTTCCGTACGGCTCGGCTGGTTTCCGACCAGCGGTTACGGGACGCTCGCGCATTTCGTGCTCCCATCCATCACCCTGGGCGTAGGCGTTGCCGCTGTGATGGCCCGCTTCACGCGGTCCTCCTTCATTGAGATCGCTCGGGAGGACTACATCCGGACGGCGCGAGCCAAAGGAGCCTTCGAGCGGCTTGTCGTATGGAAGCATGTGCTGCGCAATGCCTTGATTCCTATCATTACGATGGTCGGACTCCAGTTCGGCTTCCTTCTCGGCGGCTCGATCGTAGTGGAAACCGTTTTCGCCTGGCCGGGGCTCGGTCGTCTTCTCGTGGACTCGGTTTCGTACCGTGACTACCCAGTCATCCAAGCTGAAATTCTGTTGTTCTCCCTTGAGTTCATCCTTATCAATCTCATCGTCGACGTTCTTTACGCGCTGGTGAATCCGGAGATCCGCTATCGATGACCAGCGTCGTCCTGTCCTCCACCTCTAAGCCAGCGGCCGAGCGGATCCGCACGCCCTGGTCTGAGTTCTGGCGCAAGTTCCGGCGGCAGAAATTGGCTGTCGCCTCGGGCGTCGTTCTGCTGCTTCTTGTCTTCGTTGCTCTCCTGGCACCTTGGATCGCGCCTTATGATCCCGCAGCTCCGGATTACGAGCATGTTCTCGAGGGGCCATCGTGGCTGCATTGGGCCGGAACGGACGATTACGGCCGCGATATCCTCAGCCGCGTCATTCACGGAGCGGGAATCTCACTCATGGTCGGCTTCCTGGCTGTTACGGTGGGCGGCATCGTCGGCATCGTGATGGGACTGCTCAGCGGTTTCTATGGAGGCTGGCTTGATCGAATCATCATGCGGATTTGTGATGTTCTTCTCGCTTTTCCGGGCATCCTTCTCGCCATCGGGATCGTGGCGATCCTCGGGCCAGGCGTCGAGAACGTGATCTGGGCGGTGGCTGTCTTCAGCATTCCGGTCTTCGCTAGGCTGGTGCGGGGCTCGACCCTGGCGCTCAAGCGAGCTGTCTATGTGGATGCCGCGCGAGCGATCGGTGTGCGCAACATCATCCTCATGGCTCGCCACATTCTGCCCGGAGCCCTGCCAAGCGTGATCGTGTACTTCTCGATGCGTTTTGGCACCTCGATTCTGACGGCTGCGAGTCTGAGTTTCATTGGCCTTGGTGCACAACCTCCGACCCCGGAATGGGGAGCCATGCTTTCGGCCGGGCGAAGCTTCATCGGCGTCGCCGATCATCTGACCTTCTTTCCGGGGTTGGCCATTTTCGTCACGGTTCTTGCCTTCAATCTTCTCGGCGATGGGTTGCGTGATGCACTCGATCCAAAGCTGAGCCAGCTCTGACGCCCGAGGCCAACAGGAAACCAACAATCCGATGAAGATCTACATCTCGGCAGATATTGAGGGCGTAGCTGGCGTCGTAAACCCGCAGCAGGGCAGCATGGGCAATGGCGAGTATGAGCGCGCCCGTCGGCTCATGACCCAGGAGGCGAACGCCGCCATCGAGGGGGCCTTGGCCGGGGGAGCCACCGAGGTGTTAGTCAATGACGCCCACGGCGATATGCGCAACCTGCTTCCCGACGAACTCGATCCACGCGCGGAACTGATCTCCGGCAAGCCGAAGCCGCTCAATATGTTTGAGGGGCTGGCTCCTGATCATGCGGGCGTGATCTGCCTTGGGTACCATGCCAGGGCACGGGACGCCGGTGTTCTAGCCCATACAACGAACGGCTTTGCCTTCGGCCGCATTCGATTGAACGATGCGGAACTCGGAGAGGCCGGGCTGTATGGCGCCTATGCCGGGAGCCTTGGGATTCCAGTCATCATGCTCAGTGGCGATGATCGCCTGAAATCTGAGACGCAGCCACTTTTCACTGACGCGCGATATGCGGTGGTGAAACAAGCCATCAGCCAGCGAGCCGCACGCAGTTTATCACCAGAGCTGGCGCGCGACCTCATTCGCCGCGAGAGCGAGGCAGCCGTCCGGCACGCCCCCTCGATCCCGCCTTTCACTATCGAAGGACCGTATAGGCTAGAGGTTGAGCTTAACACGCCCGCGCTCTGCGACCTTGCATCGATCATTCCCACTGCAACGCGGCTGGATGTCGTGACGGTAGCTTTCGCACCTGAAAGCGTCGAGCACGCGATCCGCTGGGTCAATACTCTGTCCGCACTTTCGGCGGCGCTGCGCTGACGGCTGTGGCATTCCTCCGAGCTCATGCAATGTCAAAAGTCTGATCGTGGCACATCTGAGAAATTGCGTCTTGGGCAGCTTGCGAGCGCAAAGCAGACGTTCACGACGGAGCAAGAAGTCTCTTGCAATCAAACCGGAGTACGGCGCCTCGCGCTTCTACTCTCTCGTGGTTAAGCGGGATCTGTTCGGGACCGTGCGCCTGGTGCGCAACTGGGGCCAGATCGACACAATCGGGCAGGAACTGGTCGAGATCCACGCCGATGAAGCCGCTGGCGGGCCAGGCGCTGGAGGGTACCGGGATCTGTGATGCCGTCAGGCTGAGGGCTTCTCGACCCATTGGGAATAAAACGTGCGCTGAGGTGTCCTTGAGCAGGTGGCCTTGCGCTGCAGCCCCTAATCAACAGCCAGGAGGCGTGCCCGATGCCCCGATCCTCGTCGAACAACTCTGATGATCCTTTCGATGGTCTGCTCCTGCCCATGAGTGCCTGGAAGGCCCTGGAGGATGCGAAGATCACCAGCCTTGAGCAACTCAAGACCATCGCTCCACGGCTCGCGCAGATACGGGGCATGCACTCGGAAACC
Organism: Microvirga lotononidis; assembly: GCF_034627025.1. Lineage (NCBI taxonomy): Bacteria > Pseudomonadati > Pseudomonadota > Alphaproteobacteria > Hyphomicrobiales > Methylobacteriaceae > Microvirga > Microvirga lotononidis. The sequence continues at coordinate 858,090 of NZ_CP141050.1, read as the reverse complement.
GCCCATATCATCAAAGACCGCCTGGAGCGTTTAGCCGCCCGGCGCACCGTGCGGGTCCGGCTGATCTTCCCCAAGCGACTGCAGCGCGAAGCGGGGCGCAGACGGAACAACCGCCAGAGGCAGAGGGCTCTTTCGGCGGTTCTGTTGCAAACCCAGATGTAGGTCAAGTGACGGCTGGATAGGGCCTCGGGTTAGGCAGCGGTGCGGAACAGAGCCGCGATGAAGTCACTCTGGGCCCTCATGTCATTCGCCGGTACACCTACGACCTGTCCCTTGCGGATCATCGCCATGACCTCGTAGCCCGCAATCGTCCGTGAGGCTCTCGTGTAGCTCTTGAAGCCCAGCCCCGGCCTGACCAGCCGCTTGATGCGCCGGTGATCCTGCTCGACAATGTTGTTCAAGAATTTCACCCATCGCAGCTTGGCGAAACGCCAGAGCTCTCCATCCCGTTTCATGGCTTTCGCTGCAATCGGGTAAGCGGCGTTCTTGTAGACCGTGATGGTCCGCGGATTGACTGTATGTGGCTGTCCCAAAGCCTTGCGGAAGAACCGCCGGGCGGCAGCCGCATCGCGCCTGCGGGAGAGCAAAAAGTCGATGGTGTGCCCGTGAGCATCGGCGGCGCGGTATAGATAGACCCATTCACCCTTCACTCGAATGTAAGTTTTATCCACGCGCCATGAGCCATTCGTCATGCGCAGATGCGTGCGGACGCGCCTGTCGATCTCAGGGGCATAAGTCTGGATCCAACGGAACAGGGTGCTATGATCCACCTGAACACCACGGTCAGAGAGCATGCATTCGAGATCACGATAGCTGATCGGGAAACGCAGGTACCAGCGGACTGCCCAGAGAATGATCTCCGCCGTGAACTGCCGACCCTTGAACAGCTTCTTCTTGGCCCCTCTCACCCCCTCCTGTCTTAGCTCAGGCCGAGCAAGCTTCAAAGCTGCAACAGAACCCGCGTCGATCCTCAGCCCGAACTCGCCAAGGTGGAGGCGATCCGACAGAAGGCGATTGCCGACGGGGTGCTCAATCCTGACGGAAGCACGAAACAGTAGAAGGACATCGGCGTAAACCACAACGTTCATGCGTGATCCCGCAGGACCTGCCGGCCATGCCCGTTCCGCAGCTCTGAACCCTTGCCGCCAAGCTCCCCGACTCTATCTCGGGCCCTCCCAGGAGATGCGGCACATCGCCTGAAAGGGCCTCGCTGGTTCACGCTGGCGGGGCCTTTTATTTGGGGTCCAAGAGCTGATCAGCGGCCTTGTTCGCTGTCGCTCCCTCATTCGCAACAGGTTGTTGCAGTTCTCCTAACTCGCTCTGGACGGGTCGGGGTTGCCGGAACAACTTCGCTTTGAGCCTGCGTTCAACCCATCGGAGTTCGGTCTGAAGCTTCGCCAACCGGCGCAACAACTCGTCATCAGTCATTGAGCCTGGATGGGCTAAATCATTCTCCTCGACAGACCGAATTTGCCTCAACGAAGCGCGACCAATGTTGAGAGTTGAAAGCCAATGTTCGTCTGAGATCTCGGCGATCTCCCCTCGGCTGGGGCAACGCCAATGGAATTTTCTTAGGATTACATTTCGCAAGCGGGGTGGAAGAACGTCGAGGGGAAAGGGCTCATCAAGAGACATGGGTTTTTCTCCCAGCTTTCCACATCCCGATGATACGAATTGATTTCGGCTCCCATGCGGCAGGTTAGGGGCTAAGGCCAAGCCCATTTTTTCACGCTGACGGGGGGATCATCAGTCCCGAACGCTCCAGCCAAACATCAAAGATCTCGTCAGCCGCCCGTTGCGCTTCGTCAGCCGTGTCGGCGAACCCAAGGAGCGGCACCTTGGCGTTATGCGGCATACCATTCATGGTCCAGACCCACTGTCCGTCGCCGAAGCCGCCCGTCATATGTTGGTACACGAGACAGAAGGCGTGAGAGCCTAAGCCGCCCTCCATGCCGTCCCGCCACGTGCAGGCTCTCCACTTGAGAGGCATCAGCGGCCCCTCGGCGGCATAGGTAGGTCTTTGAAGGTTTTACCGAGCACCGCGTTGGTGATGGTCGAGCGGGCAATCCGATACGCTTCGGCGAGCTTCTTGAAGTCCCGCTCGCCGGCCGCATCGCGGAGCCTAGCTTCCAAAACCTGTTCGACGGTCAGCTTCTTGGTCTGGTTCATGTTCATTCGACTCAATTGGAACGAATGGCGAACATGGCTCTTGAGCAGGAGTGAAGTCGAGCCCTAGGAAAAGGAGCCAGGGACACGCTGTGGAAACAGTGGAAAGGCGTATGCGGCTTGTGGGATCAGCCAGCCTCATTCAGTTGGTGGAACAGGCATCAAGGAAGAGATAAGCAGCGATCAATATGCCAAATAGGACTAGAAATGCTGTCGTAGTCAGAATAGGCCAGCCAATTCGGGTCTCTCGAGCGAGACGCTCTCCCACCTCATGCCGCTTCTGATGGAGCGCCATATCCCGCTGATTGTCCCCGTAAATCATTACTGCCCCATTAGAGTGGCGCATCTCTGGCAAGGTCTCAGGTGCGCCGTTATTCGAAGTCTAAAGGCAACACAAACCTAGAGGCGATACGCCCTAAATGGGTAGGAAGGCGGCTACTCCTCAGACCAGATGCTGAGTCGTGCACTCCTAGGAGATGCGGCACATCACCTGATTAGGCCCCGCTGGCTCCGGACGGCGGGGGTTATATGATATCTCCAGGGGCTCTGATGGTTCGGCGGCCATATTCGCTGCCGCACCCTGCGTTCAACCCATCGGAGTTCGGCCTGAAGCTTCGCTAACCGGCGCAACAGCTCAGCATCTGTCATTAAGCACACATGGGATAAATCACTTCCACGAGAGCCCGAATTTGCCTCAACGAAACGTGACCGAACTCGGGAGTTGCGAGCCATTGTGCGTCTGGAATATCGGCCACCTCCCGTTGGCTGGGGCAACGCCCATCGAATTTCTTCAGGACTACATTTTGCAAGCGACGTGGAAGATGGTCGAGGGGAAAGGGCTCATCAAGCGACATGGGTTCTGCTCCAGGCTCTCCACATCCCGATGACGAGATTTGACTTTGGCTCCCCCGCGGCAGAATGAGGACCAAGGCTAGGCATTCCAAGCTGACTATCCCTTTGAGCTTCTATCACTTAGTCGGGGCAATATACCTGACGAGCTCCGCTCCCCAGTCAACTACCATGTTGCCCGGCATTGGACCGACCCAAAGCAAGGCGTCCGGCACCTCTCCCATGGTACTCAGCAATGGCTGACAGTAGCCCTATAGTAGTCCAAGAGCACAGGTGTGACGCAGTTCACAGTTGCCCTCTGCAAAGTGGCTCAAAGTCCAATCATCGCCAATCGAGAGACCATCTCAGGCGGTATGGAGCGCAATACTTACTTGCGGAGGATTAAATCATGTCGCTCAATCTTAATGCTAGCCCGATTACTCAAGTTGCTGACACGACCGCTTTTGGTGGTCCCGGGATCGGTGGCCATGGTGGTGATGCTCTCGCGACAACAGACCAGAGCGCTCATAGCTCGAATGTCCAGCTGTCGGACTACAGCTGCTTCCCGTGGGGTAACCACGCCTCCGACCTTACTGTGAATGCTAGCCCGATCACCCAGGTTGCCGATACTACGGCGGTTGGCGGCCATGGCCTCTTCTGTGGTGATGGCGGTGACGCCCTCGGGTTCACATGCCAGAGCGCCGACATCTTCAACGTCCAGGGCTAACCATTCCCCCCTGGAGCGGCATCGGCTCGCAGTCGATGCCGCTCCCTTCTTGCATCTCAGTCCGCTCTCCGGCACCACCTGAAGAGCAGACAAACGGTGAGATGCGGCAGGTCCCATGATGCGCAAGTTCGCAGAACGTCCAGTATGGGTTGGCATAAGAGTAGGTGCGGAGCTCTGAAATCTGCAGCCCAGCTCAGCCTATGTTACTCATACCGAGGCTCGGTTCGGGTAAACTGAGGATCTTCATGAAGGGGAGGCACCCATGGCTGCCCGTCCCGCGTCCAATCACAAGGAAGCTGTGCGTCTTGCCTGGAAGTCCAGGCACGTTCCATTTGGCAGCATAGCCCTGGGCATTTTGCTCCTGAGTGGAATTCTCTCGATGGTGACCATGGTCTGGGGCTACGGCCCTGTGAACCCGATCCCATAAGGCATCAAACCGACCGCGAAACTCACAGAACGGGTCTTATGGAATCGGCCGTCCTATTTCTGTGCGGCTCTGGCTTCCTGCAACTGGCGACAGACTTCCAGGATTGCCTCGGCAGCCTGGGACCCTCGGATCCCGACCAAGCCCCGATCTATGGTCTTTCCGTTCTCGTCCTTTTGGCCGTTGAAGGTTGCTGGAGGGAGCACTGCGCCATCCTCCGTCGATCACACAACGAAGAAGTCCTCGTAGGTCATCTTGAGGTTCTTGGAGAGGGTGGCGATCTCGACCGCCTTGCCTTTGCCTGAACCGTCAGCATCGTAATAGAGCACGCCCTTCTTGCTGTCATAGATCAGGTAATCGTTCTTGTCCTTCGCCTTGTTGCCGATGGTGAAGAACGACTTGTTCAGCTGCGCCGGGTGGTCGGGCGTCCCCTTCTTGCCGAGCTTGGTGAACACGGCATTGTCGAGCCAGATCGAGTCGTCATTCACATTGAAGTCGACGATCCTGTCGAGGTTGGTCTGCTTGTTTGGCATGGTGTCGAACACGAAGATGTCCTTGCCGGATCCGCCACGCAGAATATCTGAACCCTCGCCGCCGTACAGGCGATCTGCGCCGCTTCCGCCGCTGAGCGTGTCATCGTCCATGCCGCCCTGAACCTCGTCGTCGCCATTCCCTGCCGAGATGGCATTGGCCTCATGCACGATGAGGTCGAACGAGACGTCCGGTTTTCGAGAGAACGCGTCGCTGTCCGCGAGGGTGACCGTGTATTCGCCTGGCTTTAGGACGGATTGGTACTCATAGCTCTGTTGTGCCTTGGCGGAACCAGTCAGGACTTGCCACGCATGGATATCGTAGTTCTGAGCTTTGGCGACTGGTTTGACGTAAACCAGGACCGGCTGCCCGCTGGGGAATACGCCGGGAGGAAGGTTGAACCGGACTGCGGAGGCAGCCAGGACATGAACGTCATCGAGCCGTACTGTGTTGTTGTGTCCAGTCACCATGTGCCCCCGCAGGATCTACGTTGGTCCGGTTATTCGGTCCAAATCCTAGTAGAACCACATAAAGGATTATCTTCCCTTGCGGAAGGGCGACGTGTTTAAGCGCACGTGGCGGCGTGGGCTCCGGTCTCTGCTCCCAGTCCTCAGACCAGGTGCTGACGGGTTGGCCAGTGAGTTCGGATATGGCGGTGCCGCGGGAGTAGATTATACTTAGATCTGTTCCCGCTTGCGTGGACGCATCTCTAGTCTTCGTTGTGCCGCGTTATTGACGGCGAACGAGATCCACTTCGCCCTCACAGAAGCTCTAGCGATCCACTCAGTCGGCATAGACAAGTCGGGGCAGGAGGGTCTGTTTATGTCCACACCTCCGATTGAGATCGCCAAGTTGTGGTTCCAGTTATACTCCAGCCTCTGGAAGGTACGTCGATTGCGGCGCCTTCAAAGGCTTCCTACCTCAGTTCCCGGTATGTATCGGCGGGACATCGTCGAAGAATTGAGGAAGGCACGGGTAGCGCGTGAAATCCTGTTCAATGAAACCCTCTGGTGTCTGTAAACGCCCCCGCGGATGAGACTATTATCAAAGTAGCTTGACCGTCTGCCTGGTTCTCACAAAAAAAGAGCACTCTCCCTGTCACCAGGAGGCGCTCTGAGGTCCGGACCGTTGGGGCAATATGGCCCGTAATCGTTTGATATCTGGACCGCGCTCCCCTGTCTGTCGGGTAAGTTACCGTTCTCGGCAAAAATTGCCGAGCTAAGAGCCATGGCTCAGTCTTACGGCAAGGATCTGCCATCCTCATGCCTATGTTCTGACTGGATACCTGTTTACTGAGCTTTTCTCGATAGCAGGCATATCGACATCACCGTTGGGGCAAATACGGTCTAAGGGTCGCGAACACAGCCGATAAGGCTGGGCGCGGCCCTTTTTGCTGTGCTTGCGCATTCTTGGCCTCTCGGGCTCCTGTCCCAATTCGCCATTCCTCCGACCAGGTGCTGACGGGTCGGCCGGTGAGTTCGGAGATAGCGGTGGTGTCGCGGGAGTAGGTCATGAGACAGGCAATAGTCTGGTACGATGAACAAAGGATGCTGTCCTTCGGTTGTCCACGCAGTTCAACGTATCTGGAGCACCGATGCCTCGCTTTTTCTTTGATACCTTCGACGGTGATTTCTCTTCCCGGGACGATGTTGGTCAGGATCTGCCCGATATGGAGGCGGCCCGACATGAGGCGCAGATAGCTCTCCCCCATATGGCCCATGATGCTCTACCCAACGGCAATTACCGCACCTTTGTCGTGAATGTCCGGGATGAGAGCGGAAAGAGCGTGTTAAGGGCTGCGCTTTCGCTGGTCATGTCCGAGGGGCCATTTGACGACTGATCTCGGTGCCTCGGAAGTTGGTTATCGGGCTGGGCTGACAATACGATCTTGCTCACCCCCGAGGGCAAGCAGCGCGAAATCCGGCGGCAGAACAGGATGGTATGCCCATGCCCGTCCCTTGCCATGGATGGCCGTGACTTGCGCACGTGTGATCAGGCCTAAAGTCTCCAGACGTTTCGCCAACGCGATTAGGGCTGTGGAGGTGAGGCGTGTCTGCCGACGGAGTGTGCCTGTTGTTACTGTGTCGCCTGCTGTCGTTCCATCAATGATGAGCCAGTAGATCGCGAAGCACTCGAGAGCCTTGTTCTGTGCCTCAGGCGGCTCAACGCTGGCGTGGATTCGCTGGAAGATTGCTTTGGTGAGGGAGGGGCTTTGGTCGGCGAAAGTCATGCCGACGGTATGGCATCAAGGGGTGAAGCGAGGGTAAGCTGGGAAATAGGCCGCGCCCGATACTTGTGAATTCTGGGCGCGGCCCCGGCCCATAGTTGCCCCTACGGGTAGGCGGTAACATAGAGCCAACCTTGGCTTCAATGGGGCCGCGCTTCGGAGATTATTGGACGATTGTGTGGGTCGGCGGTGGTGTCTCGGGAGTAGGGCATGGGGAGGGTTTAGCGGGGAGGGGTGAAGATTGGCCTAGACGGACCGAAGGGGGATGTCACATTAACGGCGAATACTACCCCGTACTCGTCAAGGAGAAATTCTCATACCGAGGAAGATCAAGGAATTGGACTTAGCAAAAGCTGACTTGTCGGTCAGCCCAACGGCTATACTCAGTTAATGTGACATCCCCAACTGGTGATACCGCCTTCTTTGGGCAGCAACCAAAAACGCAATGTGGAATGAGCGCTGACAATAACGCTAGGGTAGATAATTCTTGAAGCGACCGCTCATTCATATATATCATGTTTCATGAGTAAGACCAAGAACCCAGTCCAGCGCGGCCGCCCGGTGAATGAGCAGGCCCGTCACGAGCGTATGGCCCAGATTCTCGACGGCGCACGCATATGCTTCATTGGGCGCGGCTTTCATGCCTCTTCCATCGCCGAGATCAGCGCGGCCGCCGGCGTCAGCGTCGCTAACATCTATCAATACTTTCCTAACAAGGAGGCGCTGATTCTCGCGCTGATCGAGGCGGACCTGGAGCGCCATCACGATATGATCGTCCGGTTCTGGGCAAGCGATCTAGGCCCAGCGGCTGTCAAAGGGGCCCTCAGCGATATTTTCCTGACAAAGGAAGGTCACGATATCGCGGTTCTCCGCGTAGAAATCGCGAGTGAGGGTGCGCGCAACCCGGAAGTCGCCGCCATGCTTCGCCGCTCCGAGGTCGGGCTCATCCAGGTTCTGCAACGCAGCATTCTTGCTGCCCGGGATGAAGGGCGTGTGCCCCGCGACATCGACCCGATCGCCGTCGGCGAACGCCTGTCCCTTGTTTTCGAAGGCATCATGCGCCTTTATGTCTTTTCCCCCTCTGACGGCGCGATCCTGCTTGATCGCTATTATGGCCAAGTTGCGGAAAGCCTGCATCTGACCTCTTGACCCGGCTCCATCGGAGCTGACGGAAGACGAGCATTTGACATTATATAAATGATCGTTCACACATATATTTATGGCTGATGCGCCGATGGATGAAAGCCCTGATGCCCAATGCAGCCTGATGATCATGCCGGATCCCGCTCACGGCTTGATCTCACCTCCGGTGACCGCGGAGATCCCAAAGGACCAAAGCCATGACCCAACACTTCTCGACCCCGCATTTCTCAACCCAGTCCGAACCGCGTCCGAACTGGATCAACGGCACCTGGAACGATGGAGGCACAATCGGAGAGACGATCAACCCGTCGACCGGAAAGGCGCTCGGCCGCTATGTCGATATCGGCCCTGAGGAAGCGCGTCAGGCGATCGAAGCTGCCCGTACTGCGTTCGATACAACGAATTGGTCGCGAGACCGGAGCCTGCGCTCTCGCGCCCTCTTTGAGCTGGCCGACCGGATTGAGGCGTCAGGGGCTGAAATGGCGCTCATGCTCAGCCGGGAGGGTGGCAAGCTGCTCGCTCAGACGCAGTGGGAACTGCAAGGGTCGGTCGAGTGGCTCCGCTATTCCGCCGCGAGCGCCATGCTTCAGACGGGCGGCCGGGCCCTTGAGACGGCTCCGGGAGTGTACTTCCACTCCGACCCCGAGCCGATGGGCGTGGTCGGCGTGATCTCGCCCTGGAACTCGCCGATCGTCCTCTCCATTCGCGCCATCGGCCCGGCTCTTGCCGCGGGATGCACCGTCGTGCTCAAGATGCCGCACCAGACCGCGCTGACCAATGCGCTGTTCGCCGAGGCGGTGGCGGCGACAACACTTCTCCCGCCCGGCGCGCTGAATGTCATCACCGAGAGCGGCAGCATCGGTGCGGAAATGCTGGTCGAATCCTCCGAGGTGAACGCGATCAGCTACACGGGCAGCACTAAGGTCGGGCGGATCATCGCTGAGAATGGCGCTAAGACGCTGAAGCGGCTCAACCTTGAACTGGGCGGGAAGACGCCCCTGGTTGTCTTCGACGACGCGGACCTGAGCGTCGTCGTCCCGCAGATCGTTACGGCTCTGGTCGTGATGAACGGGCAGTTCTGCTGCACGGGTTCGCGTGTTCTCGCCCAGCGCGGCATCGCCGACGCCCTCCGGGAAGCGTTGATCGAGGCCTATCAGAATGTCCGGCTCGGCGAGAGCGAGGATCCCAATGCGCAGCTCGGGCCATTGATCGACAAGGCAAGCGTCAGGCGGGTCGACGAACTCGTAGTTGAGGCGGCGGCCTCCACCAAGATCCTGGTGCGCGGCGGGCCCGTCACAGAGGGGCCACTGGCCGGTGGCGCGTTCTACAAGCCGACACTGATCGAGGTGCAGCCGCTCGACTGCTTCGTCATTCAGAATGAGCTGTTCGGCCCGGTGCAGACCTTCGAGGTGTTCGACGATGAAGCCGATGCGATCCTCCGTGCCAACGCGACGGAGTTCGGCCTTGCTGCATCCGTCTTTACCGCGGACGCCGCTCGCGCCCGTCGTGTCGGCAAGGCCATCCAGGCTGGCACGATCTGGATGAACTGCTGGGGCGTGATCTCTGAGCATTTTGAGGAGAGCGGCTTCAAGCAGAGCGGCGTCGGCGTGCTGTGTGGCCCTCGCGCCATCGAGCAGTTCCAGGAGATCAAGGTGTACGCGTCTGTTGATGCGCCACTGGCTTGATCCCGGTCGGATCGCCTCAAAGGTCTGGGGCGGCAGGCTGAGCCACCCGCATTGAACGACCTCCGCTGCCCTGTCGGCGGAGGTCGCCGACCGTTCGGACACGGAGGTTGGCAGATTGATGCGCTGCTGTTTCTGGGACAGGTGTCAATGAGTTCGAAACATCGACCAAGGGAATGGCCCATCATGGCCCGATCCTTAGCTGAGAATGCCGACCAGGGAATCACGATCCACCGCCAATCACGAGGACCTTTTCAACGAAATCTGCCAGAAGCCGACCCTCGTGAGGATCCGCTCGATTGAAAGCACGTGTCATGCATCGGATCGGAGGTAGGTTTTCTTGCTTCGTTGTCCCTAATGAAGATCCTCGTGGCTAGGCGCGTCGGAGCGCGCATAGTGCGAGGGCGGCAGTCCGACATGGCGGGTGAAGGCGACGCTAAACGTGCTGGCAGACCCGTACCCAACACGCTCGGCGACCTGTGCGATGCCGCCTTCACCCCGGCGCAGCATATTCTTGGCCAGTGCCATGCGCCAACCAAGCAAATACTCCATGGGAGCGACACCCACTGCGCGACCGAACCGATCGAAGAACACGGAGCGGGACAGACCTGCCTCCTTGGCTAACCGACCGACCGTCCACGGCAGGGTTGGATGGGCGTGCATCTGCCTGAGAGCCTTGGCCAGGCACTCATCGCTGAGCCCTCGCACTAGACCCGGTGATATCGCACCACCCGTCGTCGATCGGAGCGCCTCGATCAGCATGACCTCCAAAAGACGGGCCAGAATGACGTCACGTCCCGGTCGGTGCTCACGTGCTTCGTCGCCGACGAGTTGCACGAGCGAAGTCAGCCTTTCCTCCCCACGAACATGAAGCAGTTGAGGCAGGAGCGAGACCAGCAAGGTCTTATCACCCGATCCGAAGGTGCAATACCCGATGAGCATCCTAAGATCGGAAGGCCCATCCTGGCGGCCGACCCTGAACTCTCCGGGTCGCAGTTGAACGGGCTCGTCGACCATGCCGCCAGGAGGCGGCTCAAGGCTGGAAGTGGCAAAATCAAAAGCCGAAGGGATGAGAACGAAATCGTCCTTCTCCAGGATCATGGGCTCATGGCCCCGAGCCTCCAGAAGGCAGGATCCCTCCAGGATCGCGCAGTAGAAGGGACGCCCGGCTTCAGCGCGCCGGACCCGCCAAGACCCTGCCGCCGAAACCACCTTCGAGTAAGAGGCACGAGGTTGAAGAAGGCTGACGACCTCAGCTAAAGGATCCCCCAAATTCGGACTCCTGCAAATGAACAACGGACTCCGGACTGTAGCGCGTCCTACTTTGCTCGGCTAGTTGTGACCGTCCTACAACAGGAGGCTTCATGAAAACTGTCCTGATCACTGGATGCTCGTCGGGGTTTGGCTTGGAGACGGCGCGAATTTTTCTCGACCGCGGCTGGTCCGTCATCGCAACGATGCGAACGCCTCGAGAGGATGTCCTGCCTGCGTCTGACCACCTGCGGATTCTCCCGCTTGATGTAACCAACCAATCTAGCATCGAGCGAGTGGTCGATGCAGCCGGGCCGATTGATGTCTTGGTGAACAATGCCGGGATCGGTTGGCTGAATGCCCTTGAGGGCACACCGATGGATGTCATCCGCGAGACGTTCGAGACGAACACCTTTGGCACGATGGCTATGACCCAAGCGATATTGCCACATCTCCGAGAGCAAGGGTCAGGAACCATCGTGAACGTCACATCGAGTGTGACTTTGAAGCCGTTGCACCTTCTCTCGGCCTACACTGCCAGCAAGGCTGCCGTAAACGCCTTCACAGAAGTGTTGGCCCTGGAACTTGAGCCGTTCAACGTGCATGTGCGTATCGTCCTCCCGGGACGGGCGCCGGATACATCCTTCGGACAAAATGCAAGGGCTCGGCTCCAGAGCGGCATCCCTGATGCCTATGCGGAGCTGGCGCAACGCGTCTTCACGTCGTGGCAGCAGGATGCAGGAGCGGTCACTCACGCGAGGGATGTTGCCGAAGCGGTTTGGCGGGCCGCGACGGATCCGACCTGCCCGATGCGTCTGCCTGCTGGCGCGGACGCTGTAGCGCTCATGACAAACCGGTAGGCTCACATTGGCGCGGGCGCAGGGCTCAAACCGGGAAAAGACCGATAACAGCGCCCGCGCTATGAGAATGTGTCCCCGTCGGAAGGGCTACTTTCAGACAGCCGAGAACAGCGAACACCCGAGGTCTGAGCAGTCGCGGGCGATCACCGGAGGCGCTAGGGTCGGCTTCGGATCAGGACCCGGGGTTCCCTGCGCTTTCGGAACGCCCGGTTCGATGAGGCCTGCAGCCTTGGAGCTAAGGTCTCAGGCGTGCCAGGAAGCGACCTCCCAATGGTGCTGCCGGTGCCCCAATCGGCACCGGCAGCACCAATCCAGGACGTTTAGGCGATTGGTAGGTTCGTCAGCACGTTGTTGAGCGAACGTACGCGTGCCACACGCGGTAAGATCTTCTCGACCGAGAAGCGGTGCATATCGTCAGCAAGGCTCGAGCAAAGGTCTTCGACCACGATGGTGCTGTAGTTGTGCTGCCAGGCATCTCGCGCTGTCGACTCGACTCCAAAGTTCGTCATCACACCCCCGATCAGCACCGTCGCGATGTTGCGCCGTCTCAGCTGCAGGTCCAGTTCGGTGCCATAAAAGGCGCTCCATTGGCGCTTGGTAATCGCCACATCGTAGCCAGCTGTCTCGATCTCATCATCGAACGCGAGCGATGCTGCCGGGATTCCACCTTCAGGCACTCTCAGCTCGACATCCACGGGCGTGCGGAGCATATCCGCATAGCCGCCTGAGAACGCAGCCCGCGTCAGGATGACAGTGCCGCCGGCACTTCGTAGAGCCTCTATTAGCGCAGCTGCCCGCTGAACGAGCTCGTGACGCGGGTGCGGCTGGATCGGCATGCCAAGGGTCCAGTTTTGCGGATCAATCAGCAGGAGAGCAGTGGCTTGGGGATCGAGGCCAAGTGTCATCGGATCAGCCCTTTCGAGGCTTGCGGTTGGCGATGAAGCTAATGAATATGAGGAAACATTCACATTATGAATATGAGGATACCCTCACATATGTCAACAGGACCGAAAGCCGATGAGGGGCGCACACCCCGCTTCGCCCGTGGCAAGGCCCGTGCTGCTGCCCTGCGAGCAGCGGCTGGACAGGTGATTGCTGAGCGCGGCTATGAGGCTGCTACGATGACGGAGATAGCTACACGGGCCGGTGCCTCGATCGGCTCGCTGTACCAGTACTATCCAACCAAGGAATTGATCGCGGCCGAGGTTCATGCCGAGTACCTGGAGGAACTGGATCAAGCCTTGGCTGGCCTGGGTACGGAATCTCTCACTCCGGCTGCCATGTCGGATGCTCTGTTTGACACGCTGACGGCTTTTCTCGCCCGTTACCCTGCGTTTCCCACGCTTGCCGCCAGACGTGACATTGAGACATCTCGCAAGCTCGCTTCACGTGCCAGGCTGGAGGAGAGCCTTGAGCAGTCGCTTGCATCGACGAGGCCGCGGTTGCCGCCAGCAGTGATGCCTGGGCTGGCTGTGATGGTGCTGCAACAGATCAAGATGGTGGTTGCACTCGAAGCGAGTGGGCGCGAGGAGGACCGACACGCAATTGATCATATCCGCACGATGGTGCGACGATACTTGGTGCCGGATTAGCACAATGCGGGATCATGAAGTGCTTCGGTACCGCAGAGAGCCAGTTGCTATCGCGCACCGGCTCTCCCATGCTGGCCTTTAAGCTGCCAAACTATCGTACCTCATCGCATCAAGATCAGCGATCAGTCCCGGACCTGTCGGGTTCCACCCGAGGGCTCGGCGTGTCTTTGCGCTGGACGCGGGAAAATCCAGCCCTGCGAACCTCGCCATACAACCAAAATGCTCAGCAGCCTCCTCTGGCGCGATCGACTTGACTGGCAGCTTCAGGCCTCGGCCAAGCGCTTCTGCGATCTCGCGGGTCTCGATGCCTTCCTCGCCAACAGCGTGATAGCGCGCGCCGGGTTTGGCTCTTTCGACCGCAAGCCGGTAGAGCAGCGCCACATCCCGCAAATGACCCGCAGGAAACCGGTTTCGCCCCTCGCCCACATACGCGCAGACGCCCTTTTCCCGGGCAATCGCAATCAGAGGTGAGATGAGACCCTGCTTGATCGCGTTATGAACCTGGGGAAGTCGTACAACGGAGATGTTGACACCGACTTCGAGCAGCGCGTTCCCGGCTATTTCGGACGCGACGCGCGGATTGGGATGCCCGGTATTGCAGACGTCCTCCGTGGCCAGCATTCCGAGTTCAGCGTTGCCCAGTCCGGTGCCCGAGGTAATCACCAGCGGGCGGTTCGATCCCTTGAGGGCTTCGCCAAGGGCTTGGATCACGCGGCTGTCCTTTTGGCAGTTCTCGACAAAGCGAGAGAAGTCATGGTCGAAAGCCGTGTGGATGACCGCGTCCGAATTTGCCGCGCCCAGACGCAGGCTCTCTGGCTCTTCCAGCGCTCCCCGATAAACTTCAACGCCCGTCGCTTCAAGCGCCTGTGCGCCAGCATCAGAGCGGGTCAGACCAATGACATGGTGACCAGCCTTCAGGAGCTCCGGCACAATGGCCGATCCGATGAAGCCGGTCGCGCCGGTCAGAAAGATACGCATCTTGAGGTCTCCGTGTTGCTCGGGACCTGACTATTGCGCTACCCTCTATGCGGTTAAAGTAGTGAGCTTATCCTATTATAATGGCCAACAGGGAAGCCATGACCACACCGACCAATGCTTTGGGCCATTTCCTCCGCGCCCGCCGCACACGCCTTGATCCGGCGGCGTTCGGCTTTTACGGGCGCAGACGTACTCCGGCCTGCGGCGCGAAGAGGTGGCCCAGCGCGCCAACATCAGCCCCACTTGGTACACTTGGCTGGAACAGGGACGCGGCGGGGCACCGTCAGCGGACGTTCTGAACCGGATCGCCCATGGCCTGATGCTCACTGAGCCCGAGCGCGAACATCTCTTTATACTCGGTCTCGGCCGGCCGCCCGAGGTCCGCTTCCGCTCCGTGGAAGGGGTCAGTCCGCGCCTGCAACGTCTCATAGATACTCTTGACGCGAGCCCCGCTCTGGTGCGCACGGCCACTTGGGACATTGTCGCCTGGAACCGAGCTGCCTTGGTAGTCATGACCAACTACGGCAATCTTGCCCCGGGTGATCGGAACATTCTGCGCCTTTTGTTCTGCAATCCAGCGATCCGGACCGTCCAGCATGACTGGGACACCATTGCCCGATTTGTCGTCGGTGCATTCCGTGCGGACGCGGCGCGCGCCGGAGCAACGTCGGAGGTTGCGGCACTGGTTGACGAACTCTGTCGGGCAAGCCCGGAATTCGATGCGCTTTGGCGGGAGAACGAAGTGATTTCTCATAGCGAGGGAACCAAGCGACTGAAGCATCCAATTTTGGGTGATATCGAGCTCGAATACTCTGGATTTGCGGTCGACGGCCGACCGGACCTGAACCTGGTTGTCTATAACCCAATCGATCCAGCCGTGGCCGAACGCATTCGGATGTCGGTTGCAAAGAGTGGCGAGAGCGATCTTCCATAGATTTCACTCGACGTAACCACGCCCTGGGACCCTCACGAGCAGACCTGAACAGGGCCTGCAATTTCCGATCTGGGTCAAACCGAGCCGTTGAGCGCGGCCCTTTGAAGGTCAGCTTACTCTATGACTGCGGAAATGCAGCCAAGGTCAGCCTCGTGCCAGGAGCTGACCATTCCGAGTCCCGCTTGATCCAGCATTCGCTGGCAAAGGCCACCCACAGTCGCTTTACCTCCCTCACGTCGTGCAATCGAGTTCCTCGACCACAGCCGAGAAACCGCGAGGACTCTCCTGCGGCCAAAGATGGCCGACACCCGGTACTTCCACGTGCCGGGCATGACGGATGCACCGTGCGGCAGCGAGGGAGGGGATGGCGAAGACGGGTCTCGTCAGACCACCGTGGGCAATCGAGACCGGCATCCGCAATGTCGCGAGATCCTCACAGGTGATCTTCGGTGGCGGCTGCTGAGCCATCAGACGCGGCAGTGAGTGAAGGTTGTCGCGGATGATGGTTCGGTATTCGGGACATTGACGGTCCAAATAGCCATCTCCACCGGAGCCGTCGATCATCAGGCGAGCGGCTTCTTCCAGATCGCCAGTGTTTACGGCAGTAGCAATCGGTCCGTAGATGGCTTGGGCATCCCGCCCGAAGGCGGCCAGTTCCTCTGGATCGGTGACATAGCTCGGCACGCCCGGCTCGTAGACCATCACACGTCGGAACAGGTCCGGGCGCCGCAGCGCCGCGTGAAAGGCGACATGACCGGAGTAGGACCAAGCAACGAGGTACACAGGGGCAAGCCCAAGAGCCTCCACGAGTGCAATGAGGTCCTCGGCATGCGTGGCGATACCGAACGGGGGACCGTCATCGCGCCAAGAGGCGCGACCGAAGTACCGCTGGGTATAGCCGACGCAGCGGTAGCGGTCTGACAATGTCTCGCGATGTCCTTGCCAGGTCCTGAGGTCACCGAGCGCTCCGTGCAGGAGCAGAAGGGGCATACCATCGCCGACATCGGAGTATTCGAAGACATCGCCGTTCAGGGTAGCGCGACGGAGTTCACTCATGGCCGTTCCCTATGGGTTCCTGTCTGACTGCTCCAGCTTCACTCGCGAGGTCCGAGGGATGGCACTCTAAGACCTCATAGCACGATGCCAAGCTATCCGAATTTCGTTCGTGAAGGGAAATATACAACCTACCCCTACAAGGCCGAGATGAATTGGTGACCTTTGCTTCCGTGTGCCGGGGTGACCCCGCAAAGGGATGCTCTCAGCAGCCGTGTCGTCTAAAGCAGTGCCTCGCCCCGGAACATCGGCGTGCAACTCCCGCCGACGCGCGACCGATAGCCGTCCTCCGCGCGCCAGGACGTCACCTTGAGCACGCTCGGCCGACCCATCTCGACGCCCTGAGTGATGGTGAAGGCGGCCTTGTCGCCGCCATCAAGTGAGAGCAGCAGTGCGCCCAGCGTGGCACTGGCACTGCCTGTCGCCGGGTCCTCCCAGGTGCCCGCGAGCGGTGCGAACATCCGTGCTCGGATCGTGTTGCCGTCACGCGCATAGAGGAACAGCGACAAGCGTCCGGCCAAATCGCCATGCAGCCGCACGAGCTTGCGAAAAGCGGTGAGATCGGGTGTCGCTCCGGCAAGAGCTTCCGGCGCGACCTGCGTCAGCACGAACTTGACGCCGACCGAGGCCTGCACTGGTTTGTGGGCGGCTATAGCGATATCGTCACTTGAAAGCCCGACGCAGGTGGCGATCTCGTCAATCGGCAACTCCATGCCGAGGGACAGGGCCTGCGGCGCGGCAATAACCGCTCCTGTCACCACTCCAGCCGCATCGCGCTCCACGGCGATCTCGACGAGGCCAGCCTTCTGCTCGAACCGCAGCACGCCGTCGCGGTCCTGGCCATGGCGCGCCAGCACATAAGCCGTGCCGACATTGGGATGGCCGGCAAAGGGCATCTCAGCCGTGCGATGGAAGATGCGCACACGGGCATCATTGGCCGGATCGTCGGCTGGCAGGACGAACGTTGTCTCGCTGTAGTTCATCTCCGCCGCGAGCGCCTGCATCTGTGCGTCGGAGAGTCCGCGCGCATCGGTAAAGACAGCAAGCGGATTTCCGCCGAAGGGGCGATCGGTGAAGACGTCTACAGTCTCATACGGAATGCGGGGCATGGCAGGCTCCAAAGACCGAGCGGATTCAACCATGTCCTACCAGCCAAGCCGGCTGAAAACCAATTCAGCGACGGAATGGGACTGATCACCTTTCCTGATTGTCGGAGCTGGCCTGAACGGCTTTCTGTCTTTGACATTGCGACGCCGAGAGCCACCGGACGTTCGCCCCGAGAGTCTGCGCTGGGTCAAACTAAGCCGTTGAGCGTAGCCGTGTGAAGGTCCGCCTACCCTGTGACTGCGGAAGTTGGGCTTTCGTCTGTCTCATGCCAGAAGCGGCAGCTGCCAGTGCGAATGACGAATTGCTAGCCTTGCAGGCTGATGTCTTGAATGCTCATCGGGACACAGCCACGGGAGCGCGAATGGTGCAGCGGTCACGCACATGAAAAGAAACGAGCCACAACCCGACAGGCTCAGTCGTCGAATCGGGTCGTCAGCGTTCCCGACCAGGAGCCTTACGGTTTAACGAGCGTCATACGTGCGGGCGCAGTCTCGACCCGATTCCGTCCCTCCTGCTTGGCCTTGTAGAGAGCAGCATCCGCCATCGTTAAGAGATCTGCAGGACTAGCCGAGGTCTGCGGGATCGACGCCACACCAAGGGATGCGCTCACCGCGACTCCTTCGACCGGCGAGACGTCCGCGATGCGGTTGCGGATTTCCTCCGCCTTTGTGCGCGCAGTGACAAGATCACTGTCCGGCAACAGGACGATCAACTCCTCGCCGCCGTAGCGGCATGCAATGTCGCTCTTGCGCAACTCGGACATTATGGCAGCGGCGACATCACGCAGCACAGCATCGCCCACGGCATGACCATGCTGATCATTCAGCTTCTTAAAATGGTCGAGGTCGATCATGATCGCCGACATCGGCGCGTTCCGCCTCTCAGCCTGGAGCACGAAGCTCTCGAGCACCTCCTCCATGAAGCGGCGGTTGTAGAGCCCGGTGAGAGGATCGCGCAGAGCCTGATTGCGGAGACGCTCCCGCAGCGCAATGCTCGACAAAGCCAACGACATGCTGTCGGCCAGGGCAATCGCCAGCGGCTTGATGGTTTCCAAATCCGCCCCGGTCGGGTCATCACTGAAGATCTGCAGGAGGCCATAAACCTCGCCGCGCGCTAGCATCGGGATTTCAAGCGCGCTCTGCCCATCGAGTGTATGGCTGCAGCGGAGCGCTCCGTAGATTGCACAATTGGTGTGGGGTTTGCCCCGCTTCAGCGCCCAACACTGCGATGGCGAGATGACCTGAGGGTGGGACATCTCGGCACCATCGACATTCCACGCTGTGGAGAGGTCGAGCCGGTCACGCGAGTTGTTGAAGATGTAGAGTGCACCGCCAAAACCGGACAGCAGGCGTCCGGCGGTCGCCCGCAACACTGCATTGGCGTCCTCGTACCCCATGGCGCTCTGTAACATGTCGGCCATCGAGAGCAGATGCCCGATCTGATCCCGGTTCTGGACCGCTTCGCCCATGGCAGCCGCCCGCGCTCGCGATTGGCTGACCACGCCGCGGAAGGCTAGGAACAGCGCCGTTAGGATCGCAACTCCGCTGATGATTTGAAGCGCCAGAAGGAGCCTCTGCAGCACAGCGACATTGTCTTCCGCCCTGGTGGCCTCGCCTGCCCTGGCAGCCAGGAACTGGCCGATGATCTGGCGCAGCGTGTCCATGGTCGCTTTGGTACGGTCGAGGTGGGCGAGCTGCTCGGTGCCACTGGCGCTTCCACGTTGCGCCGCACTAATCAATTTAGACAGCTCGGACCGGAGATGGGCGATGAGAGAAGACACGGTCTGGGTGCCCAGGGCACTGCCGGACAGCTCGGCCGTGAACCGATCAAGCTTGCCCAGCGTCGCCCGGTTGTCATCGAGAGCCTGCGATCCAACGCTATAGGGCTGAAGATAATCGGGCCGCGAGGACAGGGTATAGCCTCGTGCACCACTCTCGATGTCGAGCAGGGCCAACTGGACGCTTCGGACGTCACGGCTTTCCGTCCGGAGAGCCAGAAGATCCTGCTGAGCCCGATATGTGTAGACGAATGCGCCGAGAGTGGCGCTGACCGTGAGAACAACGACACAGGCCACAAGCAGCGACAGGATCATGGCTGCGGGGACGCGTTCGTTCTCCGGCAGGCCAAGGCTTCGCAAGAGCCACGTCCTGATGCCGGTGGCGAGGAATTTCGGTCGCTTGCGTATCATTGATCGGAGTATCCAAGGAAAACTGCTCGGTCGGTCGGCTGAGCCGTTGCATGATGAGCGAAAGCCTGTGACAGATTTATAAGTCTGAGCCAGCTTAAACCGTGACTGCTCAGACCAACTGCATCATAAAGTGAAACTTAGCTGCGCCATGATCAACCGGCGTGACTTCCCGCTGCCGCTGTATCAGTGCTAAGCCGCCTCGGCCAAGCCTCGAAGGCCCCAGTTAGCAAAACTGCTGTGATTAGCACTATGGGCAGCCAAGGTCGGCACCGGGTCAAACTGAGCCGTTTGGCATGGCCTTACGATGGTCAGCTTGCCCGATGTCTGCGGAAGTTCGGCTTTCGTCAGCCTCGTGCCAGGAGCGGTCGTTCGCCTTAGCTCGCCAGTGGAGCATTGACTGAGCATACGACCCCCGTCTCAGAAAACTCGATCCGCACCTCACCCGCGAGTTCTTGAGCCAGGCTGCGCTCGATGAGGCGCGTGCCGAAGCCCCGGCGAACGGGCCTCTGGACAGGTGGCCCCTCCATCTCCCGCCACATCAGATGCAGGCGCGGGGGAGTGGTCATGCCATTCAGCGTCCAGTGCACCCGGATCTGCCCCGTTCCGTTGGACAAGGCACCGTATTTCACGGCATTCGTCACCAGTTCCTGGAGCGCCATCGCAAGCGGTAGCGCCATGCGCGGCGGGACCTGTACATTCGTACCCTGTACGTGGATCCGGTTCTCCCCGAGGCTGCGGTACGGCTCGACGGCCTGCGCGACAATGTCGTGAAGAGCCACATGCGCCCAGCTCCGGTCGGTCAGCACATTGTGAACCTGCGACAGCGCGATGAGACGGCTCTCGATGGCGTTCGACGCGTGGTCAAGCGAGGGCGCGTTCCGCAGTGTCTGCGAGGCGATGGACTGCACCGTCGTCAGAGTGTTCTTCACCCGGTGATTGAGCTCCCCGATCAGAAGATCCTTCTCCCTCACGGCCGCCCGCAGCTCGTCCACGACCCGCAGGCGCTCGATGGCGGCGCCAAGAAGATTGGCGTAGCTGCGGAGGAACTCGATGTCCGATTGCGTGAAGTCCCGGGGTTCGCGGCTGTCCACCTGAAGGACGCCAAAGGGTGGACGCCCGCTGCTGCTCAGCACGAGCACGTTCACGAACGCCTTGACCCCGTGCTCCTTCATGAAGTCGTGGTACTCGAAGCGATCCTCCTCATCTGAGTTCTTTGAGATGACCGCCCCCTCCTTGAGGGTCAGCCCCTCCGGTGAGTTCTTGGCCGCCGTGACAGTGACCTCTCCGATGACCCTTGGTCTCCACCCGACGCCCGCACGGACCAAGAAGGTCCGACCGTCAGGCAGGAGTTCCATGAGCTTGGCCAGATCGGTTTCGAGGGCGCGGCTGATGAGTTCACAGGCCCTGTTCAGGATGTCATCGATGGTCTCGGTCTTGAGCGCGAAGTCCCCGAACTCTGCCAAGGCCCGCTGCTGCTCCAGCAACTCCTCTTGGTCGGTATCGTCTTGGTTGGCCATCTAATCGAGCTTCGCCGTGGTAAGAGGGTGTTCAATTCTCCAAACGTTCCAGAGTTCCGGATGCCTAACGTGGTCCACGGAAGCACTACATCGCCGTTACCGAGAGGAAGGCTCCCTGGGACTGCAGACGGTTCTCAGCAAATTGCCTTTATGGAGCCCAACACGCTTGTTGAGGAGATTTGGTAGTCCATGGAGGCCCTCTATGCGCCAGGAGGACCATGAAAATGCGGGGGGAGGATCATGAAGATTCCAGTCGTAGAAGATGATGTCTTCGTCCGCGAGGTAGCCGTGGCGGGGCTCAAAGAGGTCGGTGTGAGGTCACAGAAGCGGCTAGCGGAGGGCGGGTCCTTAGCTTCCTGCAAGCCGGGATTGCTGTCGATGCACTATGGACCGACGTTCGCAGTCGGAGGCTCCGACCGAGGAGGTGGCGAGGGCTTATCACGAGCGTTGGCCTGCCCATAGTTATGTGAAAGGTCCTGCGGAGCTGATGCAGCCTTGCCCTGGAGGGACATTCTCACGAAACCCTCTAAGCTCTCTCAGGTGATCGGCTTCGTGAACGCATTATCGGCCAGAGGTGGGTGCCAGCTGAACGCGGCGTAACGATACTAAGTAATGAATCTATTCAGTCACCTTCAGCGAAGCAGCAAGGGCACAGGTCCTGCTGCGAGCAAGCCCGCGGCGGTGGCTTGCCTGTTGAAGCATGTCAGAGACTCGGGTCAGCTCTGCCGACCCCGCTCCTCAGCCACCATAGCCAAATGAGAAGCTGTCTGCGTCCTGGTCCAGAATGGCCTCTACCTCCCTGACCAAGCCAATGTGCGGTGTTTGCTAGCGTGTTCGTCCTTGGGCTACCCTCCGGCATGCTACAAAAAGGAAGACGCCTTTGCGACGGCTCGTTGTGATCTCCAATCGCGTGGCTATTCCGGACGCTACTGGGAAAACCGCTGCAGGAGGCTTAGCCGTGGCCCTGCACGAGGCCTTTCAGGCTTACAAGGGCTTGTGGTTCGGCTGGAGCGGCAAGGTCTCAGCCCATCCGGCGGCCCAGCCCAAAATCATCGATAAGGGACAGGTGCAGTATGCCGTCATGGACCTGACGTCGCTCGACCGGCAGGAATACTATAACGGCTTCGCCAACCGGGCGCTCTGGCCCATCATGCACTATCGGATTGGTTTGTCCGAGTTCTCACGGGCTGATTACGCAGGGTACCTGCGGGTCAATCGGAGCTTCGCCAGTGCACTGGCTCATCTGATCCAGCCTGACGACCTTGTCTGGGTTCACGACTATCACCTCATCCCTCTTGCAAGCGAACTGCGGGCGGTCGGGATCACCAACCCCATCGGGTACTTTCATCATATTCCCTGGCCCGCTCCCGAAGTGCTTGGAGCTCTTCCAGGCAGCACAGAGCTCCTGCGCGTCATCCCGGACTATGATCTTGTGGGTGTGCAGACAGAGCGGGATGCCGACAACCTCAGACGCAGCCTCGTCCAGGAGGTTGGCGCTGTCCACCGCGGGGCGGATCTTCTCGACGTCGGAAGCCGCCATGTCCGCATCAAGAGCGCTCCAATCGGCATTG
The DNA here is from genome assembly GCF_034627025.1 of Microvirga lotononidis. Lineage (NCBI taxonomy): Bacteria > Pseudomonadati > Pseudomonadota > Alphaproteobacteria > Hyphomicrobiales > Methylobacteriaceae > Microvirga > Microvirga lotononidis. The sequence continues at coordinate 835,311 of NZ_CP141050.1, read as the reverse complement.
ACGTCCATGGGTTCCAGCAAGCCGCCCAACGCTCTGGCTCAAGCCGGCTTCTGAAGCAGACGATTGCCGGTCTGGGGTCGCGCAAGCTGATCATCGGGGTTGATCGGCTGGATTACTCAAAGGGCATTCCTGAGCGCATGGAGGCTTTCGAGCGCTTCCTCGTCAGCCATCCGGATCAGCGGGGACGGGTGACCTATCTGCAGATCGCCCCAACCAGCCGCAGCGAAGTGCCCGAGTACGCGACCCTCAGCCGAGTTGTGAATGAGACGCTGGGGCGGATCAACGGCTCCTTGGGTGAGCCAGGCTGGGTGCCGATCCACTATGTAACCAGCACCTATTCTCGTGCAGTCCTTGCACGCCTCTATCGACTGTCTCGGGTCGGCCTCGTTACCCCTATTCGGGACGGGATGAACCTGGTGGCTAAAGAATACGTGGCCGCGCAGGACCCGCAGGATCCCGGTGTGCTCATCCTGTCGAAATTTGCCGGAGCTGCTGAGGAGCTCACCAATGCCCTCATTGTCAACCCGAACGACAAGGTCGAAGTAGCCGAGGCGATTCAGCAAGCGCTGCACATGAGCCGTGAGGAGCGGGTCGCACGCTGGCAGGCGATGTTGAACGTTCTATGGGCTTCCGATGTTTCACAGTGGGCGGCGTCATTCATCAAGGATCTGGCCGGCCACAAGACAAGCCGAGCCCGCAGCAAGATTGCTCTAGCCAAGAAAGAGAATGAACATCGCTAGTGGATGGAAACGACACTTGGTTCCGCAAGAAGCTGAACGTTACCGCGTCGTGGGACGTTGGTGCGGTGCCATGAACCCCATTGTCGTGATTGCCGCCTCTGCTGGTGGTCTTGAGCCGCTCAAGCAAATCGTTGCGGCCCTGCCAGACCCGTGCGCGGCATCCGTCTTCATTGTTTGGCACACCGGCCCTCTTCCCAGTCTGCTCCCGCAAATCCTGAGCACGGTTGGCAGGCTTCCCGTCTCGCATCCTGACGACGGCACCCTGATCCAGACCGGCCATGTCTATGTCGCGCCGCCTGACCATCACATGACATTGGAGTTGGGCCGCATCCGTTTGGATCAGGGACCGAAGGTCAATCATGTCCGCCCCGCCGCCGACCCTTTGTTCCTCTCGGCGGCTGAAATCTACCGCGAGCATGTCATCGGGATTGTTCTCAGTGGCGGAGACGGGGATGGAGCGGCCGGACTACGCGCAATCAAAGGGCATGGTGGCATCGCTTTTGTCCAGAAGCCGGAGGAGGCTGAGAATCCCAGCATGCCATATGCAGCGATAATGGCGGACCATCCTGATGCCTGCCTGCCAGTCGCGGGAATTGCCGAGCGCATCGCTGCCCTCTGCCCCGATAGTTTGCCGCCCGGACGACCATCGGACGAGCCCAAGTGACGGATTGTACTCAAATGTTAGATTTGCACCACTAGGAGCCGCGTAAGGAGCACCGTGGGATCCGTTGCGACTCTGTCTTTCCCACCCCGGGACTACGGCCTGTGCATGCGGATCCATCGTTGAACGGGTTGTGATGGTGGACGTCCCCAACAGCCTCGCATGAGAGGGTTTGGGTCAATAGTTCATGCCTAGCCCTTCCCGGCGAACTCTTCTGCGGTTTCGGTAGAAACCTGATTGTGTCCTTGGATCCGCGGCTCAAGCCGATTTACATCACGTGCCTCCGTTGCTTCATCGCTCAATACGACTGCACCACAATCCCTCCTGCACGAGGGTACGGGGCTTCGGAAGAGTGGAACCATCCCTTGGAATGGCGGCATGTTTCAGCTCTGGCCATTGGCGGTCCGCTCGCCCCGGATCCCACGATGCTGATTGGTCAAAGGGAGGAGATGGCGCAACGGTCACTAAGACGGGATCAGGACAACCAGCTTTGCGACAGGTGCCGTGAGCACGTGGTTGTGTATTGGACCCGATCTGCGAACTCCCGTCCGGGGCCCGGCAAACTGGTCGATGGGAAGCGCGACATTTTGAAGATTTCGACCCTCCCTGGGGAGGGTCGGTGCCACGGAGATTACCTTTGCGCAGCGTCGCTCGGACTGACTTTACCGTCGGTCCCGGCCGCCGAAGAACAGGCGTTCAAGCTCGGCTTGCCCTTTCTCGCGGGCTTGAGGCTCGGATGGATGCAGCCGGTCGGATCGTTGGATCAGCCTGCCCCGCTCTCGAATAGCCCACTGAAAGTGTCCTGCCGGTTTCTCGCAGGGAAAGACCTCTAGTGAATAAGGGTACATGGGTTCGGTGTTCATGGAGAACTTATGGCACGCGCGGGCTTCTCTGGCCAGTGCAGTGATGGCTCGATGATTACCTAGCCATAAAGGACGTGTCGTACGCTGAGACCTTGAGCGGATCGGGTACGTTGTTCCGCCTGCCACCTCGCACGTCGGTTGGTTGCGTCGCGAGCTTAGAGTACCGGCGAATATGCCGGAAAATCCGCAATGCGTGGCATTTTCCCAACGCGCGGGCCCTTTGTTTGGGTTTAACGGGGGCATCGCTGGTCGCGGAAAACTGGGTCTAATTTGTCCGCAAGATGCGCTAGTTCTCTCTTCAGATTTCATCTTCTGCTAGCGGGATCGGCCCATATTCAAAGTAAAAACAGGCAACACTTGCAATTCTCATAGAAAAGACCCATATAGTGATTATCGGATTTTGGCCGGACAATCGGGTCGTTTCGCTTTTGACACTGTCAGGCGCACGTTCGGACTTTCTTACCATTACATCGACGAACCGGGTTGAGGCCGCGCTTTGGCGTGCCTTCGCCCACGTGCATCTGCGACAATCGCGAAAGGCTACCCCTATGATTACGGGCACAGTAAAATTCTACAACGAGATGAAGGGCTTCGGTTTCATCCAGCCGAACGACGGCAGCAAGGACGTGTTCGTCCACGCCACCGCTCTTGAGCGTGCCGGCATGCGCAACCTCGTCGAAGGCCAGAAGGTGGCCTTCGACACCGCGGAAGACCGCCGCTCCGGCAAAGTCGCCGTCAATAACATCGAGAACGCATAAAACCAGTCACTTCGGTGTAGGCTTACCTGCACTGAGCCATCGAGGCCGCTCCCCCGTGGGAGCGGCTTTTTGTTTGCAGTCGTGGCACTGTCACAATGCACTTCCACACTGGAGAACGAACATGCTTCATAAATTCAAGATCCGACAGATGGTGCGCCTCGTGCGTGCGCCGATTTCGGACAGCCGCACCAGTGGCAGCGGCATCTACGAGGTTGTACGGCTCATGCCGGCCGATGAGACCGGCGAAGTCTCGTACCGGATCAAATCGGGCATCACAGAGCGTGCTGTCCGAGAGAGCGAGATCAGAGCATGAGTGGTTTCCGGGACAAGGGCTTTGGAGACCGGCTGAGCACCGCTGCGAACGCTCGCAAGGCCATGCTGGAGCGCGTCCGGGCAAAGCCGGGACCCGACGATCCGGCTGTGGCCGAGCGCAGAGCAGCTCGCCAAGCCGTCAGCGCCGCCCGTGAGGCGCGGCTTGCCGAACGCGAGGCCGCCAAGATCGCCGAGCAGGCCCGCGAGACCGCGAAGCAGGAGGCTCGCCAAGCGGCCGAACATGAGCAGCGCATTGCTCAGGAGGCAAACGAGGCTTTAGAGAGAGTGGAGGCGGCTCAGCGTCAGCTTGCTCTGGAAGCAGAGAAAAAGGCAGCCCGCGATGCCCGGTACGCCGCCCGAAAGGCACGCAAGTGAGTTGAACCGGGTTATCGAGCAAACACCCAAGACTCTGTCATCGGCCCCACGGCACACCGGATTAGCCATGAACAAGTCCTAGGAGGACAAGGCAGGCGCCGCTGAATGGCTTCTTTGAACGCCACTCCTCGTTATTCGCCGAGCTGACATCCTCGCCGATGACCGAACGATTTATGCAGCAAAAGCTTGTCGATATCGGTCTCCAAGCCTGTTGTTGATCGGCTGAAGCAGCAAAGTCTTACAAAATTTGTCTCATCACCGTTTTACTTCCGACGGCGTTTTGCCTGGTGCGAGTGAAATGCCCTGGCTGACTAACGTTAGTGACAAAGGAAGCAATCCCCTTATGGCGACAATAAAAAAGGCCGATCTCGCATTCAAGGCCGACGAGACAGTTGTGTACGCATCTCACGGTGTGGGCCGGATTACTGCAATTGAGGAGCAGGAGGTTGCCGGCTTCAAGCTTCAGGTATTCGTCATCTTCTTCGAGAAGGACAAAATGACGGTGCGCGTTCCCATTGCCAAGGCAGCGGGCAGTGGCCTGCGCAAGATCGTGGAACCGGCCGTCGTCGAGAAGGTGCTTGAGGTCCTTAGCGAACATGCACGGGCCAAGCGTGGCTTGTGGGCCCGGAGAGGCCAGGAGTACGAGGCCAAGATTAATTCGGGTGACCTGATGATGCTCGCAGAAGTCTTGCGCGATCTCTACCGCTCTCCTGAGCAGACGGAGCCATCGTACAGCGAGCGTCAGCTCTATGAGTCAGCTCTTGAGACACTCGCTCGCGAAATCTCCGTTGTTTATGGCATTTCACAAACTGAGGCGCAGATGTTGATTGGCCAGAGCCTGGCCAAGTCGCCGCGCGCGTCGAAGGGTGACCCGTCCCCAGCCGCGACGGACGGTCAAGACAATGAGGATGAAGCGGCTTGAGACTGGGATCCGAGATTTCCGATAGATCCGCCATGTGCGCGGCCTGAACTAAGCTCGACATCGTGACGATCCAGGTTTTCTCCCCGCGAGATGCCGTGAAACCGCACTACCTGGAGGGGCTGCGCACCCTCGGGGTGGTTGGATGGTGACACCCTCGTCGGCATCGTTTATATGTTCTCCATGGCTGCGAAATACTCTCACCATGTCGCCTTGACGGCCCCGCTTGCGCAGTACGTGGCAAGCCAAGTTGCCAAGGGTGACTATGCCTCGGTGAGTGAGGTCGTCCGAGCGGGCTTGCGCCTGCTGATCGAGCAGGACGAGGACAGGGCCAGAGCTAGGGCTGAGCGCGGGACGCTATCGGTGACCCCCGCTGTGCCGGATCATGAACGTGACTCATGAACGTGCCTGAAACCGCTTCAACCTTCGGACGCCGCGATGGTGCGGACCGAGCGAGGATGCTGATCGAGCGCGAGCGGTACGTTCTCGGCCAGATCGCCGCCGGGGTCCCGCTCACTCAAGTTCTCGAAGATCTACTCCGCGCGGTCGAGGCTCAGGCCTCCGGACAGATGCTGACCTCGATTCTATTCCTGAGCGAGGATGGTCGGCACCTGCGCCATGGCGCTGCCCCGAGTCTGCCGGTCGCGTACAACGAGGCCATCGACGGCATCACGATCGGTGAGGGGGTTGGCTCCTGCGGCACCGCCGCCACTCGCGGCTCCGCCGTCTACGTGAGCGACATCAACACTGATCCGTTGTGGAAGGATTTTCGCGACCTCGCGCTGGACCATGGCCTGCGGGCCTGCTGGTCGACGCCGATCAAGGCTGCTGATGGCAGTGTGTTGGGCACTTTTGCCATCTACTACAGCGAGCCTCGCACCCCAACCACCGCCGACCTCGATGCCATCGCCTTTGTCACCCAGACGGCCGCCCTCGCCATCGAGCGGCACCGCTCGGACCTCAAACTCCGGCGCAGCCAAGACGAACTGCGGGCGCTGAATGCTGAACTGGAAGAACAGGTTGCGAAGCGCACGGCCGAGCGCAACGTGCTCGCCACGATGATCGAGAGCACTGACATCATGGTGATGGCGGTCGGCCTCGACTACACCATCCTGGCGATCAACAATGCCAACGCTGACGAGTTCGAGCGGATCTATGGCGTGCGGCCGAGGGCCGGCGACAACATGCTCGAGCTCCTCGCCGGACAACCAGACCAGCAGGCTCAAGTGCGGGCCGCATGGGGTCGCGGGCTTGCGGGCGAAGAGGTCACGGTCATCGAGGAGTACGGCGATCCTGATCGAGTTCAGCCTTACTACGAGATCAAGTTCCGCACGCTGCGCAACGAATGCGGCGAACGCATTGGTTGCTACCATTTCGTGACCGATGTGACCGAGCGGCTGCGTGAGCAGGCTGCATTGGCCCAGGCGCAAGAGGCTCTGCGCCAGTCCCAGAAGATGGAGGCGGTGGGCCAGCTCACGGGGGGCGTGGCGCACGACTTCAACAACCTGCTCACGGTCATCAAATCGTCGACCGACCTCCTTAAGCGACCGAACCTGCCGGAGGAGCGGCGGGCCCGCTATGTCGCTGCGATCTCCGATACCGTGGACCGAGCCGCCAAGCTCACGAGCCAGCTGCTCGCCTTTGCCCGCCGCCAGGCCCTCAAACCTGAGACGTTCGACGCTGGGCAGGCAGTTCATGTGCTCAGCGATATGGTCCGTACGCTGACTGGGACACGGATCGAGATCATCACATACCTGCCCGATGAGCCGTGTTTCATCAGCGCCGATCCGAGCCAATTCGACACGGCGCTGATTAACATTGTGGTCAACGCGCGTGACGCGATGGACGGTGAGGGCCAGATCACGATCACCGTAGAGCCGACCGAGACAATGCCCGCTGTCCGCAGACACGCGGCGATCAAGGCCCCTTACGTGGCCATTTCGATCGCCGATACTGGCTCAGGCATCCCTTCGGATCAGATAGATCAGATCTTCGAGCCGTTTTTCACCACGAAGGGCGTCGGCCACGGCACCGGCCTCGGATTGTCCCAGGTGTTCGGGTTCGTCAAGCAGTCCGGCGGACAGGTGATTGTCGAGAGCGAGGTTGGCCAGGGTACTACATTCACGCTGTACCTGCCCCGGGTCATAGCCGCTCCTGGAGTGGCCGCTCCAGAGGAGGAGACCACCGAAGACGGGTACGGGACCTGCGTGCTCGTGGTCGAGGACAACCGCGACGTCGGCACCTTCGTGACGCAGACGCTGGAAGAGTTGGGCTATCGCACGACGTGGGTCGAGAATGCGCAAGCGGCGCTCGACAAGTTGGCGGCGTCTCCGGGTGCCCATGACATCGTGTTCTCGGACGTGGTGATGCCGGGCATGAACGGTGTGGAGTTGGCGCGCCACGTGCAACGGCTCTACCCTGATCTGCCGCTGATACTGACGAGCGGCTACAGCCACGTGCTAGCTGAGGGAGGGCACGGGTTCGAGCTGTTGCAGAAGCCCTATTCCGTTGAGGCCCTGTCTCGCGTGCTTCGCAAGGCATCCCGCAAGCTGCGCAAGCGGGCACAGGCCAAATAGCAAAGGATACGTGGCACTGCCTCTCCAGGTTTGGGCCTGCGACGCAGGTTAGCCAGCCGGTTTGGTCGCAATCCAGATCGTGTGTCTTGCGCCCCTACGTGTTCCGTGGGCGCGAGCGTTGACCTCATCCACACCAAATCCCGCCCTACGGAGGCGCTGGGTGAAGGCTCTATTCGGCGCCGATGACCAGACGGCAAAGACGCCACCGGGAGTCAGTGCTGTCCGAGCGGAGCTTAGCCCCAACAAGTCGTAGAGGCTGTCATTGGCCGTGCGTGTCAGTCCCTCGGGCCCGTTGTCGACATCCAGCACAATTGCATCGTAAGTGGACCGGCTCGATCTGATCAGGCCGCCGACATCCCCTTCGACGATGCTGACGCGGGGATCGGAAAGGCTATCGCCGAATACTTCGGCCATGGGACCGCGGGCCCAGGCCACGACGGCGGGCACCAGTTCGGCCACAGTGACCTGAGCATCTGGGCCGAGTTCAGCGAGCGCAGCACGAAGCGTAAAGCCCATCCCCAACCCACCGATCAGGATTTTTGGACGCTCGCGGCCCCGAAGTTTCAGGCAGGCCAGTCTGGCGAGCGCCTCCTCGGAACCACTGAGGCGGCTGTTCATCAGCTCGTTGCTGCCCAGCATGATGGAGAACTCGGCCCCACGCCTCTTTAGGCGCAAGTCGCCCCGGTCGCCCGGAATGTTTGCCGTTTCGAGTAAGACCCAAGGAATCATGAAACGCGTTTGTCAGTCAGTTCGCGGGTGAAATTGTCTCACTCGCGTGTCGGGTTGTCGAGCAAATGGTCGAAGTCGGCCAGCACGCGGTCGATCAGCTTGCGGCGGCGCTGATCGCTTGCATCCAAGCTCTGTGCGAAGAGGCCCAGCAGATAGCGCGCCTTCTCGACCGCCTCGTGCCAATCGGTGGCGGGTGCGGCTGCCAGCAGATCCTCAAGGGCAGCTTGTCTGGTACGCAGCGCTTCCTGATCGGCTTCGACTTCTGCCCGGAGGCGTCGAAGGTCGGTTGCCTTCTGGGCCGCCATGCCGCGATGAGCATCGAGATTGGTCGGTTGATCAGCCATCGTCTGGTTCCTCCGTCCTGTTACCTGTTCATCCACTGGTAGCTCAATCACCTAAGCACGTTCAATCAGCAGGCGGGCCAGCGTCTTGGCTAACCGCTCATTCTGTCCAACGGATCCAGGCACCACGTCGTGCCATTCATGGGCTCGAAGCGCCCAGGCGATGTCTGAGAGGCTGCCGAGGGGCTCATGCGGCCATGCGGGTTCCCCCGTGGGTGTGAGGATCATAAACTGTCGTGAAGCCTTCATGCCAACACGAGCAATGTACAAGACCTCATCGTCTCGTCGAAGCAGCGCGACAGGATCGTAGATCTGGGATCCGTGGAAGAAGGCCTCGCCGCTGTTCAAATCTCGGAGGCCCTTGCAGTGATCTCGCTCTCGCGCACGGCGCGCTCGCCGAAGCCGGCCGATTTGATGCGGTAAGAAACTTCACCAGTCTGATCGGCCGGCATGAGGCGGGTCACCTCGTAGATGCCACTTGAGCTGGCACGCTTATCTGAGAAGTTCGGATGGGTGATGCGGACCAACTGATGAACTTTATACTTGTGAGACATTCTTTTCTCCTGAAGATGGGCCGTGACGCGTATGCGAGCGCGACGGGTGTCGGGTGGCACAAACGAAAAAGCCGCCCCACGCGGGAGCGGCTTCAAGGCTTAGCGGCACAGACAATGTTCTGAGCCTATCATCGAGGATCACGCATTCTCGATGTTATTGACGGCGACTTTGCCGGAGCGGCGGTCCTCGGCGGTGTCGAAGGAGACCTTCTGGCCTTCGACGAGATTGCGCATGCCAGCACGCTCAAGAGCGGTCGCATGGACGAACACGTCCTTGCTGCCGTCGTTCGGCTGGATGAAACCGAAGCCCTTCATCTCGTTGTAGAATTTTACTGTGCCCGTAATCATGGGGGTAGCCTTTCGCGATTGTCGCAGATGCACGTGGGCGAAGGCCCGCCAAAGCGCGGCCTCAACCCGGTTCGTCGATGTAATGGTAAGAAAGTCCGAACGTGCGCCTGACAGTGTCAAAAGCGAAACGACCCGATTGTCCGGCCAAAATCCGATGAGTTGAATATAGAGCTTCTATGCCGGATTGCAAGGTTGGATGGGAACGGTACCGCCAGGGAGATAAAATCGATCAGTGCGGTGAGACGGCTCATGCAACTGGCTCCGATGGCGAAGTACAGGAGCCGTCTCTTCGGCAAATGGTTAGGCTTGGCCGTCAGGTAGGCCTTCTGCAGGCGCCTGTTCCGGCTTCGAAGCCGGAACAGGCCTTATCAGGAGTGGGTCTCGAGGAGGAGTCGGTGGAAGTCGTGCGGGGGATGCTGCCGCCCGTCCGCATCAGTGATGAGGACGTCGAGCGCTCCGTCAGTAATAAAAGCACGGGCCTTCTCGACCGCTGCGGCAGCCGTCTCGCAGGTCACCGCGAGAGGCCCATTCAGCCCTTGTCCCGTCACAACGAAGAACATGCACACTCCCCTTGGTTGATCATGGCGGCATGAGATACGATTTATGATCCGATGGCCAACCCTTTCTGATGAGCCGGCCCACATCAAATCAGAGCCCACGGTCCTCGTTGTAGCCTAATGGGCTCCCTGTGTTTCGCGGGAAGCTATCTGTTTGCATGCCGTTCTGTCTGAGGGGCGCGAGGCCGTCGAACGCGACCGGCGGGAGTAATGTCAGTGCCTCCTTGCCCTGGCCTCACACCTTCTGCCATTGTGCTTTGCACAAATTTGTCGCTATCATCCCGGCTCGGAAGCGCCACCATAGGTGTGAGCCTCGTCAATCAGCAGTAATCGCCGGAAAGAAGGAGCCACATGAGCCAGAGGGTCTGTCCACAGTGTTCCTGCGATGCAGCATCCATCCTGAGCTTCATTACGGATGATGGTGGCTTCGCCGCCGCTGTTCAGTGCCATGTCTGCGGCTTTGAGAAGCCCACTGATCGTGGCTTCGAGGATGAGCAGACCGCCCGTGAGGCCGCAACCCATGCTTGGTTCGAGGGCGCGGAGCTTCCCTCACCGCCTCGCGCTTGATTTCAGCGCTTATCTCCCACCATGAGGATGCTGATGTGCAGCTTCCAGAGCTCGCGCTTGAGAGCCACCAGCCGGTCCGACGGCAGCTCTGGCCCGAACATCTGGTCGAACTCATCCCTGGTGAGATAGCCGCGATTTTGTCAGACATTCGCATTCCGACGGCTAAATGAACGTCGGCTCTCGAACGCCGAAGCAGACCAAGCTCTTACGTCTCAGGGGTGCCATTTCCAGACCTTCGGAAATTACCGACGTTCAATCCTGGACAAGATGAGGCCGCCTTCTTCGTGAAACGCGAAGCGGTCCTGCCCGGCGCGCCATCCGATGCATCCTGGCGCGGAACGGCAACTTCCGATAACGTGCACGGCCTAGAGTCCCGTGCTGCGGTTGCCGGCATTGGATATGCCGCTGGCGACGATGGGCCGAGTTCGCCTCCAGCCTATTTGACGGGACAACACCATGAATGTTCTCGATGATGCGCCGTGGGGCAGCGACTGGGCCTGGAGCCTCCCGCTGATTCTGCTGAACGTGATCATCCACGTCTTCGGCCTTGCCTTCATCTACGACGGCTTCACGGTGCTGCTTCGAGAGGTGAGCCGCAAGCGGACTTTCATGGTCCGGTTCGCTGTGGTGATGAACGCAGCGGTGTTCCTGATCGTGGTGCTGCATGGGATCGAGGCGATCACATGGGCCCTGGCCTACCTCGCGCTCGGCGCCCTCCCGACCGCGAAATCCGCAATGCTCTATTCGCTGGGCGCCATGACAGGGTTCGGCAGCGGCAGCGTCGCGCTGGCGCCTCATTGGCAGATGATGGGTGTCCTGCAATCGCTTGCCGGGGTGTTGCTGTTCGGCCTGACCACCGCATTCATGTTCGCAATGTTCCAGGCTGTGGGGCCATCGCAACGGCCGCCAGATGACAGGTCGACCTCCAACGGATGAAGCGATGGATCCGGTGCGAGCCGGATCCATCCCCTCCGATTTGGTTTGCATCAGGCTAGAGGCCGCCTACTCGGGTTCGCCAATGTCACCTGGCAGATCCGGCATCGCGACCATCGATCCGCGCCGGATCGGGTTGTCGGTGAGCTCGGACTCGACATAGTTGGGTGGCTGGCCGCCTGATGGACCCGACACGCAACCGGCGACCAGGACCGACAGGATCAGGAAGAGTGGCAGTCTGACGAGCATTGACGTCTCCTTTGCAGATTCACGATGGAACGGGTGATCGCGTGCCAAGGCGATCGGTGTCGGGGAAGAGTGGGCCTGATGACGTCAGCCATGGGTGCCCCCGCCTTCTGCCCCAGACCTTGGCTCATGCGGGCTGGCGGTGACCAGGTCAGAGGGAGTGAGCATCCGCACCGCCCCTGATCGGCCCCTCGGAGCCTCACGGCCGACCTCCTGCCAGCCGCCGGCCTCGCCGGCCCGGACGACCGTGGCCCCGCTGGCCACTAGGGACGTGCCGAACCGCTTCGTCATCTGCTCGATGCGGGCGGCCACGTTCACCACGTCGCCTAGGACCGTGAACTCCAGCCGTTCCTGTGCTCCCAGCACCCCGCAGAACGCCTCGCCGGTGTGCAGGCCGATGCCGACCCGCACCGGCGGATCGAAGCGACGCTTGGCATTCCAGCGCGCGACGAGCCGGAGGATCTCCCGGGCGCACAGGATCGCGCGCCGGGCATCCTCCGGTTCCGACTGCGGGACGCCGAAGATCAGGAGCGCTCCGTCCCCCATGAACTTGTCGACCACACCGCCATGGGTCTGCGCCGCCTGCATCACCCGACGACGGAAGGATGAGATGAAGACCGACAGCCGCGCCGGGTCCATGTACTCGGCCAGGGCGGTCGAGCCGCGAAGGTCGACGAATAGGGCGGTGATCTCTTGGCGGCGTCCCCGCCGCCAAACTTCAAGGTTGCCCCCCTCCATAAGGGGCGCGATCTCGGCGGGAAGGAAACGTGCGAGGCTTGCCCGCTCGCTGGCCTCCGTCACGGCGCGATGAAGCAGGCGGCGGGCCCGCAGCATGACCAGGGCCGTCGTCGCGCCCGCGAGCGCCAGCATGACGGCGCGGACCAGGTTGAACGGCAGCGACAGGAGGTCCGTGGCCGCGGGGTTCGCCGCGAATGCGGCGGCATCGGCGGGCGGCAGGAAGATGCTGCGATGGGACGCGACCGCGACGAGGCCCAGCCCGGCGATCATGATGCCCGTGGCCCAGAGCTGGATGCCCGGTCGATACCGCAGCGCCCCGACGGCCAACAGCAGCGGGGCTGCCCACAGGGCCGGAGCGATGGCAATCCAATTCCCGCGAAGTTCGGTATCCCGGAGCGCTGCGGCGACGGCCAGCACGACGATGATCGCGTCGCCGGCGGTCAGGGCGAACGCCGTCCAGGGTGCATACGCCCCAGTCCGCACGAGAACGAGCGACACGATACCGTGTGCCAGGAAAGCGGCGACGGCAACGGCCCCGAACCCGAGCCGTGCCCAAATGTCCTCGTAGCCGGCAATGGCCGCGATCCGGCCGGACACCAGCAGGCTCGCGGCCAGGACTGCTGCGAGCACGATCCGGACCCATCCCGCCGTGCGCTCCGCTTCGAGTTCCGCCTCCTTCAGGAGCGGGATGACCGCGCTCGTGCCGATACGCTCCCAGTCACGCCATCCTGGCTTCGGCGAAAGGGTGGCTCGGGTATCCCACCAAGATGCGAGCCCCGTCCGGTTCGTGGCGTGTCCTCTCATGGAGACTCCTGGCCGTTGGCGTTCCGGTCGAGCGTCGTCTCGAGTTCGGCGACGAGATCCCTCACCAGTTCCCGGTACTCGGAGCAGCGCGCCGTCCCCACCGGAGCATCCGAGCGCTCCCAGCGCATGAGGGCCGCCTGCGCCTCGGCGAGATCCTCGCACAGCGACAGGAAGCCTTCGTCGGCCTTTGCCAATTCCTCGATGGCATGCCCCCGGTCCGGGAGGTGGGCGATGGCGGCCTGGACGGCGTGATGCATGGAGCAACCCCGTGGCTGGGTTCGGAAGCGCAGGTGCCCCGCCCGGCAACGGTCATCATCGATGGGGGGGAGCCGGAACGGAAGTAACTTACTGTAGGTGCGGGCGGGTCAGCCCTGCGGGGACATCGTCCGGATGCCATTGATTCCGGTGCTTGCTGCGATCGCCACTCCGTAACCTACACGATGCTACAGGCGTGCCAGCGCCCTCGCTTGCTAACGTCACTCCCGGACACGCCCCGTTGTCACGGAGGGACCACCATGAAGAGAGCATCATCGAAGGCGATTCAGTTGGCTGCCGTTCTGACCTTCCTTTGCGCCGGCGCGCAGGCCCAGGACGCCATCCGGCAGCCGGGTCAGAAGCAGATTGGCAAGGTGAAGCCAGAGGTCGAGCCGGCCCTGATCGTCATGAATTCCGCAGGAGCGAGGCTCGAGGGGAACAAGCTCGTTCTCACGGGCATCGCTCCCAACTCCATCATCTTCGCCGACCGTCCCGTGCGCGCGGCCGGTCATGCCCTAACGGCGCATCTCCTCGAGGAGTGGGCCGTCGGTTCCGACAGCTTCGCCAAGGACCCGCCGAACGCGACCGTGTCGGTGTTCGAGAAGGCCGGGACCACGGTGAAGGACGCGGTCGTCACCCTGAAGAACCCGAAGATGGAAGGCAGCCAGCTCACCTTCGACGTCGCAGTGCTGGAGGGCGACCTCGGCAATGCCGATGGACCCGCCTCGGTGTTCATTGACATCATCGGCCTGCCGTTCACGCCGCTGTCGTTCGCCGGCATGGCGCGCCGCACCGCGTATCGGGGTGCGTTCTACGCCGGGGCCGCCGCTGCCACGGCCGGGGCCTACGGCTACTACCATCCGTACGCGCCTCCCTACCCCTACGCGCCCTACCCGTACCGCCCCTACTAGAGGCCGTAAGGCGTCGGCCCCTGTGCGGCCGACGCCGAAAAACCCGGTCCGGGTTCATCTTCCGCCCGTATCCGAAGTCCAGGCATTTGGCTGCGCCGTTCTTGTGAACCGTACAATCTCACTCGAAGGCCCGCGAGGGGTGATCGTAATGAACGACATCATGCTCCCGTCTGCGAGTGCCGTCGTACTGCGTACTCTATTCCGATCAGGAGCCAGCTCGGCGTTGCAGCCCGGTTACATCCACCTGGGGGTCTCGAAAGAGATCGTCCCAACCCTGCGTGAGTTCGGGCTCGACCCTGACCCGTTCATCCACAGGGTGGGGCTCGATCCCGCACTCTTCGAGAATAGCACAACGGTTGTTCCGTTCGCCACTCTGGCCCGTCTATACAGCCTGTGCGTGGCGCGCACGCGCTGCTCGCATTTCGGGCTGCTGGTCGGCCAGCGTGCCACGATCCTTTCCATGGATCTGGTCGGGCGTCTGATGCAGCACTCGGACACCGTCGGCGCCGCCTTGGAAGGGTTCGTCTCCAACCTGAGCGTCCAGAATCGCGCCGTGGGTGCCTCGCTGACGGTCAGCGACGGCATGGCCTTGCTCACCTATGCCGTCTATCAGCCGCAGATGGAGAGTGCGGAGCAGGTCACCGATGCGGCCCTGGCTGTTACGGGGAACGTGCTACGGGCCTTATGCGGCGCTGACTGGCATCCTGCCGAGGTACTCGTGCCCCGCGTGACGCCGGTTGATCCGGAACCTTACCGACGTCATTTCCAGGCTCCGGTCCGGTTCAACCAGGAGAATGCCACCCTCGTCTTCCCGTCAAAAGATCTGAAGCGCAGGGTGGCGGGTGCCGATCCTCTGCTGCGGATGATGCTGGAAGACCGCCTGCGACAGTTGAGGGCCGACGCGGGGACCGATTTCTCGGACGACATCCGGCGGCTGCTGCGCATGCGCCTGACCAGCACCCGCTGTTCGGCGGAGGACATCGCCCATCTGCTGTCGATGCACCGCCGCACCCTGAGCCGCCGCCTGAAGGGCAGCGGCATGGGCTACCGGGCAATCGCGAACGAGCTGCGGTTCGAGATCGCCCGGCAGTTGCTCGAGGATACCGAAGTGCCGCTCGGCGAGATCGCGGCAGCACTGGGGTACTCGGAAGCCAGCGCCTTCACCCGCGCCTTCCGGCGCTGGTCGGGCCGGACACCGACCGCGTGGCGGTCCCGCAGCGTCGCAACCGATGGGCGCTCGGCTTGACCTTACCCCCACCAAGGCAGCCCCAGGCCAATCACAGGAGTACCGGTCCCGGTCAGGTTCTTGGCTGCTATCGTCCTGTCCAGGGCAAGGCCGTCTACGTGTTGCGATCCAACTCGGCCGCGATCTCGGCCGCGAGATCCCGCACCAGCTCCCTGTACTCGGCGCAGCGTGCCGTCTGCACCGGAGAGCCCGAGCGCTCCCAGTGCACGAGGGCTGCCTGCGCCGCGGCGAAATCCTCGCAGAGAGACATGAAGCTGTCGTCGATCCGGGATAATTCCTCGATGGCATGGCCCCGGTCCGGAAAGCGGGCGATGGCGGCCTGGACGGCAGGGTGCATGGCGTAACCCCGTTGCAGGGCTCGGACGGCGCGGATGCGCCGTCCCACACCTGCCAGCATCGCCCCATACCGCACGCACGGGGAGTATGTTACGGTAGGTTACGGGAAGAGGCGTCTCGTGCGCCCGCGGACAACGGACCGATCCATGCTCGATGCAAGCGACGGCACTGTTGGTGCCTCGCCGCAGGCGCAGTCGTCGCCTGCGGCGGATGACGTGCGTGTCCAGCTCGAAACCCTCCTCGCTAGCCCTGACCTCGACGCGACAGCGCGGGCGCGCCGGTTCCTGCGCTACGTCGTCGAGGAGACGCTCGCCGGGCGCGCCGAGCGCATCAAGGCCTACGCCATCGGCACCGAGGTGTTTGAGCGTAACGCGGATTTCGATGCCCAGGGCGACCCGGTCGTGCGCATCGAGGCCGGACGGCTGCGCCGGGCGCTCGAGCGCTACTATCTTTCCGATGGCCTGTCGGATCCGGTGGTCATCACCATCCCCAAGGGAGGGTACGTCCCCCACTTCGCTTGGCGTGCGCTGCCCGCCGAGGAGGCCGATCCTGTCCCTGTCACCGTAGCGCCCGCACCTCCGGCCGATGCGCCGCCACCACGGCGCCGTACACCCTGGCCCGTCGCAATTCCTATGACGGTTGCCGTCCTTGCCCTCCTTGGTGGGCTCCTCCTGTGGAGGCCGTGGCGCGATGATGCTTCCGGCATACCCCCGGCTCCGACCCACTTGGCTCACGGCGGGCCGACCCTCCTCGTGATGCCGTTCGAGGCCCTGGGCGAACCGTCGGCGAAAACCTATGCGGACGGCCTGACCGAGGAGATCCTGAGCCAGTTCGCCCGCTTCAAGGAAATCACCGTCCTCGGACGGGAGACGGCACGCGCCATCGCACCGGGAACCGATATTGCCCGCATCCGCCGTGACCTGGGCGTCCGCTACGTGCTCGAGGGCAGTGTCCGGACCGCGGCGCACCGCCTGCGCATCACCGGCCGGCTCCTCGATGCACAGACCGGCGCCGTGCTGTGGTCGCAGAGCTACAGTGAGGACTCGCAGGCCCGGGATCTCTTCACGATCCAGGACGATGTCGCGCGTAAGGTGGCTACCGCCGTGGCGCAGCCCTACGGCATCATCCAGCGAGCCGACCAGACCCGGACGGGCGCTAGTCCACCCGACGACCTGGCGGCCTACGGATGCACGCTCCGGTTCTACGATTACCGGGCCGCCTTGACGGAAGAGAGCCATGCCGCGATCCGGGCGTGCCTCGAGCGGGCGGTTGCGGCCCATCCGGATTATGCGACCGCTTGGGCGATGCTGTCCGTCCTGTATCTCGACGAGGACCGCTTCGGGTTCAACGCGAGGGCCGAGGCAGGCGCCCCAATCCAGCGTTCGCTCGAAGCCGCGCGCCGCGCGATCCGCCTCGATCCGGAGAACGTGCGGGCACTGCAATCCCTGATGATGGCCCTGTTCTTCGCCCGGCAGCCTGCCGAGGCGCTGGAGGTCGGCGAGCGGGCGGTGGTGCTGAACCCGAACGACACCGAGCTGCTCGGCGAGTTCGGGACCTGTCTCGGCCAGGCAGGCGCCTGGCAGCGCGGCGCCGAGCTGATCGAGCAGGCGCTTGCCCGCAACCCGGGCCATTCCGGCTACTACAGCGGGGTCCTCGCGGTCTACGCTTACATGCGGCATGACTACGAGCGTGCCGAGACCCTGATCCGGCAAGCGGCGCTGGAGAAGTTCCCGCTCTACCATTTCGTCGCCGCCGTCATCTACGCCCAGCTCGGCAAGGCGTCGCAAGCCGCCGAGGCGCGCGACACGTTCCTGCGCATGCGTCCGACCATCTTCGAGCACTGGGACGACGAGATGGCCAAGCGGAACTACCAGCCGCAGGACGCAGCCCACTTCGCCGAGGGAGCGCGCAAGGCCGGCTTCCCCGTGCCCGCCCGTACGGCTGCGGAAACGGCCCTCGAGGCATCGGCATCCCCGCACTGACCCTCACCACCACGTAACCTACACGACGCTACAGGCGCCACCGCAGCGCGGTCGCCAGCGTCCGGCCTCGTGACGGCGGGGCACGACATGACCGGCTCGGAAGCCAATTCCGCCCCAGCGCCGACATCACTCCTCCACGTAACCTACACGATGCTACAGGCGCGAACGCCCCGCCGTTGCTAGCGTCCGGACAGTGGCATGGCGATTCCGAGAAGTTCGCCCACGGGCCCCGCCAAGCGGGGAGCCGCGGGGCAGGACCGTCCGCCGTGCCGGGTAAGTGTCGCGCAGTTCCCAGAACCCACACGCAACGGAGACTTGTCATGACGATGAAGCTGACCCGCCGCCAGGCGGCCATCGGTGCCTTGAGCCTGCTCGCCGGCACCACCATGAGCACCGTCAGCGAGGCCCATCTGGGCGAGCTGCTGGGCCTCGACGAAGGGCTTGAGGACTTCTGGCTGGCAACGGACGCCTACATCTACGGCTACCCGCTGGTCACCATGGAGATGACCCGGCGGGTCATCACCAACGTGGCTGCCCCCGAGGGCACCCGGGCGCCGATGGGCCAGGTCATCAAGCTGCGGCATTATCCGGACGCCACCTTCCGCGACGTAACCGCCCCCAACGCCGACACGCTCTACACCACCGCGTTCTTCGATGTGGGCAAGGAGCCATGGGTTCTCAGCCTGCCGGACATGAAGGACCGCTACTTCCTCATGCCGATGCTGGACGGCTGGACGACGGTGTTCCAGGTACCCGGCAAGCGCACTACGGGCACCGGGGCGCAGACCTATGCCATCACCGGCCCCGGCTGGAGCGGCACGCTGCCGGCGGGCGTCAAGGAATACAAGTCGCCGACCAATATCGTCTGGCTGCTCGGCCGCATCTACTGCACCGGCACGCCGGAGGATTACGCCGAGGTGCACGCGCTCCAGGACCAGGTCAAGCTGGTGCCGCTCAGCGCCTACGGCAAGCCGTATACGCCGCCCGCCGGCAAGGTCGACCCCTCGATCGACATGAAGACCGCCGTGCGCGACCAGGTGAACCGCATGGACGCGGTGGCATACTTCACTCTGCTGGCGGAGTTGATGAAGACGAATCCACCGTCGGCGGCAGATGCCCCGGCGCTTGCGAAGTTTGCCAAGATCGGGCTCCTGCCCGGCCAGGACTTCGACGCGAGCAAGCTGCGGGCCGACTTCGCCCGGCGCATTCCGGAGATCGCCAACGACCGGATCATGATCCAGTTCAAGATCAACAAGGACGTGCACGACATCGACGGCTGGGGCTTCACGACGAAAACCGGCATCTACGGCACCGACTACCTGATGCGGGCTCTCGTCACGGCGATCGGCCTCGGGGCCAACCGCCCGCAGGACGCAGTCTACCCGACCTCCCAGAAGGATGGCGAGGGACAGACCTATGACGGGGCGAACAAGTACGTGATGCGCTTCGCCAAGGGCCAGTTGCCGCCGGTGGAGGGCTTCTGGTCGCTGACGATGTATGACGGCGCCTACTTCTTCGTGCCCAACCCGATCAACCGCTACTCGATCAGCGCGCGCCAGGATTTGAAGGCCAATCCGGACGGCTCGGTCGACCTCTACATCCAGAAGGACTCGCCCGGAGCGGACAAGGAATCGAACTGGCTGCCCGCGCCGGCCGGCAAGTTCATCCTGATGCTGCGGATGTACTGGCCGAACGAGAGCAACCCTTCGATCATCGACGGCACGTGGACGATCCCGCCGGTCAGGCAGGTGAGCGATCGGGCCTAGCCGGGTAACGGGACCCACGCTTCAAACCCACAGGAGGGACCGATGTCGAGACGCCTGCTCGCCATCTCTGCTCTCGCCCTGACGGCAACGGCAGCCGCAGCGCAGGTTGGACCGCCGACGTCGCAGCGGACCTGCTCGGCCAACCGCCAGCTCGTGCTGAAGGACGGTGCGGTGGTGCTCGACACCAGTCCCTCCACCTACGCCCGCTTCGTCCGGAGCAGCGCGGAATGTCTCGTCGACCAGTTTCCTGAACCAGCGTGGGTTCCAAGCTCCAACAATCCGCAATGCTTCATCGGCTATCAGTGCAAGGACGGGTCGGACGATTTCTGATGGCCCCGCATCATAGCATCCTCAGGATCGCGGGTGTTCCACACCTGCGATCCTGAGGATGCTGTCAAACCACAGGCCTACAAGGACGACCATGCAGACTGCTGCCGTTAGATTTCGACGTGCGATGCTCGCGTCGGTTGGCGTGACGCTCGTGGCGGCGGGAACCGCATGGGCCGCGGACTTGAGCGCACCTCCCCCCGCATCCGTGCTTGAGGCCCCCGCCGTGCCCTCGTGGACCTACCGTTTCACGCCCTATGGCTGGCTGACGGCGCTTAACGGCACCCAGACCGTGCGCGGGCGCTCCGTGAAGGTCGATGCCAGCTTCGTCGACATCGTCGAGAACACCGATACGCTCGTGGGCCTGATGGGCGACTTCGAGGCGCGCAACGGCCCGTTCGCCCTGCTAGCCAACGTCGCCTGGACCAAGATCGGCGTCGATCGCGGCAACGTCAGGAGCCGTGCCCGGGCCCCGGGCGTGACGGGAAGCCTCGGTACGTCCCTTGGGCTCGACATCGAGATGGCGATCGCGGAGGTTGGGATAGCCTACGAGGTCGCCCGCTTCGGCGCGCTCGCCTTCGACATTCTCGGCGGAGCCCGGTACTGGCACCAGGAGGCGGATCTTTCGCTCGATGTGACGGCCGCGGTTAGCATCGGCGACCTCGAGGTGGCCGGTGCCCGGGCCTTCGCCCGCTCCGGCTCCGTCGACTGGGTCGATCCCATGGTCGGCGCAAGGCTGCGCTATACGGTGGCGCCGGGGCACGAGCTGTGGCTGCGCGGCGACATCGGCGGGTTCGGGGTCGGCAGCGATTTCTCCTGGCAGGCCATCGGCACCTATGGCTTCGAGCTCGGCACCTATCAGGGCATCACCTTCTCGGGCGTGATCGGCTACCGGGTGTTGTATGTCGACTATGTCCAGGGCGAGAGTCGGCAGCGCTACGGGTTCGACATGCTCCAGCACGGCCCCGTGCTCGGCGTCAGCGCGAGGTTCTGAACATCGATCGATCCGCGTTGGCTGATCCCGACTGAGAGACGCAAGAGATCCTGCCGCGCCAGATACAGATACAAGGGGCACTCCGATGGGGACTGGACGAGCCGCAATCCGAGCTGAAGGGATGACCGTCGCCGTGGCAGCCTCTGCACTGTTGTGAATATGGCTCTCCTGGTGCAATCCGCGGATGCACGATCGGAGGACGGCGGAAGCAGCGATCTCGCCAAGCAGGCGCAGAACCCGGTCGCCGACCTGATCAGCGTGCCGTTCCAGAACAACCTCAACTTCCGTGTCGGCCCACATGAGCAGCAGCAGAACATCCTCAACATCCAGCCGGTGATCCCGATCAATCTGAACGAGGACTGGAATCTGATCACCCGCTGGGTCCTGCCGGTCATCTCCCAGCCGCCGCTCACCGTCACCGGCGACCGGGAGTTCGGCCTCGGCGATCTGAACCCCACACTCTTCCTCTCGCCCTCAAAGCCGACCCACGGGATCATCTGGGGCATCGGCCCGACATTCCTCGTGCCGACCGCCACCGATGACGCCCTCGGCGCCCGGAAGTGGGGAGCCGGTCCCGCAGCGGTAATCCTGACAACCCAAGGCCCATGGGTGTGAATCAGCACCGAACACTGATCCTTGAGCTGACTGTCATCAGGTGCACGGTTTCGCTGCCGAATTCATAGCGTCAGCGGGGTCATTATCGGCGTCGATCGTAACCCCGCCGGATTTCCGGGTTGGGTCGCTAAACCAAGGCCTTGCGCTTCCCCAAGCAGGGGTCAAAGCTTCGGCGCCGATTCACACTGTGGGCGCGCATACCGCGTGCGCCGCAACTCCCAGCCGTGTTCTGGTCGGCTATCGGGCGGGAAATGCGGCGGACCAAAGCCGGCGGGATCGACCTTCTCTCGAAAGTTGCTGTCGTTGGTTAATTATGCCGGCGCTCAATCAGGAACATGTGTAGACGCCCCGCGTGACGCAAGAAGAATCTTCGGGTTGGTGCAACGCGCAGGTCAGATACGGACATGTGTGCGGCCTCAACTGCGGCCGTTCCCATGCCGCGGGCCCGGATGGGAGTTCGCGGATCAGGTCCCAATCAAATCTACGCGCTCGAAGCGCCTGTTCCTGAACTGGTTTGTCTGATCCCGTCTCAGTGACCGTTGCGCCATACCTCTCCTTCGCTCTTCCTGCGCCCCAACAGCCTCGCGGCCGCGAGTGCCTACGCACCCACAGCCGGAGCCCGATGCACCTCACCTCGCGCCAGCAGCGCCCAGACGATGCGGGCCATCTTGTTGGCGAGTGCCACCCGCACCAGCATCGGTGGCTTGCGCGCCATCATCCGTGCAAGCCACGAGCTAGCCGGCACCCCGTTGCGGGCAGCCCGGATCAAGATCGTGTTCGCCCCAATAATCAGCAGGCGGCGTAGCGTGCGTTCGCCCATTTTCGAGGTGGCACCCAGCTTCTGCTTGCCGCCGGTGGAGCGCTGCAACGGCGTAAGCCCGACCCAGGCAGCAAAGTCGCGCCCGCGCCTGAACGTTTCGGCTGGTGGGGCCAGTGCGGCCAGAGCCACTGCAATCACCGGACCAACCCCGGGAATGGTCATCAGCCGACGCGCCGTCTCATCCTCCTTGGCCCGCTGGGCGATCTCACCATCCAGACGGGCGACCTGCTCGTCCAGGCCTCGGAGAGTCTCGATCAGCATCTGGAGGATGGGTCGGGCGAGCTCCGGGATTGGCTCCTCCGGATCCGCGACAGCCCGCACGAGTTGCGGAACACGAGCTGGGCCTTTGGCCACCACAATCCCGAACTCCGCCAAGTGCCCGCGCAGGGCGTTGATGATCTGGGTCCGCTGTTTCACCAGGAGATCACGGGCTCTGAACACAACCGCCGCCGCTTGAGCCTGCTCACTCTTCGGAGCCACGAAGCGCATGGTCGGGCGCTGGGCCGCCTCGCAGATCGCCTCGGCGTCGGCCGCATCGTTCTTTTGCCGCTTCACAAACGGTTTCACGTAAGCCGGTGAGATCAGGCGGACGCTATGACCGAGTTTTGCGATCTCACGTGCCCAGTAATGCGAGCTGCTGCAGGCCTCCATCGCCACCGTGCAGGGCTTCTGGCCGGCAAAGAAGGTGAGAAGCTGGTGCCGCCGCAGCTTCTTGCGGAACAGCACCGCTCCCGATGCATCAGCCCCATGAGCCTGAAAGACATTCTTCGCCAGATCCAACCCGATTGTGCTAACCTCTCCCATGGACGCCTCCCTCAAGTGGTGCTCATCAACACCTCCACTGTGGCACACCGAGGCCGTTGGGGGGCGTCTACCCCATCAAATCTTGCATCGCCCCCAATTGCACCTTACAGTTGGTACTGATTTGCGTCTCCTAGAAACGTCGCATCCAGTGAGTCAGCCCCTGCTTCCTATCCAAAGCTGGACTTTGTGAAAAACGGCGCGCATGGCCTCGGCCTGCGCGGCGTGGCCGGTGTCTCTGAGCTTCTGCGCGGCGTCGTCTAAAATCGAGGGAAGGACGCTCAAAGACGCGTGGCGGACCGCCACGCGGCCCACCGTGCCGGCCTTTGCTCGATTGTACCGCTGCGGTGATTGATTGCGCTCGAGAGCGGTTTCGATGGCAGCACGGAGCGAAAGCGTCGTGCGGATCGTCATATGAAACGCGGTGAGGGTCGTCGCGAGGGTCGGCAGGGCGATTGCCTCTGCCTCTTCTAGCTCCTGGGCCGCGTGTTGCAGGTCCAGGATAAATGAGCCGAGTCCAAACAGGACCGCGCGCCACTCGACCGGCAACAGTCGCATCTCGACGGCGACTGTTCGGGGCGTGCTGCGCGGGACTTCGGCGGTTTGGCTCGACATAGGAGCGTCCATTCAGGGGGTGAAAAGAGCGGGGGCGGGATGCCCCCGCTCTTTGAGGGCGTTAGCCCTCTTCGCGGTTGCTGGAAGCTCGGGACAGGCGGGAGAAGTCGTCGCAGATCAGATCGACGGTATAGACGGTCTCGCCGTTCTTCTCGAAGCTTCCCTGGCGAAGGCGGCCCTCGGCCTGGACCAGATCGCCGGTCCCGATATGGTCCGCGATGTACTTCTGCGTCCGCTCATTGAAGATCGTCACGGTGTTGTAGTGCGGATCATCCTTCCACTCGTTGCCATCCTTCACTTGGTAGTTGGCGGCGATGGTGACTTTCAGGGCCTTGCCGACTTGGTTGGTGCGGACAACCTGACCGCGGATCTCAAACTTTGCGACGTTTCTCATGGTCTTTTTCCTTTAAGGTGGGGCTGAGACCCCGTTGCGATGAAACCCGGCCATGACGGCGCGGGCGGGCCTGAACCCCGTTCAAGGGGGCGGAGCGAAGCGGTGCACCTGAGCAAAAGGGAAATTTGCAAGGCGGAGCCTGATGGCGAGGAATGCCCGAAGGGCAGGGGAAATTTCCCGGCCGCGATGGTTTCGGGACCGAAGGTGCCGGCATAGGGATTCACAAGAGCAAGAGGGGTTGGCCGCCACTCTGGCGAAAGGCCGGAACCCACTTCCTGGGTTGGTCCGAGACACCACTTCTGCCGCGTAGGTCGGTTTCGTGAAAGTCGCGTTTCCAACGCGCCAGGTGCAGTAAGGTCTGAATCTGGATGTTCAGCTACAACCGCGTCTTCAATCGTCACGGATGCGGCGCGCATGGATCTTGCCACGTGTCTGACGAGAGGGGTGGCCAAGACGTGTAGGAAGAACGAGGCAGGGATGAAGAGCACCGACAACGACATTCACCTGACCTGTGGATGGGAACCGGCCAGCGGCCGGGTAGGTGCTCCCCGGCACCTGTACACTCTCTGCGAGGTAAAATTGCTGTTCTGTCTAGGTCACACACTTCCCGGACAACTTTCACAGTTGCTGCCGGTAACTAGACGCATAAGGGAAATAAAGAAAGCGCCAAGGTGACCATGTTTAACAGCAAATTTTAGCGCCTAGCGCATCACCTCGGATCCCGGTCGAGAGGGCGTTTGATGAGTAAAGATCTAGACCGCAGTGCCATATTCGCGCAGACACATATCAGCGCGGTTGTTCCGGCCTTCATTTCTTGGCTCGGTCTTTGACGGTGATGCTGGCGGTCCATCGAGGCGATGAGAGGCCTATACGCGCTTGCTCAAAGTCTAGAGCGGTGGAAGTGGCGTTCCCGCAGCGAGGATCCCCTTCACGGCTTCGCCTATAAGATCGTCGGGCAATGCCGGATGATACTCCCACGCACGGCCTCGGCCGTGGCTCGCAGTGACGAGTCTGCGTTTGATCAAGCCAAGACTCTCTAGGCGCTCCGCAATCCTGATGATCGCAGTTGAGGTCATCTGGGTTAGTGACTTCAATCTCGCAGTGGTAATCGGATCTTGTGAATCCGAGTACTCATAAATTATCCACAGAATTCCCACGTGCTGCACCGCCATGGCCCCAGACTCTTCTCTAAGGAGGTCTGCCAACACGATGCGAATGATGGCCTTACGGACGAGGGAAAGGGATTCGCCCTTGAATTGCGATCTGGGCCCTTGCACCACCTCTTAATTCCCTCTAGAGCGACGTTAAGGTTTGCTAACGGTTCACGTCGATACGAATCCATAGACGCTCTACATAAGTTGAGCGCGGAAGTAGTAGCGCATTGATTTCCCCCTGTCTTTAGGGGCGAATGCCTATCGTCCTGAGAACGCAAGCCTTTCACAGTTCAATCGTTTTCAGGCGACGTAAGATCATGAATGGCCAGGCACAGCGCCTCGCGATAGTACGAGCGGATTCCGCTCTCGCAGAGGATCAATTCACCAAGGCGAGCATGACGGGCTCGGCCCTTTCCAAATCGACCGGCTCTGACGCCCTGAGTGCTTTCAGTAGATTGCTGTGGGCTCTCGGCTCGGGCTCTTCCTTCCATGAGGTTGAGCAAATCGCGGAGCAGTGGGTCGAAACGGTCGAGAGAGCCGGGGCTGTCTCTGATCCAGACGAACCCAAGAGCATTGTCGAGAACCTGCTGATCGGCGCGCAAGCCTGCATGTGGCAGGACAGCCGCCATCCTGCACGGCGGCATTGAGCCGCCCGACACCCCCTCCAAGACTACGAGTTGCGTAAAGCTATCTGTGAATAGCTCCCTCCCTCAAAGCGATCCCTCTCTCATGGCGGTCTAGCCTCATGTCCCTGCACTCTCCCCCTCGTTTCATCGCGGCCCTCGTTGCGGCCGCGATTGCCGTTTCTGGTGTTAGCCCTGGCGCTCTCGCGCAAACCGCCCCCAAGGTACAGGGTTCAGCCGGCTGTATCGTCAAATACGATATCTCCGCAGGTCAATCGGCGAACTGCCTTCCCTCGGCGTCTACGCCCAACCTTGAGTATGGCGTTTGGGCCGGCGCAGCTGAGGTCAACAACGCGCTCTCCAACCTGCAGAACCAGATCAACAACATCCGTAACGGTAGCGGTGGAGCAGAACCCGATCTACCTGTAACGGACGGCTCAACGATCCTCGGCAACGGCACGGCTGGAAGCCCGATCCGGCTCAACCCCGCGATCACGAACCAGATCAACAATCATGAGGCTCGGCTCGGCTCGGTGGAGGCGGTCAACGCCGCTCAGAACCAAACCATCGTCAACCACGAGGGCCGGATCGACGCAGCCGAGCAGAAGAACAGGGAGCAAGATAACCGCATATCCGAGGTCGAATATAAGAACGATGCTCAGGACAGCCGCCTTGCCGTGGTCGAACAGAAGAACGTTCAGCAAGACAACCGCCTAACCAATGTAGAGAACAAGAACGCCGTTCAAGATGCCCGCCTTGATGGGGTCGAACAGAAGAACGTTCAGCAGGATAACCGCCTGAACTCTGTCGAAGCGGTCAATGATGCTCAGAACCAGACGCTCGCCAACCATGAGACCCGGATCGGCGGACTGGAGACAACGGTTGCCTCTCATGGGACGCGCCTGGATGCGGCCGAAACGGTTCTGGCGGATCATACCGCGTTGCTGGCGGATCACTCCTCGCGGCTTGGGACTGTCGAGACGAAGGTTTCCAGTATCATAACCACGGTCGATCAGCATTCGACCTGGATCAACAATGTGAATGCCGGTAAGGGCATCACCAACTTCCGCACCAACAGCAACGGCCCGGACGCGCAAGCGACCGGCGACAAAACGGTGTCCGTGGGTGCCGGTTCGGTGGCCTCGCACAACAACTCGGTCGCCCTCGGGGACGGCTCCAAGACAGATCGGGATAATTCCGTTTCGGTCGGTGCGGCCGGCGCCGAGCGGCAGATTACCAATGTGGCGGCTGGCACGGAAAACACCGACGCCGCGAACGTGGCGCAGCTTCGCGCCCTGGCGGCTGCTCTCGGTGGCGGAGCTGCTGTCGGTCCTGGCAACGGACAGACGATCAACGGCAGATCGGCGGTCGCCTCCGTCGCGGGGGCAACCGACCCTGGCGCGGTCCTGATGCCGACCTATCAGGTGCAGGATCGCGAGTACCGGAACGTGGGCGGCGCGATTGCCGCCCTCGATGACGCCACGATCAAGTATGACCGCAATGAGGACGGCTCGAAAGGAAACCGGGTCACTCTGCGCGGCGGCGACAAGAGCAAGCCGGTCCAGATCAGCAATGTGGCGGACGGTCAACAGGACTTTGACGCGGTGAACCTGCGTCAGCTTCGGGCGGCGGCCGGGGGCGGGAAGACCTATACCGACAACCGCATGAGCGTGATGCAGGAGTATGTGGATCGTCGTTTCAGTGCGCTCTCCGGCGAAGTCGCGGAGGTCCGCAAAGAGGCAAGGGCGGCGGCGGCGGTCGGCCTTGCTACGGGGTCTCTCCGATACGATCCGCGTCCCGGCAAGGCCAGCGTCGCGGCTGGTGCCGGTCACTGGCGCGGCTCGTCGGCCATGGCGATCGGCGTCGGCTGGAACAGCGACGACGGCGTTGCACGCTACAACATTTCCGCAAGCACGACTGACGGGGAATGGGGCGTGGCGGGCGGAATGTCCTTCACGCTGAACTAAGGGGCTGACGATGAAAGATTACTCGAAGATCCAGTTTGCCGGGCTCCTGGCGCTGACGGCGGTGAGCGCCATAACCCTGATCGGATCGGCGGCCCTGGCACAACAGCCGCTCGTTCCCTCAGATGCGAAGGCGGAAGCGCCCCAGGCGCAAGCCCCGGCTCCGGCCGCGCCTGCGCAACCGGCGTCTCCGGCTCCCGCTCCTCAAGCCGCCGCGCCTGCACTGGCGCGGCTGGCGCTGGCGAGCGCCATTGTTCCCGGTGAGCCGGTGAGTGATGGTGATTATGTGTCGTCGTCACGCTTCTATGGCGATTGGCGGCTGGCCTGTGACGAAATCGAGTCCCGCAACCGCCGCGTCTGCCGTCTTGAGCAAGAGCTAGGGCTTGGCGGCAAGTGGGCGCTGACGTGGAAGCTGGTCGAGTCCTCACAGAAGAAGCCGTTCTTTCTCGTCTCGTTCCCGGCTGCGGCCAATCCGGCCAACAAGGTCCAACTGGCGATCGGTGGCTTCATCCGTGAGTTCGGCAAGGAGGAATGGGCCTGCTCCGGTTCGACCTGTGAATTCTACATTCCGGCCGACACGACCGCGCAACAGTTGATCCTGGGTGCGAGCAACATCCGCTTCCGCTATGCACTCGGCTCTGAGACGATTGAGCTTGCAGCCTCGATGAAAGGCTTCATGACGGCTCTCGATACGCTGGTGGATGAGCCTTCCGCCGTCCAAACGGCTTCGACACATGCGGCGGCTGCAAAGCCGAACAAGCCGGAGCGGAAAAGGGTGGCAAGCCGTCAATTCGAGACCATCCGGCGCACGAACGATCCCATGCCGGACGCTCTGAAAAAGATCTATGGGGTCAACTGACCGGCAAGCGTTCTAGCAATAGAACGCCTGCTATACTAGGCTGAATGTAAGGGGCAAGATCGTGGCAACACCTAAGCGCAACACCGTTCCGGCGACCTTTTATGGCGATGCGTTTCCTGCGATTGGCAAAGCCAAAACACTTCTCAATGGCGTTAAGTGGGGCGGCGATGTCGGCAAGGGCGTGACATTGACGTGGAGCGTGGCACGTCCAGAGGTGTCCAAGTACGTTTACACGAAGCGTGCAGTCGAGACCTACAACGAAACGGAAGTCGCCGGGATCAAGAATGCCCTCAAGCAGTGGTCTGACGTCTCGGGGCTCAAGTTCTCCCAAGTCACCGAAACCAGCAGTAAGGTCGGCGAGCTCCGGTTTGTGAAAAGCCCGGACATCTCAGGCGGCTATGGCTACTATCCTTCATCCAACCCAAGCGGCGGGGATGTCTGGATATCGTCAACCTCAGACGTGAGCGCAGCGGCGGGCATTCACGGCGCCAAGCTCATCATGCACGAAATCGGTCATGCTCTCGGCCTCAAACATCCTACCGACAAAGGCGGCGGTGGGAAGAGCGGTCTGCAACACGACAGCCTGCTCTACACGGTGATGGCATACAATGCTGTTGGAACGGGGGAATCCAACCGACCAGACTTCTACCCGACCACCCCCATGTATAATGACCTTCTGGCGATCCAGGCGCTCTACGGACGCAACGCGAAACATAATGCGGGCAACACCACGTATGTCTTCGAGGAGGGGCAGAAGTATTGGCAGACAATTGATGACGCCGGCGGCAACGATACGATCAAATACGTCGGGACCGTGGGTGTCACCATTGACCTGCGCGAAGGCAAGTTCAGCAGCTTGAGCGCCCCGATTGAGTGGGCCATGGGCCAATATCTCACGGCCACGGTCTCAATCGGTCCTAAGACCGTGATCGAGAAAGCCATTGGCGGCGACGGCAATGATGTGTTGATCGGCAACAGCGCCAAGAACACCCTCTACGGCGGCCTTGGCGACGATACCCTCAACGGCGGGGCCGGGGACGATAAGCTCTATGGCGGGTGGGGCTCGGACGTTCTGACGGGCGGCGCTGGCAAGGATGCGTTCGTGTTCGACACGGACCCCACGAACGGCGACATCGACCGGATCACGGATTTCAACGTGAAGGATGACACGATCTGGCTGAGCCGGACCGTCTTCACGGCCCTGACGAAAAAGGGCGATCTGGCAAAGAGCTTCTTCAAGGTGGGATCGGCGGCCGCGGACGGCAACGATTTCATCATCTACGACAAGAAGACCGGCTTGGTGTCGTATGATCCTGACGGCTCGGGACCGGGCGAAGCCTTCGCCTTCGCGCAACTCAAGAAGGGCCTGGCACTCACGCACAAAGACTTTCTGGTGATCTGACAGGGAAAAGGCCGGTCTGTGATACGGACCGGCCTTTCTCGTTTTAGGCTGTGTCGGCTGCGGGGCCGCTAGGGGAGACCTTACCGGCCCATCTTCTTGAGTTCCTTGATCCCCTCGATCGGCTCGCCGGTCTCGGCAATGTGGGCGTCGTTCAGGTTCTTGAGCGCGTCTTTCGCGATCATCAAGAGCTTGACGTTCTTCGCGCCCTTATGGCCGGTCGCGTGCTTACGGGTGATGATCCCGCGCCCCATGAGCAACTTTGCCATAAGATCCATCTGCGACCGGAATCCGCCTGTCAGGTTCGCAAGCTCGGTCGAGGACAGCCCCTCGCCTCGGGCGTTGTGCTCGGCCAGGATCTGCACGAAAGCGAACTGGCGCAGCCGCGCCGCTCCGGTGTCAGTCGGGAACCGGCTGGCGAGGATGGCCTTCAACAGCGCCTCGGCCGGGACCTCGAGAGTGGCCGAAACAATCGGCTCGGGCTTTAGCTCCTCGGGCTCCTTCTGGTGAATGACGCTGAGGGCGAAATCCAGAACCCGCCCGATTGTCAGCGGCAGGCGTTCGTTGCGGCTCTGCGCTAGCTCAACGAGCTGGTCATAGGTCTCAGAGCTCACGAACGCCTTGGTCTCCCTCATATCGGGCAAGAGCGCCTTCTGAGCCTTTTTCCATTCGCTGATGTATTTGCTACGTGAACTCATCGCTGATTGCCGACAGTCTTGAACAAGAGGGCGTTGGGGTGGGGCAGGTCGGACGCGGCCCAAAGGCCGCGCTTCGCCTGCTTAGCCGTTAACTCTGCCACGAGATAGGGCATGTAAACAGGCTTCGCGTCGTTTGAGAATGAGGCAAACGCGAAACCCTGGGAAACCAGGATGGTCCCGAGGTCGAGGGTCTGCCCTCCGACCTGGGCCGTGCAAACGACAATGATTGTCGCCGGCGCCCCGGCGATCTGCGCGACCGGGACACAGGAGGGGGAGGTGTCACGGATCACAGCGGCAAGGTAGGACAAGGACGCCTCGCCGCAATCGACCGTTCCTCCAGCCGGGTTTGTGAATGTTGTCCCTCGGATGCAGGCTTGGACCCCATAGAGCCGCATCCTCTGGCCGTTCTGCTGCCAGGTGTCGCCGGTCTCGAAGGTCACGCCGTCCTTGGGAATGCCGAAGGCCGGTTGCGCCTGGGCCGAAGCTTGCGCGGCGGCCGGGCTCAAGGTGGCGGCCAAGAGGGCTCCTGCGAAACCCAAGGCTCGGCAGGCCGTCCGGCTCGCGCCACGCACAGGGGCGAATGCCTCACTCATTGAGCATCCTCAAGGGGCCGCAATCGCTGTCCATGGCGAAGGCGGATGCGCTGAAATATGGGCCTGAGAGAGAGCAGGGGGCCTTGAGTTCCTTGTGCCCGGCACAGGCCGACAGGCCGAGAACGGCGACGCCGAGTGCGGCGGCGGTGACCAAACGGGAGAGAAATCGTGTCATGTCAGGGGGCAACCAACCGGGCTTTCGAGCGGTCATAGGTAAGCACTTTCGCGGCGTGAGCCTGCCCGGCAAGCTCCTGCATCTGCTGTGCGTTCAGGGCGCCATTGGCGGCATTCATGACGCCGATAAGTTCGTTGACCGTCAGGCCGGTTTGCACCTGCAACTGGCTGTTCTGGTCGATGGACCCTTTGATGTCCCGCGCGGTCCCGATCTGACCGCCTGCCGCCTGGAATGCACTGGTGCGGGTGGAGGCGGCGGACTGCGTTCCGGCAACCATCCCTTGCAAGGCCGTCGCGGTGTTCACGGCTCCCTGATAGGCTTTATCGGTGCCGGAGACATTCGAGCCGCTGATCCCTGTCAGGGTATTCACCAGCTTGAGGCCGTTGATGATGCCGGCCGCAACCTGCCCGAACTCTCCGAGATTGCCCCAAGCCATCTGGCCGCCGCCAAGGATTGAGGAGAGGGAAGGGGCACCCGACATATTGAAGCCGGACCCAAGGGCTGCGCTGGCGATGGAGCCGGTCTGCCGGTTGCCGGTGACGGCCTTCAACGTCTCCTGCACGGTCTGCATGATCTGTCGGTTGCTCTGCATGATCGCCGCCGTGTTCGAGGCAGTTTGCGTCGCCTGCGAGAGCGTGGCGGAGTCGATCACCGGCACCTGCGCACTGACAGGTACGGCCAGGGCCAGAAGGCCGTAGGATAGGGTCAGGGCGACCGCGAAACGGCGGGTCATTTCGGCACCTCAACGGGGTTGGTTTCAACGCCGGAATAGGTCTCTGTGAAAATCTTCGAGTAGTCGGCGGACAGGACTGCCGTTCCGCCCTCGGCCAAGACGCCTCCCGCGACCTTTGCCGCTTTTCCATTCGACCGCTTGAGAATGAGCCGGAACGGGCAATCGCTCTGCATGCTGCACCCGCCGAGGATCTGTGAAAGGATCCACTCGCCTGCGGGAGTTGAGACACGGGCAATTGCGATGTCGGGGTGCTGCGCAGGGCTTCCAACGGGAACAAGGTCGTTCGCAGACCAGATTCCATCCGGGTCTTGCGCAACGTTCTTATACATCAGCGTCGGATTGAGCGTGTAGCCGGGGGGAAGCTTCTGCTGCTGTGCCAGAACCGGAGAGGTCCAGGCAACGGCAAGCGCCACAATCATGGTGATCTGTTTCAGACGCATTCTAGTACCCCTGCCTGATGGATCGAACGAACCGCCAAACGCGGCGGAGAAGCCAATAGACGCCCCCAAGGAGCGCAACGCATGTGAGACCGGCCACAACGATAGTGTAGGTCGAGCTATCCCCTTGCCATTCCACAACCCCACGCGGATTGCCTAACTGCAAGAGAAAATCGCCAATGTACGCGAGCGTATAAAAGACCGGCGCAACATAGGACCAGAAGAACAACGCTGCGAAGCCTCCGACCCAAAGGATCGGCCATCCCGTTCCGCCCGATACCTTCGGGTAGACAGGCGGGTCGTCATAGTAGGGTGAGTTCGGATCATAGATCGAGTAGGGATTATACTTGGACATGACCGGGTTCCTCATGATGCGGGTTTACGCCCGAGCGCCCCTAGTCTGCGCCGTTCAGGCTGAACCAAAACCGTTTCGTCTGCCCGCCATATGCCAGATCGACATAGTAGGGCTTCTCTCTGCCGATCCGCCGCTCAAGCGCATTGGGATCAATGCAGGCATGACCGGCTTCACAGTTGAGTTCCTTAAAGCGGGGATCGTTGTCGGCAACAAGGGCTGTGCATTGTCCCCCTTGCTCATCGGTTATGAAGTGGCCTTCGTCGTTCTGGCGAACGCTGACCTTTCCAGGCGCACAAGGTTCATAAGGCTCAT
Organism: Microvirga lotononidis; assembly: GCF_034627025.1. Classification (NCBI taxonomy): domain Bacteria; kingdom Pseudomonadati; phylum Pseudomonadota; class Alphaproteobacteria; order Hyphomicrobiales; family Methylobacteriaceae; genus Microvirga; species Microvirga lotononidis. The sequence goes on along the minus strand of NZ_CP141050.1, from coordinate 801,926 downwards.
AGCCGGGCGCGCTCGCATTCCCCTCTGAACAGACCGGCCACGGCTTTCCCATGGCAAGCTGCTTGAACAACTGCTGCATGACCGGAACGCAGTAGGGAATGCCGGTCCATGACGGCGTAGAGGCCGCCGCGCAAAGCAAAACCTTGCATCCGAACGACGCATCCTGAGCCGCTGCGGGCGTGGCTGCGAGCGCCAAAAGCGCCACTGTCATTTGTGCTGAACTTCGCATTTTTGCTCGTACATTCTGCTTGCTCATTTGGTGATACCGCAATATTTAGTGACAGACAAGGAGATACACATGCGCCCGGCTCTTGTACTCACTCTTTTGCTGGCTGCCGGATCGGCTCACGCGACCACGACCGGAACGCCCGACGTGGCTCCGCTCTGCGAGCCCGTCGAGGCTGGCCTTGTGCGCAAGTTGGTCGAAGAAGAGGCCACAAAGCAGGGCGTCGATGCAAAGCTCGCTCTCGCCATTGTCGATCAGGAATCCGCCAATGGCGCGCGGGTCAACTCGGACAAGAACGCGCGCGGTCCGATGCAACTGATCCCCGGCACGGCGGCCATGTATAAGGTCAAGGACATCTGCGACCCGGCCGAGAACATTCGCGGCGGCGTAGCCTTCCTCAAGGATCTCGCCGCTGAGTTCGGCGGCAACATCTTCCTGATCCTGTCGGCCTACAACGCCGGCCCTGGGCGCGTGTACGACGCCAAAGGCGTCCCCCCAATTTCCGAGACTGTGCGCTACGTCGCGACGGTCGCCAACTCCTACTACGGTTTCGACAACTCCTTGAAGGGCGGTAGCCGCTCGGGAGCCAGTCGGAAAAAAGCGACGGCTGCACAAGAGCCTGACGCATCACGCACTGACGCCTCCGGCCAAAAGTGGATCGGCGGCTCGGTTCTTTATGTGGACTGAGGACGATACCCTTATGAACAATCTTCGAGCCTACCTGTCTAATCCTACCACCCTGGCGCTGATCGCCGGGATTGCTCTCATTGCCGCTGTCGTGAGCGCGGATCCCGCTTACGCCCAATTGGGCGGCGGGAGCGGGGCCTTCCAGCCTATCGAGAACGCATTCTCGAAGGTCCTGGCCTTCCTGACCGGAACCTTCGCCACCACAGCCGCCACGATTGCCGTCAGCGTGTGCGGCTACCTCGCCCTGACCTCCCGCATTCCGTGGATGATGTGCTTCTCCATCGTCGTTGGGGTCGCCTTTATCTTCGGTGGGGCGCAGATCGTCCAAACTCTCTCGGGCGGCGGTGGTCTCTAGTGTCCGAGGAAGCGCCTCACATTGATCCTCTGGTTGGCGGCCTCACGAGGCCGCCCATGATGCTTGGCATTCCATACGTTTTGTTCGTTTTGGAGTTCTGCCTTGTCGTCCTGATCTTCATCAACTCCAAGAACCTCCTCATGTTCTTGCTGGTGATCCCGGTGCACGCAATCGCCTACATCCTGACCGTTCGGGATGCGCGCTTCATGGACATTGTTCTCGTGCGCTTCGGGCGCTGCCCCTTCACCCGCAACCGCCGCTTTTGGGGCGGTGACTCCTACTCGCCTTAAAATGAGACCCGGCATGAGCCAAGTGAACAAGGCCGTTCGTCCTCTCCTGTCCTTCGGAGCGGTTGCTTCTCGCGAGAAGAAAATCGCCGATATGCTGCCGTACCTGCGGCATGTGGATGACCAGACCATTCGCACGAAGGACGGCATGCTCATGTCCTTTGTGAAGTTCGACGGCTTCTGCTTTCAGACGGCGGACCAGGCCGACATCAACTTGAAGCTGGAAGGCCGGAACACGTTTGTTCGTGCCCTGAACGACAGCCGCTTTGCGGTCTATTCCCATATCATCCGGCGCGAAATTCGGCCGACGCTCGATGGCAAATTCGCGAACCCCTTCTGTGACCTTCTGAATGAGCGGTACTCCGCAAGCATCCGCGATCAGCGCATGTTTGTGAATGACCTCTACCTGACCGTGATCCGCAAGGGCTTCACCGGCAAGGTCGGCATGGCCGATAGGGTCATGAAGGGTTTCCGCAAGGCGGCAGGTGTCTCGGCGTCCGAACTGGACAAGGAAGCACGCAAGGAACTGGCCGAGGCCGTCAACAACCTGACCCAACAATTCGCCGGCTATGGCGCTCGGGTCCTGTCCCTGGTGGCGCGCAACGGCTCGGTCTATTCGGAGCCCTGCGAGTTCCTGGGCCAACTCCTGAACGGCGGCGTCGAGATCCCCATGCTTCTGCCGCGCATGGGCCTGGACACCTATCTCCCCACGCGTCGGATCACCTTCGGCAAGCGTGCCCTCGAACTGCGCGGTCCTGTGACCGGTGATAACCGCTATGGCGGCATGGTCTCGATCCGTGAATATCCCGCCTATACCGGGCCGGGGATGCTTGACGGGCTCCTCAAGATCAAGGGCGAGTTCATTGTTTCACAATCGTTCGCCATTCAAGACCGCGCTCCGGTCCTGGCACAGATCGGCAAGGTTCAGCGCCAGATTGCGGCCTCGGACGAAGGCGGAACGGAAGTCGAGGCGATTATCTCTGTCGCTCGGGATGAACTGACGACGGGCCGCGCCGTCTTCGGGGAACATCACCTGACGGTCATGTGCCTCGGCAACACGCTGGCCGATATGGAGCGGTGTGTTCAGGACACGACAAACGAGCTGCAACAGCTCGGGATGACGGTCGTTCGGGAGGACATGAACGCGGAGCCCTGCTTTTGGGCTCAGATGCCGGGCAACTTCCCCTATATCGCGCGCCGGGCTCTCATCACCTCGCGCAACTTTACGGCCTTTAGCTCGCTTCATAACTTCGCCCCGGGTCGCCGTGACGGCAACCATTGGGGTCCGGCCATCTCCCTGCTGCAAACGACCAGCAGCACGCCCTATTATTTCAATTTCCACCGTCGCCAGGTCGGCAACTTTACCGTCGTGGGTCCAACCGGCTCCGGCAAGACCGTGGCGCTCTCCTTCCTCATGGCCCAAGCCATGCGGGTGCAGCCGCAACCCCGTTGCGCCTATTTCGACAAGGACCAGGGCGCGGAAGTCTTCATTCGCGCCGTGGGCGGCAGCTATGAGACCCTGGAACCCGGCACTCCGACCGGCTTCAACCCGCTTCAGCAAGCCGACACGCCTCGGAACCGGGAGTTTGTGAAAAACCTCCTGCGCTTCATGGTCCGTCCCGCCGACAACCGCGAGCTCTCGGCTGAACAAGAGAAGATCATCGAGGGAGCCGTCGATCAGATTTTTGAAGTGCCGGCTGCGGATCGGCGGTTATCAGATGTGACCATGCTTCTGCGGGGCCGGGAGAGGGCAGGGCACGACGACCTGGCCTCGCGCTTCGAGGTCTGGCTGAACGCGCGGGGCTGGCTGTTCAACAACCCGGTGGATTCATGGTCGGCCGGGAACGGGATCTTCGGCTTCGACATGACCAAGATCCTCGATGACGACGATCTGCGCACGGCGGCTCTCGGCTACATCTTCCACCGCATCGAAGGGCTTATGGATGGCACGCCCTTGATGCTGTTCATTGACGAAGGCTGGAAGATCCTGCGCGATCAAAAGTTCTCGGGCTTCCTCAACGATAAGCTCAAGACGATCCGTAAGCTCAACGGCTGCGTCGGCTTCGGGACGCAATCGGCCAAGGACATCGTATCGGCGGAAATCGCCCATACCCTGCTTGAGCAGACCCCAACCAACCTGTTCTTTCCGAACCCAAAGGCCGATGAAGCAAGCTACCTGGGCGGCTTCAAGCTGTCACGGCGCGAATTTGAGTGGGTCCGAACGACGGAGCCGGAGGCGCGTCAGTTCCTCATCAAGCATGATTTGGACTCGGTGATTGCGCGCCTCGATTTGTCGGACATGCGCGATCTTGTGGAAGTCCTCTCCGGCAACAGGGACACGGTTGAGGAGTGCGCGGCCCTGCGGAGGCAGTATGGCGACGATCCGGCCGCGTGGCTTCCCCACTTCTGCGGATGGAAGGTCAGCCCATGAACAGGATTGCTCTCGTCCTACTGGGCGCGCTCGTCACGACGGGCGCTCTCGCGCAAGTGCCGACCAATGATGCGGCTCGCCTCAAGGAAGAGGACAAGACGGCGCGCTGCATGTTGCGGTCGCGCACCTACAAGGCGAACACGGTCAAGCCGACTGAGGGGGTCAAAGAAAGTGTCGCTGCCCCGAAATCCGGTGGCGGCTCGATGAACGCCGGAACCTCCTACGTCATTGGGCCGGGTCAAGCCTCGAGCGTCGTGAACGGGATCGATGTCGCGGCGCTGGTCGGTGGCACGCTTGGCGTGATCAATGCTGTCCAGGGCAAGAACTACGCCGCCATGGCGCAGTCGATCGGCGCCCTGGCCGCCGTGATCCAGGCCAATATGCAGGGCCTTAACCAAGGCAAGGCGCAGATCGGCGGCGTGCAGTCGCTCCAGGGCGCTTGGGACCAGAACTCGCAAGCTCGGATCGGCACAGTTGGCGTGTGGGGGCAGGCGATCCAGGCCGGTTCGATCCGCCTCCAGTATGAGAACGACAAGCTGCTGCGGCAGATCGAAGAGGCCAGCAGCCGCCAAAAGATGCTGACCTATGACCGCGCCAAGGCGCGTCTGGTCGAAGACTCCCCCTCCACAGGTCAGTAGCGCCCCCCGATGTACCGTTCGCGTCCGATCCTAGCCGCCGTGGCCTGCCTTTTTGCGACCGTCGCCCTCGCGGGCGAGAACGCCGTAAGCCTGATGAACGCGGGGATGTCTGCCGATTGTGCCGATTACGCTGCGAACGTGAGCGCGAGCGAAGGTAGTTTCGGCTCAACGTCTCCGGTCGTGAACGGCTATGCATGCTATGGCGCGTTTCAGTTCTGTTCGGCCAAGAACAGCCGCACAGGGGGAACCGTCAGCCAGTACTACAAAGGTACGCCGGAGCAGTTTCTCAGCGATCCACAAGCGCAGGTCTCCGCTTGGATGCGATACCAAAAGGACGAATGGGCGAAAGCGCAAAGCAACGGCCTGACATCCGCGGTGGGACAGCGGGTTTGCTACAAGGGGGAGTGCGCAACCCTGACACAATCCTCGATCCTCAAAGCCTGCCAGTTTGGTTGCGGCTCGGAAGGCAAGCTCGCAAACTTTGTGAAGTCTGGCTTTGACTGCAATACAGCCGGGACGAAGGACGGCGCGGGAACAAGCGTCTGCAAGTATCTGGTCTCAGGCTCCGGCTACAACGTCGCCTGCATCACCAACAACAATGATGGCTACGATTGCTGATCAGAGGTGATCTGTGAACGACATTATCGGCACCCTCTTCAATAAGGTCGATTCCCTGGGAGCCTCAGCCATCCAGGCGATCTACACGCAGCTTGCGGGTCAGCTCCAGCCGGTCTTTCTGGCGGCCATGGCAATCTATTTGGCGTTTTGGGGCTATGAGTTGCTGATCGGCCGGGTGGGCGTCTCGGCCCCTGTGTTTCTGTGGCGCGTCGGTCGCATGATGCTGATTTACACGCTCGCCTTCTCCTGGGGCGATTTCCAGGTCCTGATTGTCGAAGTCCTGACCAAAGCTCCTGAAGGTTTCGGGCAAATCGTCTGTCAGGCGGTGGGAGGAGGGGCCGATTGCACGGCAGGCGTCAGCGGGATCTCCAACAGTTTGAGCGAGGTGTGGACGGCGGCCAGTGAGGCGCAACAGAAGATCAGCGCGGCCAGTGGTATCGCAGGCTTCGGTATGCAGATCCTCGCCTATATCGTCCTGATCGTGGCCGGTGTGTTCGTCGCGGCGGCGGTCTTCCTCGTCATTCTCGGCAAGATCGCATTGTTCGTCCTGCTCGGGCTGGCTCCGATCTTTATTGCGTTCGCCCTGTTTCAGATCTCCCTCCCGATGTTCGACGGCTGGATGCGCTCGTGCATGCAATATGCGGTCATTCCCTTAATCGTCTATGGCATCCTCGGCTTCTACATTGTCCTGCTCAAGACGACGCTCGATGATATGTCCAACTCGATCAAAGACCTCTCGACGGCCCTGACCGTCGTTGGTCCATTTCTCCTCATGTGCGCGGTGGGCTACTTCCTGACCTATCAGAGCCTTGCCATCGCTCAGGGCATTGCTGGCGGCTCGCGCCTGACCACTGAGGGGCGCGACCGCAAGCTTGTGAACGCGCCGCGCAAGATTGCCATGTGGAGCTACCGGAAACTGAGGGGCAGATCTGGCGGTGGTGGCTCGAACGCGGTCACATCCAGCGCCCCGGATGGTCAGCAAGCCTCAATCGCTCCCAGCCCTGCAGAACAGAAGCAACAGCTTCTCATCACTCACCTCAAAAACAATCGTTCGTAAGCGAGAACCCCCATGTCCGATCTGGCTAGCAATAGCGCCTCTCCGGCCCTCGTTGACCCGAGCTACTATGATGAAGGCGTGCGGTGGGAGCAGTCCGTGTATCAGCGGACGCTGAACTCGCTTCGCGTGTGGCGGGGCGTCGCCCTGATCCTCGGCCTCTGCCTCCTGGCGGCCCTGGGAAGCCTGCTGCTCCTTCTGCCGCTCAAGACCTTCGAGGTGGTCACGCTCACGGTCGATAAGACGACCGGCTTTGTCGAAGTGGCGCGGCCGCTCGAACAGGGCGGAACGGTCTCGGAGCAAGAGGCCGTGACGCGCGGCAATATCGTGCGCTTCATCCGCGCTCGCGAGACCTACGATCCGAAGGGCCTGCGCGACAATTACGAGATGGCGCTGCTGTACTCGACCGGGACGGCCAGCCGGGATCTCCAGAACGAGTTTGACAACTCGAACCTCAAGAACCCGATGCGCCGCTATGGAGCGGACACGACGATTTCGGTCATGGTCAAGTCTGTGATCTTCCTCAATGAGCGCACGGCGGCGGTGCGCTTCCAGACGACCCGGCGCAACGACCGGGAGAGTGTCACGGAGCATTGGGTGGCGAATGTCCGCTTCCGGTACACCTCGGAACCCATGCGGAACGACTACCGCTTTGACAACCCACTCGGCTTCCAAGTGACCGAGTACCGCAAGGATCAAGAGACCGTGGACGTTACGGCGGAGGCCGGAAAGTGAAACAGCTTCTTTTGACCCTGGCCGCCCTGGTGGCCCTGTCCTCTGGCGCCTCGGCCGAACTCGTGCCTGCGGCGGTCAAGGCCGATCAGCGCATTCGGACCGTGACCTATCACAAGGACAACGTTGTGTCGCTCGCCGGAACCCTCGGCGTCTCGACCATGATTGTCTTTGGCAAGGATGAACAGATTGCGACGGTCGCCATGGGCGATAGCGTCTCCTGGCAGGCGGTGCCCGACAAGAGCAAGGCATTCCTGTTCATCAAGCCGCTGGAACGCGATGCGGTGACGAACATGAACATTGTCACCAACAAGCGGATCTACAACTTCCTGCTCAAAGCTGGCTCGCCCAACAACAAGGATATGACGTTCAAGCTGCGGTTCGATTACCCGGATGAAATCGTGGATGCCCGGATGCTCGAACAGGCCAAGCGCATGGCCGCGATGCCGAATTTCCAGCAACTCAAGCAGAACGCGGCGAATGCCAATCTGGATTATGGGTTCAAGGGCTCCAGCCTGAACGCGCCACAGAACATCTTTGATGATGGCGTGAAGACCTACTTCAAGTTTGCCGGCGACGTGCCGGGGATCTTCCTCGTCAATCCGGACGGAACCGAAAGCCTCATCAATCACAGACGCGAGGGTGAGGTGATCGTGGTCGATAAGGTGGCGGCGCAATGGACCTTGCGCGGCAACAATGAAGCGACCTGCGTTTTCAATCTCCGCGCTCAACCGGCTGAGTCTCCGAAGTCGATCATGACCCCGATCCAGCCCGAAATTCAGATGGTGGGCGAACCGGTCCCGGCTCCGGCTCCCGTAATCAAGGCAAAGGGCTGATCCTCGATGTCACGCATTGACTTTGAAACCGAAGAGGCCGGGTCCGGTCTGCCGGTGAAGCATACCGGCCGGGCGAACGGCTTTGCCCTGTTCGTCCTCGTGGCCGCGACCCTCGGCGTTCTGGCCTGGATTTGGAGTTCCAGCCAGAAAAGCGCCAACCCTGTGAAAGAGGAAAAGCCGGAAACCTTCAACACGGCGCAAGCCCGGAATGTGAACTGGGACTTCCATGAGCCGCCGCCGAAAAAGGACAACCGGATGGTGATCGAACCGCCTCCGGTCGTCGCGGCTCCTCCGCCGCCTCCGGCTCCGGCAGCGGTGGCCGTGCTCCAGCCTGCGCCGGTCCTTGACGATAGCGAGGCGCGGCGGCTGGCCGAAGAGGAGAAGCGGCGGCGCGAGGAAGAGGCGCGCCGGCTGGCGGCGCTCCGCTCCGGTATGCTGATCTTCGACGGCGGCAGCCAAGGCGAGGGCTCCCTTGCTGGCGGCTCCGAGCGGGGAGGGGCCTTGCGTGTGGATGGGCCTGAGACGGACTCGAACCGCGCCTTCATGGCTCGGGCGTCGTCGCAGGATGTCGAGACGGCGCGCGCGACCAAGAACAACCGCATTGATGCCCTGATCCCGCAAGGAACCATGATCCGGGGCACGCTTGAGACCGCCATTCAATCGGACCTGCCCGGCATGGTGCGGGCGATAACCTCCGAGGATGTCTATTCCTTCGACGGGCGGCGGGTGCTGATCCCCAAGGGCACGATGCTGACCGGCGAGTACAAGTCCGGCCTCTCGCGCGGCCAGACGCGGGTTCTGGTGGCCTGGACCCGCATGTTGCGCGCCGACGGCGTGTCCGTGTCCCCCGGCTCCTACGGGACGGATGGGCTTGGACGTTCCGGCCTCGCGGGTGACGTGGACAACCATTACCCCGAGCGGTTCGGCTCCGCGATCCTGCTCAGCGTCGTCGGCGGTGTGAGCTCCTTCATTGCTGGCCTGAACAGCGACGGCCAATCGGCTGTTGCCGGGGGCGGCTCCTACATCCAGCAGCAGGCGCAAACCCAAGCGCAACAGACCATCGCTCAAACGATGTCCGACCTTGCCAACCAGGCGCTCAAGGACTCGATCAACATCCCGCCGACCATCCACGTCGATCAAGGAACGCGGATCATGGTCTTCGTGCGCAGAGACCTTGATTTCTCCGGTCTGTATCAAGATCCGGTCAAAGAGGCATTGAATGAACTACGTCGTTCAAAAGCCGTCTACAAGTGAGCCGGTGAGCGTGTGGCACACGCTCCCGGTTTTCCTGCGGCAAGCCTGCGAGCCGATTAGGCCCTGGCTCGAAGATCCCCAAGTGATCGAGATCATGTGCAATCGGCCTGGGGAGGTCTGGATTGAATCCACCCGCCATGCCGATATGCAGCGCCATGAGGTCCTGGCCCTGTCGAGCCTCCAGATCCAGCGCATCGCGCAACAGGTTGCGAGCTACACCAACCAGTCTGTGAATGAGGTCACGCCGCTTCTCTCGGCCGCCATGCCATTCGGGGAACGGTTTCAGGGCGTGCTTGCGCCTGCGACCCCAAGCGGTGGGGCCTTCTCGATCCGCAAGCAGGTGATCCGCGATTACTCGTTGGAGGATTACCTTGCGAGGGGGGCGTTCGATGCCGTCAAGGCGTCAGGACCGCATGAGGTCGACCCTGACGACATCGACGCAACCGATGAGGTCTTTCTTGAACTCCTGGGCGATCCAAGCCCGCAAGGGCGCATGAGGGCGCTCAAGTTCGCCGCCGAGAACAAATATACGATCCTCGTCTCGGGCGGCACGTCCTCGGGCAAGACAACCTTCCTCAATGCGCTGCTCAAGGAAGTTCCGCTACGCGAGCGCATTGTCACGCTCGAAGACACGCTAGAGCTCAAGCCGCCGCAACCCAACTGGCTCTCCCTCCTGGCCTCGAAGGGCGATCAGGGGCTCGCCAAGGTGACGGTCCTGGATCTGATGGAAGCCGCCTTGCGCTTTCGGCCGGACCGGCTCCTCCTCGGGGAAATCCGCGGGGCGGACGCCTTCACCTTTCTCCAGGCGGTCAATACCGGGCACCCCGGCTCCCTGAGTACGGTTCACGCCAACTCGCCTCAGACGGCGGTCATCCGGGTCGCGATGGCCTGTTTGCAAGCCGGTCTCGGCCTGACCAAAGCCGAACTGATGGACATCATTCGCGCCACGGTCCCGGTCATTGTCCAACTCCGCAAAGAGCCGACGCGCGGCGTGGCGGACATCTATTTCAGCAAGTTCAAGAGGGCAGGGCGGTGAACAGGAAACTCGGCCGGTATGTGAAAGCCGGCGCTCTCGTCGTGTGCGCAATCGCAGTCCTGAGCGGGGCGTTCGTCGTCTGGTCGTTCAACTATGCGGCCGCCACGTACCTCCTGAGCCGCCAAACGGCCATGTGGAAGGCTGTCGTCGTTGATGGCTCTTGGCGCGCGGCTCTTGACCAGGTGGTTGCCTATTGGGGGCATCCCATGGTCATGAAGCTTGTCACGGTCTCAACGGTCGCCCTCTTCTGTGAAATCCTCGCCCTGGTGGCGATCGGCGCGTTGATCTACTTCCAGCCCTGGAAGGTGAAGGCGCCCAAGGGCGCGGCACGCATTGCGACCGAAGCCGACTTGAAGAAAGCCGGTCTTCTCGATGGGGTGCCGGGCAAGTCTATCGTCCTCGGCTCCTACAAGGGCAAGAAGATCCGCTACAGCGGCGATAGCCATATCTATGTGAACGGCCCTACCCGCTCCGGTAAGGGCGTCGGCTTCGTCCTGACCAATGGTCTCGAATGGCGCGGCTCGCTGATTGCCCTCGATGTCAAAAAGGAGATGTGGCAGGAGGTCGGGCCTGCGCGCCTCGCCATGGGCCAGGAGGTCTTTCTGTTCAGCCCTGGCTCGGCCGAGTCCCATTGCTGGAACCCGCTCGATAGCGTGTCGGACTGGCCGCGCCGCTCCACGGAAATTGAGAATATCGCCAATACCCTGATGCCGTCACCGGAGAAGGGAGACGCCTTCTGGACCGCGACCGCGCGAAGCGTGTTCGCGGGGCTCTTAGGGTACGTCCTCGACAGCAAGCGGATGGAACGGCGGCGGACAATCCGCTCCGTGGTCCGGCTCTTTAGCACCGGCAAGGACCTGGCCTCCGTCATGAAGACGATCTTGAATGAGGAACCGGACCTGCACCCTTATGTGGCGGACAAGTTTCGGCAACACATAAGCCGCGATCCCGAGCAACGGCCCTCGTTCGAGGCCCATATCATGACCGCGCTCAACGCCTGGAACGGCGCACTCATGGCGGCCGCCACAAGCCGGAGCGACTTCGATATTGCGCAACTGCGCCGGAAACCCTTCACGGTGTTCATTGGAACGCCTGCCGGCGATCTCGGGTCGGCGGAAGCCCTCATTCGCCTGTTCATCCAGCAGGTTCACGATGTCCTCATGCGCGAGCTGCCGGGGAAAGATGAACCTCACAAGCTCCTCATGATGCTCGATGAGTTCTACCAGTTCGGACGCCTGCCGGAGATTGTCGACAAGACGCCGCTCGTCGCCGGCTACGGCTTCAAGATTGCCATTATCGCCCAAAACATCCCGCAATTGGATGCGCGCTACGGCAAGCCCATCCGTGAAATGCTCCTCGGCAACATGGATGTGAAACTCAACATTGCGGTCGGTGACAAGGCCACGGCGGATTACGTCTCGGAAGAGCTCGGCCGCCACTACATACTGCGGGAAGGATGGAGTTCGTCACCGGGGAAGGGGGGCATGGGGCTTCGCTCCAACTCCCGATCCGGCCGGTTTGAGGCGGAACCTCTCATTAGCTCGGACGCGGTTCGCCGCTTCGACAACCGCAAGTCTCTGCTCCTCGTGCGCGGTCACAACGGCGCGGTCCTCGACAAGCTGCATTTCTTCTTGGATCGGGACTATATCGAGGCGCGCAAGAAAGTGGCGGGCTTCGGCGAGGCGCTGAATGTGCCGGTCCTCGAACCGCTCAAAGAGGGGCCGCTGTTTGAACCGGCTCCCGAGGCCGTGACGGCTGCACCCGAGCCAGAGTCTGTGAAACCGGCGATTGCCGCGCCGGAACCTGTAGCGGCGATTGCGACCCCAATCTCTGAGCCGTATGCCGTCGAAGTGCTAGAGCGGACTGCCTCTGAGGGCGTGGTGGCCGCAACTGCTGTCGAGGATGAAGAGGAGGTAATCAGCCTCGATCTGCCTGCCTTCGGTAGCCTAAGGAAGCTGCTGAGCGAGTCGGAAGCGGTAGCGAAAACCCATCCTGTCGTCGCACGGCTTCGGAACGTGGTTGCAGAGGAGGCGAGAACCGGATTTTTGGAGCCGGGAACGGACATAAGCGCCTTCATTCGCGCCTGAGCCGCGCCCTAAAAACCGTGCCAATGCAAGATAGAAATGTCCCGCTTCCTGCCAAATAGACAGGTCAGTCGAAGGGCAGGGCGGAGGGACTTGGATCAGACTTGCTATCGTCCTCGCTGCCCTTCACAATGGACTGTCTGCGTGACTGGCGACCGAGGTGGATACCACCGGGGAGCGCAGATCGATGATGCCGCTCGCCTGGGCACCCTTCCGACTCTGGTGACCCATGACTGCATCAACCAATATGCCTTCCTTTGCCACCCACTATTACCTTGGCTCCCGTTGTCCCTTCCTGAACCTCTCAGACCTGTCGGAAGCCGAGCTGGTCCGGGTCCTGAGCGAACTTAACCGGCAAGGGGCTTCCGGCTCGTCCAAACGGATCTTCGGACGGCGCTACATGGAGTTGAGGCGGCTAACAGAGACAAAGTTGCGACGGCTCTTCATTGAGGTGGGAGGCCAGCCGGAGCGTCATGCACCTCACTATCTGATCCTGGGGCAATCTGAGTGGTTCAAGGGGCTCAGTCCAGATACCCGGGAGCTTCGCATTCCCCTGTCCCAACTCCCGACGCATGTAACGAGCGCAACTTACCCTGACAGCTTTACGGCCATGGCCTATGGCCCTCAATTCAGCCTTCCATACGAACCAAAGCCCTATCACGAGAAAGCCTTCAGGCTCGAAGAGTTGCCAGCCCTTGTCCAAGAGTACGGCCTGCCTAGTGATGTGGATGAGCACGGATATGACGGTTACTCTCAGCGCCCCTTCGAAAAATACATCGAAATCCAGGTCTGGTCAGACGCTCCGCTGCGATCCTTCCTTGAGGGGAGATGACGCTGTGGAATCAAGCCGAAGTGCGACGGTTGGCGGGCATCGGTTCCCGGTCGGTCAGGGACTGCCGGGGCGGAGCTGATCAGGGTTGCACAGCTCCGGCAGTCCCGGATCCAGAGAACTCATCAGGACCTCTTTGGGTGTGCGATAGCCCAGGCACTTGCGCGGTGTCCCGTTGAGCCGATCACAGATCTCAAGCAGAGCCTCCTCGGGCAAAGTGGCAATGTCCGCGTCCCGTGCCAGAAAGCGCCGAACCCGGCCATTGGTGTTCTCGACCGTGCCTTTCTGCCAGGGGGCCTGTGGCTTGCAGAAATAGCTGTCCATGCCGAGCCTCTGCTTGAGCAACGGGTAATAGGCAAACTCCGTCCCGCGGTCGAACGTGATCGACAGACGCGCCGTCTCCGGCAGGACTTTCAGCTTCTCGATCATGCCGGTCATGACCCCTGTCGAGTTGCGATCTCGGTTGCGGGTCAGGATCGTGTAACGGCTCTGGCGCTCCGTAAGTGACGTAAGGTTGTGCTTGCCCAGCTCCTTGCGAAACATCATCAGATCGCCTTCCCAGTGACCAAAGCTGGTGCGGGCTGCGATCTCCGGTGGACGCTGCTCGATGGTGTTACTCGCCGGAATGAAAAGGCCGCGAGGTTTGCGCTGGTAGCGCACACGCCGCCGGCGCCGTGCCATGGGCAGATCCTGGTACAACCCGAGCTTTTGTCCTTGGGAGCTGTAGACGAACCGGTAGATCGTCTCGTGCGACAACCGTTCAGGAGCACCGGATGCCCGCAGACGGCCAGCAATCTGCTCTGGCGACCATCCAGCTTTGAGGCGATCCATGACATAGACCGCGAGCACCGGTTTGCGGGAGAGTTTGCCCAGACGCTGACGCCGGGCGCGGGCTTGCATGTCGGCGGCCACATGGAAATAGCCGCGATACAACGGCTCTTCATCGTGAACCCAGTTCCGTTTGATCTCCCGGTATATGTAGCGAACTATCAGATGATGCCGGGCATCGGTCGAACAGAGGGTTGTGGCCGAAAAGCAGAACGGCGTGGGGACACTCTACAGACCTCCCATAACGCGCCACTTGACATGTCGAATCTGTCCTGAGTTTAGCCCTTGTACCAGCATGACGCTGGAGCAAAAGCCGGTGCGGCACAGGCGCGAGCAGGTTAACCTGCTCGCGGTAGAGGAGCCGGATTCTAGGCTGGCTAAGATACCGGCGGTGTCACACAGGGCAGCAATCGACCCGCTGTCCGATCACATGCAGTCGTCTGGTTCCGACCTAACCCAACAAATGGTCAGTAATCCCAGTAGACCGGCACCCAACGGAAAGCGTCGCCGTCGACCGCCACCCGGCCGACGGAAGGGAACGGCAGGTGAGTAGCCACCAACTGTTCGCCCGTCGCCGCCAGTTCCTTCAAAAGGCGGACGCGGACGCGGGCCGCCTCCTCGGGGTCGTGCTCGAAGCCGTTGTGCCAGTCGGGATGGTCGAACCCGACCGCGAAAACAGCGTCGCCGGCAAACGTCAGGCGGTCGCCGCCGGATGCTAGGCGGACTACGCTGTGCCCGGGAGTGTGGCCGCCGGTGCGACGGACAACCACGCCCGGCGCCACCTCGTGCTCCTCATCGAACTGCACCAGTTGGCTGCGGTACTCTTCCACGAACCGCTTGGCGGTGGCTCTAAGCGCGTCTGGGAACCCTGGCGGCATGTGGACATGGGTGAAGTCGGGCGACTCCCAAAACTTGACCTCGGCAGCGGCCACATGAATCCGCAGGTCCGGACGTAGCCGGTCCTTCACTCCTTCGACGAGGAGCCCGCCGATGTGGTCCATGTGCATGTGGGTAAGTACTACGTCGGTCACCGAGGCAAGGTCCATGCCGGCCGATTCCAGTCGCTTGATCAATTGCCCGGCCCGCGGCAAGTTCAAGTTCGGGTCTAATCCCAGCCCAGCGTCGATGAGTATGGTCTGATTGCCGCTACGGACCATGACCACGTTCAGCGCCCAATCGAAAGCGTCCGATGGCAAGAACATGTCGTTCAGCCAGGCCGCTCGCGTAGCCGCGTCAGCGTTGTATCCCAACATCTCGGTCGGAAGCGGCAGCACCCCATCGCTGACCACCAGCACGTCAATCTCACCCACTCGTACCGCATAGCGCGACGGAACCAACTCTTCGGGCCCACGTCTAACGGTGGGCGAGGTGTTGTCCAAGTTCATGTTTGTCTCCTGCTGACTAATCGCACGGGGTTTTGTTTCAGGCATCATGCGCTCCTGCTTTGCGTGATCGAGGCTTGTCGATCATGAGCCACGTCATTGACGCTATGTTGAAGCGTGTTCGCGGTCGAGCTATCCTTGGGCATACTCGGTACTCGACCTAATGCTACTGTGCTCTCAGCGGACCGCAGCGACGAATCGTTGTGAAGAGGCTGGTAAAGGAGCAGAGGCTCTCGCGCGCCGAACGATGCCGTTGACTGCGGGGTACTGCTGCACGCGATGGAACGTCACAAAAACACGCCAACAGATTTTATCGTGGTTTGGCGAGTGGCGAACTGCCAACGTAACGCACAGTGCACCTCACGACTTTCACCAGACGCTGGAAAGCAAGGCGGTTAAGGCACCGCTGTGCACTGACTAGCTTGATCTCTACTATTGACGTACAAGGAAACTCCTGTGTTTGGTTGTGAGGCGAGTGGAGCGGAAAGCGGTAATCCCTGTCGCTGCGCGTACAACCGCATTGTTATCGTGGCGCAGGTTACGAGGCCAGCCGAGGCAGCTTCATAAAAGGGAAGAGAGCGCCCCTAACGCCGCCGACGCTGACTGGCTCATCGGAAATGAAGCGATGCTTGCTACTGCGCGTCGCAAGTTGGGAAACTCCCTCGTTGGTTGCCTAAGAGACGTCTCAACCGGATCGTTCGACGTTGAACAGTCGAGCCGAAAAGCCCGCCAAATAGCGGTCAGCCCACGCTGCGATCACTCTAGCAGCAAGCTGGGCTTCGGCGGGCTGGGCGAGCAAATGATCCGCGTCACCAAGTGAGACAAAGCTCCTCGGATGTTTGGCGGATGCAAAGATACTCGAAGCGTTTGACAGCTCAACTGTATCGTCATTCGGTGCATGCATAATCAACAACGGCAGGTGAAGACGTTCGACATGCTGCTTCAAGTCATAATTCTGGACATCATCAACGAAAGACTGACGGACGATGTACGGACGACCAGCTAGATACACCTCGGCTTCGCCATCGGACCTAATCCTCTCAAGGGCCCCTTTATCGAATTGACGCAGGATATCGGCAACACGAGCTGGAGCCGCTATTGTCGCGACTGCTCGCGCAGTTCGAATTTTGTCTGCGGCTGCCAGTACTGCTGCTCCGCCCAAGCTATGCCCGATAAGCACCGACGGAGGCATGCCAGCAGCTGTCATTGCTTCAGCGGCAGCCGCTAGATCATCAACGTCAGCCGAAAAAGTTGTCTCTGCGAAATCACCGCCGCTTTTGCCGATTCCGGCGAAATCGAATCTAAGGACACCAATCCCGGCATACGCAAGGCCCCGAGCCAAGCGTGTGGCGGCGAGACTATCCTTGCCGCAAGTGAAGCAATGCGCAAGAATCGCCCAGCCCAGGGGCGTAGTCTCGGGATGCTCGACAAGTCCTGATAGCTTATTCTCCTTCGAACTCTGGAAATCGAATCGTTGGCTTGGCACTTCCGGTTTCTCTTTCTGGCCGATTTTTCTTGGCCTCAGCGCTGGCGACCGAATCTGGGACCATTGATCGCAGACGGACCTTTACCTCGCACCGAGGCTACACCGAGAACTTACGAGGCTTTGGGACTGCAGCGTGGTGTTTCCGCGTCGTACCTAGATTCTCCCTAATTCGGTTCTCCTTGAATCTCGTCAGCATCCATCTTGCGCATGAGAGATAAGTCTTGGAACCGAAAGCTGGCCCTGTCGGTTCTTAGTTGTGACGGGACTGATCTGCAGGACGCCTGTCTCATATGGTGGGCCATCCCCGAGTAGATGACCCGAGTCCCTGGCATTACCAGCCGCTGACCCACAGCGAGGCGCCGGAGATCAGGACCGCGCTACTTTGTATTTGCAGTAGCGCAGCCCGCCGGCCCGTAGTTGCCCCCACGGGTAGAAGTGCCTGGAACCCATTTCCATGTAACCCAAGCATTTATCTAGAGCTTAGAGAAATTACCCCCCAAACATAGCTATCCGGTGGTCTATAGGGATTTGTCCGTCGTATAGATCGACACACGCTCAGCGACGGCTCGATCAGACGTCAGTCTACGTATTATTGATCAGGCTCGGGCGATCTTGAACTACGCGGCATAACGGAAGGATGAATGCCCAAAGTAGCTGCGGATCCGGTCGGGCAACTTGGCGAGCCGACGCATCTAGCTGATGACAGTGCATTTGAGTTCGGGCTTGCTGCGAGCGGGCGGCTTGCGGTCGCGGCTTGCTTCAGGTCGGCGTTCAGACCCTCGTCTGGGTCGGGCTCGCGGCTGAAGGGAGGCAGGTAGAAGGCCTCGATCTGCTCCGTGTGCTCAGCCAACCAATCCTGCCGCGCCCGGGCACGAGGGACCGGCAGGTTGTCCCAGATGAGGAACACCTTGCCGTTCTGGGCCGTGAAGCCCCCGCGTGCCAAATAGGTGCTGATGGTGCGCACCGCCAGCCCGACGCTACAGTGCCGCTCGATCAGCATCTGCACCGCAGCCCGGCTCCACAGGGCGAAGGGCAGGCCGAGTTGCTCGGGCGTGTGCCGGCGGATCAGAGCGCGGATCTGCGCCTCCTGCTCGACCTCGAGAAACCGACTCGTACCGGATGCCGGGCCCCGCGGTCCACGGACCAATCCGGTCAGGCCCTGCTCGGCGAAGCCGCGGCAGATATCGAACACGCCGGTGCGGGTCAGGCCCACCTGTGCAACCATGGCCTTATAAGTCCGGCCGCTTTAACGAGGCCGACGACCTGCCGGCGACGCTCCTCTTGAGCGGCTGCTGGCAACTTGCGCATATCGACATGTTTCATCCCGCCGAACTGGATCGAGTGGACCTCGATTTCAAGGTGACCTAAGCCGGATCAAGATCATACCCTCGTGTCTTCTACAGGTAACGTTTGGGACGTGCTAAAGAGTAAGACGACTAGATGGCGGGTTATGAAAGGAAGTAGGGCGCAAGGTCTGCCTATGCTCTCGCATAGGAGAGTGTCGACTTTCAGTTGATAGCCGATCGCCTTCCGATATTGAATGGTGATTGTCGGCACAAGGAAGCGCAGGTGCGACAACGTTCGTTGGTCCTTAAAAGGAGCTCGGACAACCTCCTGCAAAGGAAAGTACGTCCCACGAGCGGAGGCCTTCCGCGTTCCAAGATTGCCAGGAATGAGGCTGAGATTGGCTTGAGGGACGCCATCCAAAATGATGGCGGGAGGAGTGGCAGGTGGCTCTTTACGAAGGAAGGACGAGCCCTATCGGTGGAGGTTGGCCGGACCTCTTTCGCGGGGTTATGATCGCTGCGCTCATGGTAGCACTCGCCGCATGTGTCACACGGCCCGGACCCGAAGTCCTGAGGCCTGCAGATGCCATGGGTAGTGGCAGGATGGTCACGATCTTTGTTGCGACACTTCGAACGCCAGACCTGCGATTAGCGACGGCTTTCGATACCGGGCAATCGCAGACGCTTCGCTTTGCCCGGTACGTGATCTCCATCCCACCAGCGCACCGAACCGATGCCATCGAGTGGCCGAGTGACCCACCTAACCCCGCCACCGATTTCGTCACAATTGAGGCAGCGCACCTCTCGGAGGCTGAGTTTCGCACCAGCATCAAGTGGGCGGGCGGCAATCGACGATCCATCCGGCTTTTCGTTCATGGATATAACAACAGCTTTCAAGAAGCAGTTTACCGGCTCGCGCAGATCACCGCGGATGCTCACGATCAACGGGTCGCGGTAGTTTTTGCCTGGCCGTCCAAGGCGACTCCGCTTAGCTACAACGCGGACCGAGCAGCGGCAGCGGCGTCAACGGAGGGCCTCGCAAGGACAATTGAGATTTTGGCTGAGCGACCACGCACGCAGATTGTATTGGTGGCACACAGCATGGGAGGATGGCTTACAATGGAGACGCTGGCGAAAATGAGCCGAGAGCATCGTCAAGCTAAGTTCCAGCAATTTTCGAACGTCATATTGGCTGCTCCGGATATCGACGTCGCCGAGATGGTCCGTCAGCTTGAGATCATCGGTCAGCTTCCTCGCCCACTCACGCTGCTGGTGTCGCGTGATGACACCGCTTTGCTGCTCTCTCGCATTATCAGCGGCGGCCGGCGTGTCGGCGCAGATGATGTGCATGATCCATGGGTTCAGGCTGCGGCCAGGCGATTTGGCGCTCGGGTTGTGGATATCTCGGAATTGACGACGGCTGACGGCCTCGGGCACGCGCGCTTCGCCGCGATGGTAGCACTCTACTCAAAATTTCATAGTCAAATCGAAGACCCGCTGAAGAGGCACTATGCTGGGCCCGGCGTGTTCGTGTTCAGAACCGCAACGTCGACGTTGGAGCCTGTCGACCGCTGAGCAGCTAATCTGATCAGACTTGTAAAAGGTGGGTCATGTCAAGATGACGCCGTCGCGCTTTTTGCGGGTCTTGCCCTGTGCCTGATCGTGCTCACGGCGGACGTCCTGCTAGTTATGGGTCCGACCCCGATCGGCAGGCGCGGTACGATTGAGCTGTGGCATGGGACGATCAACCACTCAGGCAATTCTCAGCACCTGACGGACTGGTACACTCCGCCCCCCATCATCCACGGCTTCCTGCTCTATGGTGCAACGTCGCTTACCGGTTAGGTGCGAAAGAGGTCGCCCCCGCGCGACGTGGCGCGCTTGGTCGTCCTCGGACCCGAGTGCGCGTGGGAGGTTGCCCAAAATACAGACACGGTCATTGACCGCTATCGGGCGACAAATATCGCTCTCGAATATTATGGCAACAGTGTCATCAACTCGGTCATGGACATTGGTTCGATGGTGGCCGGCTTTAGGGTTGCCCGCCCTTGTCCGGCTTGGCTGACGGTGATGCGGGCCCTTCTCATGGAACTGATCGTCAGATACTGGATCGGAGGTAACCTCATTCTCAACATCATTATGTTGATCTATCCCGGAGTGGCGATCAACTAGTGGCAAGGGGCGTGCTGACCGAGCTGCCGTCAAACGGATTCGAACACCTTGATATCTTCAAGCTGTCGGCCTGCCAGGACTACTCGCGTGATCTCAGTTCGGCGATGGCGGCAATCAACCCGGATCGATACTTCTCGCGCAGAAGCGCAACTACATTACTGGAGCTGGTCCTGCCGATCCGCTTGATCAGAAAACGGTTCAGACCGTCCTGCCTTGCACGGCATCGATCAAGTGCTTGCTCCGCAAGCCGCTCCTCCGTCTGGTTCGCCTGGAGTCTCCCGTTGATGAAGGTCGCGGCACAGGCCTGCCATTGATCGTTCAAAACTCTCGCCTCCTCATAGACGATCAGAGGGTTGAATTCGTCAGCTTGGACTGCGAGACCGCCAGTCAAGGCCGCGATCAGACCTCCAAAAGCGAGTAGGCCCTGCCATCCACTTAATCGAGTGCGAGCGGAATTTCTGATGTCCCGCCGTCTGACCAATAGAGGAGAGCGACGTGAAGGGTGCCGCAGAAGAACACTAGGGTGACGACGGGTAAGAGCAAATGGGATGTCATGCATGATGATGCGCGCCGGCTGAAATTCCTGATGCACGAAGCGCCTGCCTGACCCAAGCGGAGCAATCCGCCCCCGTATTCCGGGGACGGTCGGGCATGAGAACGCGCTCCGCCGCATGCGCCAGACACCACCTTGTGAACTGTTCGGCTGTGGCAAGACTGTCCTGGATCTGGATGCCACCAGCAGCCCCATGAGTATCGAGATACTCCGCAATCCTTTCGACCGTGGGACCAAGGCTTCGCGTCAGGAACTCCTCACCGAAATTGGGGAACCGGCCGACGGCTCCAATGATCAGGCGCAGGGTCATCACCGTGGTCGAGTCGTCCATGACCTGAAGAATGGCAATTCCGATCGGCATAAGAGCAGAGACTGAGTTGGGCTCCTCCAGGTTGGGGGAGGGCAGCTTTCCTGCGACGCGTGATGCTTCCACGTCGATCAGCGATTTGAACAGGTCATCTTTGTTACGGAAGTGGTTGTAGAGCGTGCCCTTCGAGACCCCGGCCTGGACGGCGATCTCCTCCATGCTGGCATCTGCATAGCCGTTTTGGAGGAAGATCTGTCGCGCACCGTCGAGGATCTGGCGCTTCTTGCAGACGATCCGAGGATTAGAGCTTGATCCTTTATTCAAAGAAGGAATGTTACTGAGCATGTCTCATCCTAGAGATCTGTGACGTTGATGCGAATGAGCCCTGGCTGCGGCGGCCAGGGCTCGACGGGATGCTGATGGAGCCTGTGTGGAGGGTGCACAGGTTCGCGATCTAGGCGTCCCGCATTCGGCGACCGCAGTTGGACGGCTTCGGGACCCTCAACCGAGCATCCGAAGGGGTGTCTTCTCCGCTCCTTGCTCGACTCGTGCCCGGGGTTGTAGCTCGACCGTTCGCGTTAACTTCGCAGTCTGCGATTTCGCATATCGGCCCAGGCCAATTTTGATGGCCACCAGCACAGGCGCGGCGACGACGAAGAGCAGGGCGACGGCGTTGAACGCCGTATCGAAGGCAATAACCGTGGACTGGCCCGCGACGGCCCGGCCCAGCAGGCTCAGGGCGGCGCGGCTCGCCGCGCCGGCATCCATGCCTCTTGCCAGCAGCATGGCTGTCGTGTTCGCTAATCTTTCAGCGCTCGCCGGAGAGCCTGGCGTGACGTGGGAGCCAAGCACCGCTGCGTTGGCTGTGACGTTGTGATCGATCAGCGTCTGGAGCCCGGCGACTCCCAGGAGACCACCGAGCTGGCGACCTGAGTTGAAGAGACCGATGGCGAAAGCAAGATTGTTGCCGGTGAGATTGCCGAAGGCAATCAGAGTGATCGACAGAAACAGGAAGCCGAGGCCAAAGCCGCGCAGAAGAATGGCGTTCATCATGTCGTCCGCACCGCTTTCGCTTGTCGAGCCGGACAGCATCCACATGGCGGCCATGATCATCAGAATTCCAAAGGGCACGGTCGCGAACGGAGGAACACGACGCGCCTGCATGAGGAAGGCTGCGAGAAAGAGGGTGGCGACGAAGAGGGCGCTGCTCGGCAACAGGAGCAGGCCCGCATCGGTCGGTGTAAAGGCGAGGACGGAGACGGCAAAGGAGGGTATCAGGAACGCGCTTCCGAACAGCGCGGCTCCTGCGACGAAACTGACGATGAAAGCGAACGTAAAATCCTCGGATCGGAACGCCGTCCCATCGAGCAGGCCCGGGCCGTTGGCCATGGCTTGATGGCCGAGAAAGGCCAGCAACGAGGTTGCGCCGCTCACGGTCAGCCACAGAATGCGCGGCTCCGCAAACCAGTCCCATCGGTTGCCCTGACTGAGCACATAGGTGAAGCAGAAGAGAGCGATGGACATCAGCGAGAAGCCTATCCAGTCGAACGGACGGAGCGCGACCTTTGCGGGAGGTGCCGCATCAACCATCAGCAGCAGCCCGGCGGCCGCCAGTGCAACCGGTACGACAGTGAAGAAGATCCACGTCCAGGAATGCGTGTCGAGCAGCCAACCTTGAAGGGCAGGGGCGATCGTCCCGGGGGCGACGACGGATCCTATCGCAAACAGGGCTTGCAGGATCGGCTGGAGGGACCGCGGATAGGCGAGGAACAGGAGGGCCTGGCCTGTAACAAGGAGGATGCCGCCGGACAGGCCTTGCAGAACGCGAAGCGCGACCAGCAGGTCCAACCGTGCCGTGAGGGCCGCCCAGCCGCAGGCTGCACCCATGAGGAGGGTCGCTCCGGTGATCAGGCTGCGCGGGTTGATCCGGGTCATCAGCCAGGGAGCGGCGATGAAGCCGATCAGCTTAAAAGCCGTGTAGCCGACATCCAGCCAGGCGAACTCGTCCGGCGTTGCATAGGTGTCACCGATGATGTCACCCCGCCCGAGCGACAGGATGGTGCCAGCGATCGCTTCGGTCAGCGCGGCTAGCACAATGCCTATGATGAGAAGGAGGCCTGCCGCAGGCTCAGCGCGGCTCCGCAGGGCGACGACCGCCGAGGTCATGAGCCGCTTCCTTCCGTGATCTCGACCCGCGCGGACAGGCCGGGCACGAGGCGGCCAGGCAACGGGTTGCTGGAAAACCGGATCTTGACAGGGACGCGCTGGACGACGCGTACGAAGTTGCCTGTCGCATTGTCTGCTGGGAGCAGGCTGAAGGCGGACCCGCTTCCTGGCGCGAAGCTGTCCACGACCCCCTCGAGCGCCTCACTCGGATAGCCGTCCACCGTGATCCGGGCGTGTTGACCGGCTCGGATATGTTCGAGCTGGGTTTCCTTGAAGTTCGCCACGATCCAGACATCCGCCACCGGGACGATGTCGAGCAAGGCCGTGCCCGGCGCGACCAGCCGTCCGATGCGTACCTGGCGGTTGCCAATCACCCCGCCGACCGGCGCACGGACGACGGTGTTGTCCAGATCGATCTGGGCGAGATCGCGTGCGGCCTGTGCCTGCGCAACGGCCGCCACGGCAGCTTCGCGTTGCGTGGCAAGGACGGCGATGCGGCGCTGCTGGGCCTCCACTGTCGCGGCCGCCGCCGATACGCCCGCCTCGGCGCGAGATCGGGCTGCATCGCTCTCGTCGATCTGCGCTTGGCTGACAGCATTGCTGCGGATGAGCTGGCGGTGGCGATCCGAGGCTTTGGTCGCGCGGCTCAACTCGGCCTCCGCCGATTGCTTCTGGGCCTCGGCCTGCCGGATGAGGGCATGCTGAAGTTCGCCTTCCGCATCGACATTGGTCAGGCGAGCTTGAGCCGCCTCGAGACTGGCAACGGCCTGAGCGACACGCGCGCGGTAATCGCGGTCGTCGATCCGGAACAACACATCACCCGCTTGGACGGTCTGGTTGTCCTCAACGTCGACGGCCGTGACATACCCCGCGACTTTCGGGGCAAGCGAGGTCACGTCGCCCCGGACATACGCGTTGTCGGTCGATGTTGCATCGCTCGAGTTGGCCCAACTCCACCCTGCCGCGGGGATGGCTATGGCACCGAGGCATAGCAGCAGGCCAATTCGTTTCTTTTCGCTGAGACGCGCCATGGCGCCCTCCGGTAATATACGTTACCAAAGACGTGTACGGTAATGATCGTTACCGGTCAAGGGAAGCTTACCGACGGGGACGACCGCCCCTGATTGCTGCCGGCGCATTTCCCTTAAAGATGCCGTTCCCTCGACGATCCGGCCAGTATCCGGATAGCCAGGAGGGCCTCGCGATAAATTCAGGACGGCTAGACCGAAGGTTAGGCTGGAGCCTCCGTTGACAGGATTGGTAACGAACATTACCTTCGCGGCGAAAGTGGTGCGGAGAGAGGTTGGCATCTGTGCCGGCAGCAAAGACAGCTCGGCCTAGCGGCCGTCGGGAAGCCCTCCTGCAAGCGGCAGCCGAGGTCTTTTTCGAACAAGGCTACGCGGCGACGAGCATCGACGCGATCATCGAACGCGCCGGTGGATCGAAGCGCACCATCTACAATGAATTCGGTAACAAAGAGGGGCTCTTCCTGGCCATCGTTGCCGCAAATGTGGAGGAGGCGTTATCGCCCTTGGCGATTGAGGAGATTGATGGACAGGATTTGCGAAAAACGCTCACCGCTTTCGGTCAGCAGCTTATGACCATTTACATGTCACCCGCCTTGATCGGCATTTATCGCGTGGCTGTCACCGAGGCCAATCGCTTTCCTAAGCTTGTGAAATCCTTCTACGAACAAGGACCGGGCCGGGCCACCTCCCGGCTCGCCGAGGTCCTCGACGGCGCCAGGAGGCGAGGGGACATCCGCACGGACGATTGCTTGCGCATTGCCGGACACTTCGTCAGCATGATCCGAGACAACCTTCACCTGCAGGTGGTTCTTGGGCTGCGCCCGCCGCCATCGAATAAAGAAATGCAGGCCGCGGTCAATTCGGCCGTCGAGGTCTTTTTGAACGGGGTTCGATCTAGCCAGGACAAGTAGGCGAAAGCCGGGCGTCTATGTTGCAGCAGCCGACGCCATGACTGCACGGACGGTCGACCTGATCGGCAACCACGGCGAAAACCTCGTGCTCTCCGACCAACCCTTTGAGCTCGAACCGGCCGATCGTTCGGGTGGACGTACCTGGCAGGGCAGAGGCGAAGGTTCCAGAGCACACCACCGTTTCGCCTGTCGCCTTGGCGATCCCCTCCAGCCGGCTGACCATATTCACTGCCGGTCCGACCGCGGTAAAGTCCAGGCGATCGCGGCTGCCGATATTGCCGTACATCACGGATCCGGCGTGCAACGCCGCGACGAAGGGCGGCAGATCTTCCGCCCGGGCCGCCAAGACCCGCGACGCGGCCCGCACTGCAGCCGCACAGGCGGAGGAGCAGCCATCATCGCTGACCCGAAAGATCGACAAAACCCCATCTCCGACAAACTTGAGAACGTCGCCGCCCTCCGCCCGCACGGCATCGACCACGGCTTCGAAATAGCGTCCCAGCGTGGCCAGAAGGTCCGACGGCGATGCCGTGAGCGAGAGGGGCGTGAACCCGCGCATATCCGTGAGTAGGATGGCCGCTTCCGTCTCAATGATGTTGCCGCGGCGGATTGCACCCGCTTGCACGCCCGCCGCCGGGCCCTCGCCAAGGAAGGTGGCCAGCAGGCTTGCCGTGGAGCGGCGCATGGCAATGGCTTCCAGCGCAGCCGAAAGGGGAACGGCGAGGTCCTCGATCAGAGTGATATGGTTCTCGGCAAACCCGCTGGCGTGCCGCGTGGCAAACATCGCTGCCTGGATGATCCCGTTGCCGAACGTCACCGGCACTCCGAGATAGTCGGTAAAGCCGGCATTCGCCAACTCCTGGAGAACGGTATGACCCTCGGGCTCAAGCTGATCGAGCCGCTGCCGGAACCAGGTTTGGGTCTCCATGACATGTTGATATGGGCTGCCGATATAAGCAGAGGTATCGAGCACGGCGTGGGGGATGGTAAAAATCTCGGCTGCCGTTTCCGGCGTCCAGATGATGCCCCAGGCAGTCAGCAGCGGGTTGTCGACGCGCATACCAATCCGCAGTCGGTGCAACGGAACGCCCATCGCGGTCAACCTCTGTGCAAGTCCGGAGGTGACCGCAACCGCGTCGCCGGACAGGCGAGCCGGGCCGATCAACCATGCCGCGAGTTCTTCCCTCTGGCGTCTCCAGGCGTCTGAGGCTGCGGTTCTGTGAAATGGCACCATAGCGGCGATCCTAGATCCTTGGCGATCTACTCTGGCACAAGACGTCTCCCATCCATACCACACCAAAGGACAGGTCGACCTATCCGCTCAAGCCATCCGGACTAGACTCGCTGCACGCTATCGATACGCAGGCGCCTGCGTCATCATCATCGCAAACCTATCAGCGGCAGCGGTCTCTCAGCCGCGCCCGAATCGCGTCAAAGCGGATGACCGAATGTTCAACGGCGTCCTGCCAATGTGGAGATCGTTCGAGTGCTTAAGCCAGAGCCGCTTTGTATGGGTGCAGACCTTTCCTGTTTGGCGATCGCCTGTCGGAAACAGCATTTGCTCTGCAAGCCCGTCAATGGCTCTGGCGTGGCGGAGGACCCGGTCCGATAGATTCCAGACCAGGAGCTTGGTGACAGGAGAAAGGCATAGTACGAGGGAGAAATTGACCATGCAATACTTGGAAACCGCGTCCACAGGTGTGACTTGGGCGAGACTGGATGCCGACGAGATCGAACGACGGATTATCCGGGCCTATGTGCAGCTTGCCTACAGCCCTTGGGAGAGAGGAGGCTTCCGCAGTCTGATTGTAGCCCGCCTGAGTTGGCTGGATGTGCGGTTGACCGAAGTTTCATCCGAGTTTCTGGGCATGCCGCCATTCTGGCTCGACGTGTATTCGAACGCGAGCCAATCCGTCATCGACAGCTATGGATGCTCGGGATTCGACGAGGATGACCTGGCCACGGCAGCACAGATGATCCTGAGCGCAGATCTACGGGCGCACGATCTTCGCCATTAATAGCAGGACAGCCCTAAGCCGATCGAAGACAGACATCGCCGTGAACAAGGAGTGGAGGCTGTACCACACGGACGCCTGAACGATTAATCAACCGGAGTCAATCACATGCGACTTGTCATCATAGATTCCGGCTTTGCCAGCATTTACGCGGCACTCTCCGCTGCCCGCCTGCGCGACCTCAAGGAACACATCAGCCAAGAGTAAGCGACGAAGGACCTTATGGCCGAAAAGCAACCGTCGTTGCAAATTGTCTCTTCGGCCCAACTCGGCGGCACGGTGGCCTTCCAGTGTTTGCCTGCGGCAGACCAGATCACGGGCGCGGCGATTTCCGGCGACGGAGGCTGGACGGCACGGTACCCCAACGGGTCTAATAAGGCTCTGAAAGACGAATTCCTCACCGGTACCAGCTGGGGCAGACTGGCCGACGCGAGGTTATGCAGACCGACAGATACCTCCCAAGCGCCTGGGTCCGCAGCGACGGCCGGCCTTTTCCTCGGGGCCGGCCGTTGTCATTTTTTCGGGCCACACTGCCGCCCTTGCTGCAGGTGAGTAGGCTGCACGAGGGAAGCAGCACCGCCCAATACATGGAGCACGAACTAAAACACGGCTCCGCGCGCTTCATTCACCCTCCCCACATGTGTTCGCCGTGTGCGTCGACAATCGAACGGCAGATCGACAGCCGCATGCCCAGGCCCGTCGCCTTGGTCGTATAGACGGTGTCGAACACGTGCGCCGTCATGGCCATCCTCAGCCAGGCTTGAATCTCGCACGGTAACAAGCACGTCCCCTGCGCCAGCTGTGCCGATGCTGATCAGGATGCTCCGCTCACGGTCGCTGACGCCGCTTTGGGCTTCAATGGCATTGAGGATCAGATTCAGCATGACTTGCTGCAGTTGCACGCGATCGCCGCGAATGGGCGGCAAGCCGTCCGCCAAGACGGCCGTGACGCAGACGGTGTTCTTCATCGCTACGGCGCGGGTGAGTTCAATCACCTCGCGAATGGCGCCGTTGATCTCCAGCAGATCAAGCCGCGGCGGCGCCTTCTGGATGAGGTCACGGATCTGGTGGATGACCTCCCCCGCGTGCTGCTCTTGACGATCTGGGCGAGCAACTGCCGCACCTTATCCAGAACGGGCGATCGGTTCGACGAGTTGAAGACGGGCTGCGAGACCATCTCCGCCGACGGGTTCGAGTTCGGCGGCAGCGCCGAGGGCCTGTCGAGCTACGGTAA
Organism: Microvirga lotononidis; assembly: GCF_034627025.1. Classification (NCBI taxonomy): domain Bacteria; kingdom Pseudomonadati; phylum Pseudomonadota; class Alphaproteobacteria; order Hyphomicrobiales; family Methylobacteriaceae; genus Microvirga; species Microvirga lotononidis. The sequence goes on along the minus strand of NZ_CP141050.1, from coordinate 773,491 downwards.
TGCCAGAAAGGCTAAACCAAAGTATCGCCCTCATGAACCTTGCGATTGCCGACATAGATGCCGGCATAGTGGGAATCGGGCAGCGGTAATTGATATACTACTAATATTGAAAGTCTCTATGGAATTACCTCTGGACTTTCCAAAGCGATGAATTGGTATCAGGAGGTTGCTTTGAATACAACCTATCAGGAACGCATCCTCATCGTCGATACCAACCCGCTGTTTCTGGAGAGGCTCGCACAGGAACTTCGGGCCAGGAACTTCGATGTCGTGGCGACCGAGTCCGGCGCACAGGCCTTCCACGTGCTGAGGGACTGGACCCATCCTGTCGACTGGCTCTTCAGCCGTGCAACGATGCCGGGCCTGATCGATGGCTGGATCCTGGCTGATGAATACCGCGACAGCCATCCCACGCGGGCTGCCGTGATTGCCACCCCGCACGCGAAGGCCTCAGCTCAAGGGCATGTTGTCCTCGAGGATCCGTCACCGGCCGTCGTGCTCGACACACTAAGGGGTATCACGGCCAAGCACCTCGTGTCGGAGACACCGAGTCAGACCAAACCCGACGAGATTCCACTGGTTGCGTAAGGATTACGATATCAGGCAATGGCCGGAGATTGACGCGAGTTCAATCCGGATTCCACTCCATCGGTCGTGCACTGATCGAGCATACGGACTAAGCCGGGAGGCTAAAGGATCTCGCGTGTACTCAACACTACGCTGAACTTCGCTTTATCCCTATCGGCAGTCTGAATCCCTGCATCCAAAAGGATTGGCAATGTCTATGAACGCGAAGCAACGATGTGTCGACAACTCCATCTTGTCCGATCTCTGTGCCGATGACGTCGAACAGGCTATCGTTCGGGCTCTGGTCCAACTCGGGTTTCAGGATGAGAAGACAAACAACTCGCGACCCGTCATGATGCGGCTCGGACCACTTAATGTCCAGCTGAGCGAGACCCCTCCAGAATACGCCACTGCCGGCCTGCCGCCATTCTGGATCGAAATCTTCGATGGGGCGAGCCAGGGTTCCATCGACAGCATTGGTTTCAACGAGCTTGACGGCGCCGAACTGGCTGCCGCTGTCGAGATGATCATTTGCGCCGCAGGCAGCCGGTAGCCCGGTGATCCCGATGAATTCTGTGCCTTGCGTGGGTAATCGCGGAGCGAGTCACCCTGGAGCCAGATAGTCATTGCATGGAAGAGCGGGTGGTTGTTCCCCGATAAGATGAAGATACGGGCTCTCGACTGGACGCCGGGCCCAAGCATCGAACGGAGAACAACCATGGGTGAGGATATCGGTCTTGACGTGTCGCTGAAAGAGACGGCGATCTCGGTGCGGCGGGACGGCAAGCGGATCTGGCGCGGCAAATGCCCGTCGGATCCAACCCTGATCGCCGAGGTCCTTCGCAAGCGTGCGCCTGAGCCCAAGCGGGTGGTGTTCGAGACCGGGCCTTTGTCGGTGTGGTTCTATCATGCGCTCCAGGCCGAGGGGCTGCCGGCAATCTGCATTGACGCTCGCCATGCCAAGGCCGCCCTCGACATGGCGCCCAACAAAACTGACGCCAACGATGCCGATGGCCTGGCCCATCTGGCCGAGGTCGGCTTCTACCGCGCGGTGCGGGTAAAGGGCTATGACAGCATGTTGGCCCGCACGCGGGTGGCCGCACGGTCCCGGTTGGTCCAGATCACAACCGAGCTGTCCAACCAGATCCGGGGGCTCATGAAGACGTTCGGGCTGGTTATACCCCGCGGCAAAGGCGCCACATTCGAAGCCGAGGTTCAGCGCCTCCTGGTCGGGCAGGATGAACTCGCCCGCATCATCCTGCCGATGCTGGAGGCCTGGCGCAGCGTGCGCAGCCGGGCATCTGCCCTGGGGCGCCAGCTTCTTGCCAGTGCCCGGCAAAGCGCGGCCTGCCAGCGGCTGATGGCGATCCCCGGCGTGGGGGCGATCACCGCCACCTCGTTCACGGCTGCGATTGAGGATCCGGAGAACTTCAAGACGTCGCGCTCGGTCGGAGCCTGGCTGGGTCTGACGACCCGACGGTACCAATCAGGCGAGGTCGATTATGACGGCCACATCTCCCGGCGCGGCGACGCTCATCTGAGAGGGCTGCTCTATGAGGCCGCGACCGTGATCCTGACGCGCAGTCATGCCGAGAGCGACCTGCGTCAATGGGGGCTGATGCTGCGCGAGCGGATCGGCTTCAAGCGGGCAGCCGTGGCTGTAGCCCGCAAGTTGGCTGTCATCATGCACGCGATGCTGAAATCCGGCGAGCCGTTCAACCGGACGGACAGCGCCACCGCCTGACCCGGAGAGTTCGATGCGCCTGCCCCGGGGCGTGCTGAGGCGTCCCTGCCGGGACGTGGACGAACCATTCCGCCGAGCCTGTTGCACCTACGCGCCCCAAGCCCGCAGCGTGCGTTTGACACCTTGGAAGGTTCCCCCTGCGAAGCCCCATCATGCGGCGACTGCTGTCGACCGCGAAGACGACACTGCTCCCGGCAAACCACAGCCTCGACACCAAAAAGGGCTTGCATTCCACCGCGCGATTAGACGACAGCCAGGGTCACGCACTGACGATCCCCTATGCTCTAGGAACGTCCGCTGCTCCCCGCGAGAGCAGACCATCGGTTTACTTCAGAGAAGTGCAATATGCGACATTCCCGGCCTCCGGGTGGAATTTCTGGTCCAGTGTCTCGCAGCCATGGGTTGGATCCTGAATGGTGGAAGCGGAACGGCGCCGGGGCCGTTCCGTGACGATACAAAGAAGCGGATTAGGCCCTGGCCTTGACCGGAAGCCGAAAGGGCGCGCCCAGCCGGTTGAACGCGTTCATTGCCGCGATTGTGATCGTGAGGTCCACGAGATCCTTGGGCGCGAAAGCCGCGCTTGCGGCCGCATAGGCTTCGTCGGAGGCGTGCGTCTCGCTGACGAGCGTGACTTCCTCCGCCCACGCGAGCGCGGCGCGGTACTTGTCGGGGAACAGGTGGGGCACCTCGGCCCAGACCGGAACGAGGGCGACCTTCTCGAACGGCATCGTGTCCAGGAGGTCCCGGGTGTGCAGGTCGATGCAGTGCGCGCAGCCGTTGATCTGCGAAACCCGCAGGAAGACAAGGTGGATCAGTTCGGGGGGTAGGTCGGTGGCCGTGGTGATGTAGTGGTGGATGCCGAAAAGGGCCTTTGCACCTTGCGGCGCCACCTCGTTCCAGACCAGCCGTTTGTTCTCGCTCATGACACATCTCTCTGTTCGGAACGCCCGAAATCGACGTTCGAAGCCATGACGGGCCAAGCGATCAGGATGTGACATGCCACTCCGCATTTCCGCTCGCAGCGGCCGATGTCACATCCGGGCCCGTCCGATCGTCTTATCCTCGGGTCCGGGATGCGCGTGCGACGGGAAAGCGGATATGGTCGGCGAGAAAACGGGGCGGATGGAGGCGATGGACGATCGGCGGACCACCGAGTTCGAGGCGGAGCGCAGGCGCCTGACACGTCTGGCCTACCGGATGACGGGCTCGCTCACCGAGGCGGAGGACGTCGTGCAGGACGCATGGCTGCGGTGGGTTGGGGTGGAGGGTGGCATCGATTCGCCTCCCGCCTATCTCACCCGCATCGTCACACGCCTGTGCCTCGACCGACGCCGCTCCGCGCGGGCGCGGCGGGAAACCTACGTCGGACCCTGGCTGCCAGATCCTCTCGTGGGTTCCGTGGAGCCGGACGAGACGGTCGTCGACGACGTCACGGTCACGTTGATGCTGGCCCTCGAGCGTCTGTCGCCTCTGGAGCGGGCCGCCTTCCTTCTTCATGACGTCTTCGACGTGCCGCTGGCCGAAGTGGCCACGACCCTCGACCGTAAGCCGGCCGCGGTTCGTCAGCTCGCGGCGCGCGCCCGCAAGAACGTGCAGGCCGCCCGTCCCCGCTTCAACGTCGAACCCGCGGATGCGGACCGGATCACTCGTGCCTTCTTCGCCGCGGCGCGCGACGGGGACGTGGCGGCGCTATCAGTGCTTCTGGCAAGGAATGTCGAGATTCATACCGATGGCGGCGGCAAGGTCCTTGCCTTCCGCAATGTCATCCAGGGTGTCGAGCGGGCCCTGCGCCTTTTTACCGGGCAGCGGCGCAAGGATGCCCTGCCGCCGACGCTGCTTCGTGTCGTCACCATCGACGGCCTACCAGGCTACGTCAGCCTTGATGGAGGCGGCGTTCTTCAGACAACCGCGCTCGACATCCGCGAAGACGGGATCACCGCGATCTACATCGTCAAAAACCCGGATAAGCTGTCTCACTTGGCGGCAGACGTGGACTTTCCAAAACGCATCTCGCCGATACCACCAGCCTGATAAGCCGTCTGCGTGACTGCAGTAAGGCGGATAACCGTTCGATAGGCGGCACACGTTGCTCGTTCACGGTCGAACGTCCCCTTGGGGGCGAACTGAGAAGTAGAGCCGAACAAAGGAAGTGCCGTTTTCAGGTCGGGATGAGGCCTTTGAGGCATCGGACTTGCTGAAGTGGCCGCTCCCACGATTGATATGGCCGGAACCGCTCCCTCGCCGAGGATCCCGAACGTTCTATGATCGATAGCGCGAAAGTTCTTTGCCCGTCTAGGCACTTAGCTGACTCTTGGTGGTCGTTGCTACCGAATGCCGGAACTGAAGGCGGATGGACGCTACCGGACTTTCCTGGAGCGCAGGGCAGGGTAGCTCCCGCTCACCGATTGTCCCGGCAGGCCCGAGCCCGTTGCCATGTGGCGCTCGAAGGACGACCGCGGCATGGGACAGCGTCCGGTTGTCAATCGGCTTCCAAGTATGACCCTCGATCAGCATCCAATTCTAACCCTGCCGCCGTCGGTCGAAGGAGCGCAAGTGGCCGTCGCCTCCGTCTTGGACGTGTTATTGGACGGCGTTCGATTTGGCTCGGGCGAGTCGAACGACTGACGGTTTCGGCGGGCAACACAAGCTCGCCGCCTCAAAGAAATCCCTGATATCGCCTGGCCCGAAATCGAGATGAGATGGTCCCTGGATTGGGGGTAGGTGACCATGGTCGTCGAGCGAGTGATTATGTTGGCACCGGCGAAACCGGGGCGATGGGCGATGCTCATCCTGCTCGCACTGGTCTTCCTTGCCGCGCCGCTTGGTGCCGTCGCTCCTGCCCAGGAAGCCCAGACACCACCGTCCGTGCAAGAATTCGTTAAGCTGCTCGAAGATCCGGCTGTGCGCGTTTGGCTGGAGCGGGCCCGGAGCGCGCAGGAGGCGCCTTCATCCTCCGAACCTATAGCCGACCGCATCCAGATGGCGTCGCGGTTGTCTGGGATCCACGAGCATTTTGCAAAGGTCGTACTGGCCATCCCACATTTTCTGTTCGAGTTGCGCCGAGCGTCCAATCGTCTGTTGCAGGAGCTCCGAAACCGCGGGCTCTCCACTGTGGTGGCGCTCATCGGTGGGTTCGCTGCTCTGGGCTATGGCTCCGAGTGCCTGTTCTGGCGCGCCACAAAGCGAAGCCGCCGCTGGATCCGACACCATCCCATGACCACCGTCGCGGACCGCTTGCGCATGATCGCCATGCGCCTTGGCTTCGGATCATTGGTTGTGGCGATATTCGGACTCGGCAGTGTCGGGGCATTCCTCTTGTTCGAATGGCCGCCGCTCCTGCGGCAGGTCGTGATCGCGTATCTGGCGGCCGCGGTGCTCTTTCGTCTGACGCTCGTTCTCGGCCGTGTGGTGCTGGTGCCGAACGGCACTGTGGAGCTGGATGATTTAGCGCGGTTCCGGGTCGTACCGATGCCAGCCGAGCACGCCCGCTTCTGGCAGCGTCGGTTGGGACTGTTCATAGGATACTGGGCGTTCGGGCGCGCCACTCTGGATCTCTTGATTGTGTTCGGCTTCAGCCCGGATCTGCACGAGGCGGCTGGCTATTTCCTCGGCATGGGACTGCTCGGGATCGCGCTGGAGGCGATCTGGCGTCGACCGTGCCCCAAAGTGGCGCCTCCGCATACCAGCTGGGGCCCTGCCTGCCTCAGCATCCTCCTCACGGCTTATGGTGTCCTGCTCTGGTTGTTGTGGGTCGCAGGCCTCGACCACCTGTTCTGGCTGATCGTGGTCGCGATGCTGCTGCCCAAAGCCATCGCGGTTGGGCAATTGGCGGTCGCGCACCTTCTGCGCCCCACGGCCGAGGATGAAGTTCCGAAGCGGGGTGTTCTGGAGGTCGCCATCAAGCGGGGATTGCGGATGGTTCTCATGCTGACTGCGGCATTGTTCCTGGCGGATGTCTGGGGCATTGACCTCGTCGCCATCACCGCGCGTGACACCCTCGCGACGAGAATGGTCCGTGGAGCTCTGACGAGCATCATGGTCCTGCTGCTGGCCGACTTTCTCTGGCATGTGAGCAAGGCCGCGGTGGATGCTAGACTGGCGGAAGCGGGTGCAGCGGCATCCCCCAACACGAAGGATGCCATTCATCAGGCACGGCTTCGCACTTTGCTGCCAATCTTCCGCAACATACTATTTGTGGTCATCACCACATTGGCGGCGCTCACTGCCTTGTCGGCGCTCGGGTTTGAGATTGGGCCGCTGATTGCAGGCGCCGGCGTGTTTGGCGTGGCTGTCGGGTTTGGCGCCCAGACAATGGTCAAGGACGTCATCAGCGGGATCTTCTATCTGCTGGATGATGCATTTCGGATCGGCGAGTATATCCAAAGCGGCTCCTACAAGGGGACGGTCGAGGCCTTTTCCCTGCGCTCGGTGAAACTACGGCATCATCGCGGGCCGGTCTACACAGTTCCGTTCGGACAGCTCGGGGCAGTACAGAACATGAGCCGCGACTGGGTCATTGACAAGTTTCAGATCAACGTCACCTACGACACCGACCTGGAGAGGGTACGCAAGCTCATCAAAACGATTGGCCAAGAGCTAGCGGAGGAATCTGAATTCTCTCAACACATCATCGATCCGCTGAAGATGCAGGGAGTTGAGCAGTTCGGGGACTATGCCATCGAGATCCGCTGCAAGATGACGACCAGACCGGGCGAGCAGTTCACGATCAGGCGCAGGGCTCTTGCCCGGATCAAGCAGGCTTTCGACGAGAGTGGCATCCGTTTCGCCACGCCGACGGTTCTGGTATCGGAGCGGGAGGCGACCGGCCCGGCCGCAGCACGACACGTGATTGAGCGCACCAGCTCCAAACGGCCTGCGGCAGAATAGCCATCCTTTAACCTCAGATCCGGCACAGGTGACTCGTGCGCGCCTCGGACAGCTTCGACGGATTCTCCGGATCGGTTCCCCAGAACTGGCAAATGCCGTCTTGGACAAATTTCCAAGATAAACTCATGAAATTTCCAAGGTCGCCGCAAGGACTTTCCGCCGGCCCATCGCCATCCTGTGTCCGAAACATAAGGTGCCGCGTCTGCCAATCGACGCGACGGCATGAAACGCATCATTAGAGATGGGGGCAAGCATGGGAATATACGGTGCAATGCGGACAAGCCTTTCAGGCATGAACGCTCAGTCCTCCAGGCTGTCGACCATCTCCGATAATATCGCCAACCAAAACACCACGGGCTACAAGCGCGCCTCAACCGAATTTGCTACGTTTGTGGCTACGAGCGGCCATGGCTCCTATGATTCTGGCTCCGTCACGAGCAGCGTCAGATACAGCATCAGCCAACAAGGGGCCAAGCAGTATACGACCTCGGCCTTCGATCTTATGATTGACGGGAATGGATTTTTCCCTGTGGTGGATGCAGGAGGAGCCGTGGCCTACACACGCGCAGGCTCTTTTGTGCCCATTGTTCGGCTCGTTGAGACAGAGGACGGCACGAAGCAGGCCGTTACCCGTCTGATCAACCCGGCCGGATTTGAGTTGCTGGGGCAGAAACTCAATGCGGATGGAACCTCCAGCGGGGCGGGGGCTCTCGTGCCGATCGAATTGCCATCGGGAGAGCTGAAACCGAATGTCTCCAGAAGCGGTGTATTCAAGGCGAACCTGCCGGCCAGCACGAGCGTCCGCTCGCCATGGACACCCCCAGCTGGCACCCTCCCTGCAGAAGGGACCTACGATATCAAGACAAGCATCGTGACCTATGATCCCTTGGGAACGAAGGTCACTCTCGATGTCTACCTTGCCAAGACGGGCGCCAACGAGTGGCAGGTGGCCGTCTACGATCGCGGCAGCGAATCCCGCCCGGCCAGCCTTCGCGGAACGAGCACGCTCGCCTTCGATCCGATGACCGGGAAAGGTTCCGGCGGATCGCTGTCATTCGACATCCCCCATGCGACGGAAACCGGAGCGACCTTTCCATTCACCCTCGATCTGACGGGCATGCAGCAGGTCGATGCTCCTTATACGGTCTACAAGGCCGAAGCGGACGGAAACGCTGCGAGCTCGCTGGAAGGCTTCGAAATTTCAACGGATGGAACCCTGTATGAGGTTTACGCGGATGGAACGCGCAATCCGTCGTACCAGATTCAGCTCGCCAGCTTTCAGAGCCCTGACCGGCTGAGCACCGAGCCAGGCAACGTCTACCGGGAAACGCAGCAATCAGGGGGCGTTAAATTCGGCACGGCGGGAAGTGCCGGCTATGGAAGCGTGAACTCGGGAACTCTCGAAGCATCGAACGTCGACCTCGGCACCGAGCTCGCGGAGATGATTCAGTCCCAGAGCGCCTACACGGCGAACTCGAAGGTCTTCCAGACCGGGTCGGAACTCCTAGACGTCCTCATCAACCTTAAGCGCTGAAGCGTCAGAACCGTCTGAGGCATATCATGCAGGCTCGTGCAGCGTCACTCATTCTGGCTGGCTTTATCGAAGCGGAGGGAGGTACCGCAACTTTAGCGCCGGACAGCTCCCGCCTCATCTCCCTTCGAGGTGTGGCTGGCGGCAGGCCATTCAACATTCATGTCGCGGGCGCCAAGCCGGGTGACGGGGCGTTCCGATGGATGATCTCGGTTCCAGGCGAGATCTTGGACGATGATTCTGGTATCACTGTGATCGGGGCGATCAAAGCGATGTCCATGGTGTGTACCTACATCTTCATGCCAAGAGTATTCCTTCAAATTCTAGGTGTGAGGCAGGGTGCGGACGTCCGTGTGGGGCTGTCGGTGAATCCATTCAAAGGCGGCTTTGTGACGGACAATCGTCCTTGGCCGATCATCCAAGGGACGTCGGAAGGGTTCCCGTTCGAGCCAAAGCCCCGTTTTGACGATGATGAAGCCGACGTCCGTCCTGCCTTCCCATCGTAGTTCAGCATGCACTCCGCTGTCGACCCTCAGCAGACACGCAAACTCCTTCGAACCGATGAGGGACGGCTCTATGTATCTGGCAGAGCAAAGCTTTACGGTTACCAGATCGGCGACGCTGTCCGTCGTCTCCAGACCCACTTCGCATTGACACCGGGTCAGCCCCCTTGCATAGCAAGAAGAGTGAATGAGCTGCCTTCCACGGCAAAACCGGATTGACGAGTTTCCGTCATGCCGCCGTTGGATCGTAAGGATGACTGCTCCTTTGAAACCGACATCGACAGAACCCGCCAGCAATCACCGGAGATCATGGTCTCCTCAGAGGCCGCATTAACAGAGTTTTCCGGACTGCAAGGGCCAATAAACCGAGCAACCGGATCAGTCTCATCAGGAGCAACCTGGTGCAATTTACTTTCGGCAGCTACAGGCTCGATCCGGATCGGCGCGAGCTCACCAGAGGACCTGATACGATCGCGCTGGGGCCAAGGGCGTTCGATCTGCTGCTCTATCTAGTTCAGCACAGCGCGCGCGTCGTCAGCAAACAGGAATTGCTGCACGTGATCTGGGGTGGGCGGATCGTCTCTGAGTCGACGATGACGAGCCACGTCAACGCTGTGCGCAACGCTATTGGCGACAGCGGGTCGGAACAGCGCCTGGTACGTACTGTCGCCCGAAAGGGGTTCCGGTTTGTTGCCGATGTCCGGGTGATCGACCGTCCAAACCAAACTGGTCTGCCCGGCCAGGATTTCACCGCAGCGACTCCGTTGCCATCATCCGTACCGAGGGTTGACAGACGGCCGTCCATCGCCGTCATGCCGTTCCTGAACCTGAGCGCGGACCCCACGCAGGAGTACTTTGCCGACGGGGTGGTGGAGGATATAATCGCAGCGTTGTCGCGCCTTGGCTGGCTCTTCGTCACCGCCCGCAACTCGAGCTTCACATACAAGGGCCGTACGGTCGACGTGACTCAGGTCGGCCGCGACCTGGGGGTCCGGTATCTGCTTGAGGGCAGCCTACGCAGGGCCGAGGATCGTGTGCGTATCACAGGTCAACTGATTGAGGCGGCCACTGGGATCACCGTTTGGGCTGAACGCTTTGAAGCCTCGCTTACTGACATCTTCCAAGTGCAAGACGAAGTAGTGGCCAGTGTTGTCGGCGCAATCGTTCCTCAACTGGAACGAGCTGAGATCGAGCGAGCCCACCGCAAGGCGAATGACTGCCTCGACGCCTATGATTACTATCTGCGCGGCATGGCGAGATTCCACCAGGGAACCAGGGAGGCCGTCAACCAGGCCCTGCCGCTGTTTTACAAGGTGATCGAGCTCGACCCAGACTACGCAGCCGGTTACGGCATGGCAGCGTGGTGCCACGTTTGGCGCAAGGTCAACGGCTGGTTGGCCGATCCCGCGCAGGATGCCGCCGAGGGCGCCAGATTGGCCCACCGGGCCATTGAACTTGGCAGGCATGACCCAATCGCCCTGACGCGCGGCGGTCACGCCCTTGGCCATTTTGGAGGCGACCTCGACGGTTGCATAGCTTTGCTTGACCGAGCGCTGGTGCTCAATCCCAACCTCTTGGCGGCGTGGTATCTCAGCGGGTTCCAGAGGATCGCCCGAGGAGAGCCAGACGATGCCATCGAGCGCTTCGCGAAGGGAATGCGACTGAGCCCCCTGGACCCTGAGATGCCTCGTATGCAGACCGGAACGGCACTGGCCCATATGCTGGCCGGAAACTATGATCACGCGTCATTATGGGCCAGCAAAGCGCTCAGAGAGTTGCCGACCTTCGCACTCGCAGCCGGAGTTCTTGCCGCCAGTGATGCACTTGCCGGTCGGACGCGTGAGGCAGCGCGCACCCTTCGCGAGTTGCGGCAACTGAATCCCTCCCTGCGAATCTCGAATATCAGTGACTGGCTGCAGCTCCGCCGGCCGGCGGATCTCGACGCTCTGACCGAAGGGTTGCGGAGATCAGGTCTGCCGGAGTAGCACCTGTCAATTAAGCGGCCGTCAGCATCGCAGCGACGAGTTCCTAAAGCATCGACCGTAGAAGCAGGACTTGGGTTCATCGTAACGATGAATGGAACTATCAGTTGAGACCTTCGGACGTCAGCGCCACTTTGCGTCCGATGGTTTAGCCACGAAAGATTGATTGGATCGCGCTAAGTAGAACCCGCCCCCCGCGGGCGTCCGACGTCGTCTGAGATTCACTCTTAGGAGATTGCTGCCCCCGCAGGGACAGCGCGCTCGTCAAGGTTCGCGTCAGAGCGGGTCGCTCTGCAAGCAACGCAGCCAATGCTTGCTGTTTGATTTCATAAACGACGACGTTCTCCAGCGCCTCCAAGGTGCAAGCCTCCTCGGTATCCACGAACAAACCGGCTCCCCCGTAATAGTCGCCAGGTGCAAGGCGGGCGATTTCCTCGTGATCCATGCGGGCTGAAATGACGCCGGAGCGCACAATCGCCAGGTTTGTGGCCGGCTTATCTCGCCGACCGATCACCTCTCCAGAACTGAACTCACGGACGATCACAGCCTCTGCTAGAGCCTTCTTTTCATCGAGATCAAGAGATTGGAAGATCGGGACGGCCTTGATGAGCTGGAGAGGTGTTACAGGCGGCGGCTCGGCGCTCTCCTCGGTTGGGAGATCACGTATTGCCACGAGAGCATCGGATGGCGTCGCAAGGAGCAGGCCGTACGATTTACAATGGCGGTAGACGAGATCGAGGATCTCGTTCTTTGCCGCCATGCGTTGAGAAATGCTTGATACCCAGAATTGCAGTTCAACCTCGAGTGCGACAGCGTCCAATGTCTTGAGGGACACGAGAGGAGCGGGCTCCTTGAGGGCTGTTCTGGAGTTCGAGAGAACTACCTTCATCACGTCGCACACGACAGACGGCATGCGTGTCGGCGCGATCCTGACGATGACGCTCATTCTGTGCGTTTCGGACGGCCGGTTTACGTTTTTGAGCACGAGCTTCGCCAGAACGCTGTTGGGCAGAACGGCGATGTTGCTTTCGGCAGTTAGAATATGGGTCGACCGCCACGTGCTTTCGACGACACGTCCTTCCGTGCCATCACTGAGGTCGATCCAATCCCCGAGCGCATAGGGGCGTCCAAGGGTCAGGGCGATGCCGGAGAACACGTCGCTCAGCGTATTCTGGAGTGCGAGGCCGAGAATGATCGCCACGACCCCGGATGTAGCCACGAGGGTTCCGATCGGGACGCCAAAGACGAAGGCGAGGACGGAAAGACCCATGCCCAAATAGACGACGCCGACGATCAAGTCCTGGACAAGGCGGGCCTCCCGCGGCTTGCCATTGAGAATGAGGTAAAGGCGGACGATGCCGATGATGGCCCAGGCAAGATGCACCCACCACAGGATCTTCGCGGATGTCAGCAGCAGGGCATTCACGTCTCGCGCGCCGCCGTCGGCATAGCTCAAGGGCGCCAGATGAGCGTGGATGAGAGCGAGGGTCATGGCTCCGAAAAAGACGAGCTCAACAAGCATCCGCTCATTCGCACGCGCCTGCGGAATCAGGTGCCATACGATGATGCCGATGACGCCGAGGGAGAAGAGCGGCATGGCCGGATCGGCAAGCATTGCGGGAAAGGACATCGGTTCACTCGAATTCAAAGGTGGATTACGAAATCCGAAAATCGCGGGGCCCGAAGGATCAGCTCACGGATGCGGCTTGCCCGGCCGGCGCATTATCACCGCCATGCCTGCTCGCATCAGCTATACCGAGGTCTAGAACCTGAATCGGGCTAATTGTCTGCGGGCCGAGTGAGTCTAATCGTGAGGATCAGGCCGACTATGCTCTGCTGCACAGAGCGAGCGATTTGAGCCTACAGGACGCGCCCAGACTTCTCATCTGCCCGCCTGTCAGGACTATAGGGATTGCGGACCTAAACCTTGGTATAGCCGCAACTGAACCTCGAGTCGTGTCGCCAGCAAGGCTGCCGGCGCGTAGAACATCAGCATTGCTCAGCTGGAATGGCCTGCCGCTGAAACCGGCGAGGATTGCCGTGGCGGTCCGCAATCTGACCGCCTCTCCGATCAAGCCTGCGGCCGCTTCTACCGGGGAGCCAAATCGGTCAAAGCGGCGTGAGCGTCAGAAGGCCGAAACCTCGCCCTATTCAGCACAGGAGTGGATCCAATGAAGGTTGTTGTGGTTGGTGGAACCGGCTTTATCGGGTCGAGGCTCGTGACGATGCTGCGAGACCGCAGCCTGGATGTGGTTGTTGCCTCGCCATCGGCGGGGGTCGACACAATCACCGGCGAAGGGCTGTCCGACGCGCTGAACGATGCCCAGGTCGTGGTGGATGTCTCGAACTCGCCGTCGCCGCAGGATGATGTCGCACTTCGGTTCTTCAATATGTCAGGGAAGCATCTCTTGGCCGCCGAGGAAGCTGCGGGTATCAAGCATCATATCGCGCTGTCCGTTGTCGGGACGGATCGCTTGCCCGAGAGCGGCTATTTCAGGGCGAAGATGGCGCAGGAGAATCTGATCCGCGGGTCACATGTCCCCTATACGATCCTGAGAGCGACCCCGTTCTTCGAGTACATCACCGGGATTGTTGAGGATGCGGCCGATGGGGATGTGCTTCGTCTCTCCCCGGCTTCGATCCAACCCATTGCGGCCGACGATGTGGTGATGGCCTTGCGGGATATAGCGCTGAGCCGCCCGCAGAACTGCGAACTCGAAATTGTCGGCCCTGACAGGTTCCGCCTCAACGAACTCGCGGAGCAAATTCTCACGGCGAACGAGGATCCTCGGACGGTGATCGCAGACGAGAAGGCTTTGTACTTCGGAGCCGTTCTGCGGGACGATACCCTGGTCCCGGGCGACCATCCGCGGTTTGCGCCGACGCGGTTCGAGGACTGGATCAGGCTGTACATTGCCCAGGAACTGGCCCCCGCCTTCTGAATATCCAAAACGAGCGTCGGCCGCGCGGAACGGTCGCCGCCACAACGCCCTGACGGCCTTTCAACGGCAGGCATGGCCATCAGTCGCCTTCAGCATAGCACGATCGGATCATGACATGAGGGATTTTAGCACCTACAGACCTGGGGGCCGGTTCGAGCGCTGGATCGATGGGAGGCTGCCCGTCATCCGCTTCGCCCACGATACGGCCGTGTCCTATCCGGTCCCACGAAATCTAAACTACTTCTGGACGTTCGGAGGAATTCTCACGTTGATGCTGGCCTCGCAGATCATGACCGGCGTCTTTCTTGCAATGCACTATGTGCCGCATGCCGCCCTGGCGTTCGATTCGGTCGAACGCATCATGCGCGACGTCAATTATGGCTGGCTGATCCGCTATCTGCACGCCAATGGCGCGTCGATGTTCTTCATGGCCGTGTACATCCATATTTTCCGCGGCCTGTACTATGGATCCTACAAAGCACCCCGAGAGATCATCTGGGTTCTGGGCATCACGAACCTCTTGATCATGATGGCCGCTGCGTTCCTGGGCTATGTGCTTCCCTGGGGCCAGATGAGCTTCTGGGGCGCCACCGTGATCACGAACCTCTTCTCGGCGATCCCGGTCGTCGGCGACACGATCGTGAGCTACCTCTGGGGCGGCTATTCGGTGGGCAACCCGACCCTAAACCGCTTCTTCTCCCAGCACTACTTGCTGCCCTTCATGCTGGTCGGCACCGTCACATTGCACATCTGGGCGCTGCACCATGTCGGGCAGAACAACCCGACAGGCATCGAGATTACCGATTTCAAGAAGGATACGGTGCCCTTCACCCCCTATGCGACGATCAAGGACACCTTCGCCATTGTCTCCTTCATGGCCTTTTTCAGCTACTGGGTGTTCTACATGCCGAACTATCTCGGCCATGCGGACAACTACATCCCGGCGAACCCGGCCGTGACGCCCGCGCATATCGTCCCGGAATGGTACTTCCTGCCGTTCTACGCGATCCTGCGCGCCATCCCTGACAAGCTCGGCGGCGTCATTGCTATGGGCATGGCGATCCTCCTTGTGGCGTTCCTGCCCTGGCTCGACACCTCGAAGGTGCGCTCGATGCGCTATCGTCCAGTCGCGCGGCCGTTGCTTTGGATGTTTGCTGCCACCTTCATAGGCCTGGGCTATCTCGGCAGCATGCCGGCCGAGGGGGGATACGTGATCGCCGCGCGGATCTTCACGGCACTCTACTTCGGGTACTTCGTTGCGCTGCCGGTGATCGGTCTGCTGGAGCGGCCATTGCCACTGCCCTTAGCCATCACCGAACCTGTGCTCGCGAGGCGGCTAGTCAACGGCCGTCCTTCGTTGCCACTGGACGATTCTGTAGGAGAGACGATCAACCGTAAGGTGTCGTAACCACCGGGTAGGAGCGCTGTTCGTGGCAGATGCCACGACCGTGCGGGGCCAAGCTATTCCTTGATATGAAGCGAGCATTCTCTACATCAGATTTATAGATCGTTATTTCGTAACAACTGTAAGCAGTCTGATACACTCACGCTATCCTGGCTCATGGATTTCCATGAGGTGCGATTAGCTCCCAGTCCGACTAAGATCGGATCGTGAGTTCGCTAACTGCATTCATGAGAACCGGTGCTATACAGGCGCTGACAGTCCCCAGGCTTTGCTTGTTTGTGGGAGAAGCCAATGACGGCAGCGCCTGACCTACCTCGCGAACCCGTCTCTGATGAGACGCGTGCGCTGCAGATTCTTGAAAGCATGCCCGGCTTCGCGTGGTCGGCGGACCCGTCCGGGCATTTCACCTATGTCAGCCCGAGCACACTGACGTTTCTCGGCCAAGTGCCCGAAGACCTTAACATGTCCGAAGGCGAGGACGAGTTTGGCTGGCGCCGGGTCGTGCATCCGGACGACTACGATCGTGTTGCAGCCCGATGGCGGCATTGTCTCAAAACCGGCGAACATTACGACACGGAGCACCGCCTGAGGCGGTCCGATGGCGTCTATCGATGGTTTCGAAACTCGGGACGCCCTTCGCGCGATGGTCAGGGGCGTATCGCCCAATGGTATGGAACAACGCTGGATATCGAGGATCAAAAGCGGGCCGAGGCAGCGTTGCACGATCGGGAGCGAGAGCTCTCCCAGCTGGTCACCATGGTTCCGAGCCATGTCTGGCGCCTGACGCCCGGAGGTGAGCCGACCTTCTTCAACAAACGCATGGTGGATTATCTCGGGCTCGATGTGACTGATACGGACAGGCTGGGAATGAGCCGGCTGGACGCTCTTATAGAAACTGTCCACCCGGACGATGCAGCAACGTTTCGAGACACACTGATGCGCTCCTTGGCGACCGGAGATAGCTTCGTCTTGCGATACCGGCTGCGCCGTGCCGATGGTGTCTTTCGCTGGATGTCGAGCCGCGCGGAACCCTTGCGAGACGAGGAGGGGCGCATCGTCCAGTGGTATGGTCTCTGCCACGACATTGACGATCAGGTGCATGCCGAGGAGGCCGTGCGGAGAAGCGAGCACCGGCTGCAACAGATGATCGATGTTGTGCCCGCGCATATCTGGTGCATGACCCGCGAGGGAAAGCCGTCCTACATCAACAAGCGTTTCATAGACACGCTCGGCGTCACCCTCGCGGACCTGACCGCGTCGGACGGATCGCGGTCCCTGGCTGATGTCCACCCGGACGACAGGAATCGTGTCGAGCACTCGCTCGCCCGGTCGGTCGAGACAGGCGAAACGTTTGCCATGGCCTTTCGGCAGCGCCGCGCCGACGGTTCGTATCGATGGGTCGAAGGGCGCGGGGAGCCGCTGCGGGACGAGACCGGTTCCATCGTCCAATGGTACGGCGTTTGCGTCGACATCGATGACCGGGTCACCGCCCAGGAGGCGCTGCACAACCGCGAGCGCGAGCTCTCGCAGCTTGTGGACATGGTCCCTGTCCATATCCGACGGTTGTCTCCGGACGGTGAGCCGACCTTCTTTAACAAGCGGTTGATCGACTTCTTCGGGTTGGACTTGGGCGACCTGGAACAACCGGGCGCGAGCCGGCTGGTGACAAACATAAACTCTCTGGTCCATCCTGACGATGCAGAGGGCCTGCTGGCCGCTGTGCGCCACTCTGTCACCACGGGCAAGCCCTATGCCATGAAGTACCGTATGCGTCGAGCCGACGGCGTGTATCGTTGGGTCGACGGCCGCGCCGAGCCGCTGCGGGATCAGCACGGGACCATCGTGCAATGGTATGCGATTTCCATTGATATCGATGACGAGATGCGCGCGCAGGAAGCCTTGCGCGACCGGGAGCGGGAGTTGTCCCAGCTTGTCAACATGGTCCCGAGCTACCTCTGGCGGTTGAGCCCGGACGGGACGCCGGGCTTCTTCAACCAGCGTCTCATCGACTTCCTAGGCTTGGACATCGCCGGAGCGGACAGGCCGGACACGAGCAGGTTGGAAGCCTTAATAGCAGCTGCCGTCCATCCCGATGATGCGGCCGGCCTCAAGGAAGCGTTCAATCATTCCTTCGCCACCGGCGAACGTTTCTCAAGGCGGTACCGTCTGCGGCGCGTCGACGGCGTCTATCGCTGGGTGGAAGGTAGCGCCGAGCCGCTGCGAGACGAGAGCGGGCGCATTATCCAGTGGTACGGACTCACGCACGACATCGACGATCAGCTGCGGGTAGAGGAGGCGCTGAGACAGAGCGAACGGCAGCTGCAGCAGCTGATCGATACCGTGCCGGTTCAGATCTGGTGTGTCACGCCCGTTGGCGAGCCGGCCTACATCAACAAGGCTATGATGGATTACATCGGGCTAGGGCTAGAGGATTTCGACGCTCAAGGCGGGCTGCCCAGCGCGATCAGCACCATTGTTCATCCGGACGACAGGGCTGCCCTGCAGCAAGCCCTGTCGCATTCCTTCCGCACGGGTGAGTCGTTCGAGCTGAAGTTCCGCAATCTTCGGTGGGATGGCTCCTACCGGTGGCAGGAAGGCCGCGCGGATCCCCTGCGCGATGAGAACGGCCGCATCATCCGTTGGTACGGGGCGAATGTTGACATCCATGATTTCGAGACCGCGCAGGAAGCCTTGCGCGAGAGGGAGCGCTCGCTCTGGCAGTTGGTCGAGACGCTGCCGATCATGATCGATTGTGCCGGGCCAGACGGAGAGCCGTTATATCGCAGCAAACAACTCCGCGATTTCCTCGGTTATGAACTTGACGCATTGGATGGGACTGGGAAGGGTCGCTTGGACGGCACCCTGGACGCTGGCGTTCATCCTGACGATCTGGCCGGCGTTAAAGAAGACTATGCCCATTCGTTGGCGACCGGAGAACCCTATGCGCGCAAGCACCGGTTGCGGCGTTTCGACGGAGAGTACCGCTGGGTCGACACGCGCGCTGCTCCCATGCGCAATGCCGAGGGGGAGATCGTGCAGTGGAATGTCGCTTGCCTCGACATCGATGGTGAGGTGCGCGCCCAGGAAGAACTGCGCCTGGCGCGAGAGAGGTTGGCGCGTGCAAGCCAGGAAGCAAGTCTTGCGGAGCTTTCGGCGTCCATCGCCCATGAGGTGAACCAGCCATTGGCCGCGATCGTCGCCAATTCCAATGCTTGCCAGCGCTGGCTCATGGCGAAACCTCCGAATCTGGAGCGTGCACAAAAAACGGTCGAGCGCATCGTGCGTGACGCAAATTCCGCCGCCGACGTCGTGAGCCGCATCCGGGCTCTGTTCAAGCAATCCATGGGGACAAGGACCAGAACGGCACTTTCCAGCGTCATGGCTGAAGCGCAGAGCCTCATGGCGGAGGAGGCCGCGCGCCGCCGCGTTCGCCTGGACGTTGCGGTCGACAGCCATCTTCCGCTCGTTGCCATCGACCGGATCCAACTCCAGCAAGTTCTCGTCAATCTTATCCGGAATGGCATGGATGCCATGGACGCTGTTCAAAGCGACAAAGTCCTCGGCATTCGCGTTCGCCAGATGGGCGATGCCGTCCAGATTGAGGTCAGCGATCGAGGCCAAGGTATTGAGTTCCCTGAGAAGATCTTCGAGCCGTTCTTCTCGACCAAGGAGAACGGCATGGGGATGGGGCTAGCGATTTGCCGGTCGATCGTCGAGTCGCATGGAGGGCGATTGTGGTCACAGGCGAACAATCCGCAGGGGGCAAGGCTCATCTTCACATTGCCCGTGGACCCGAAACCGGACGTGTGAGGTCTGCATGCCTCTGGACAAGGCATGGATTTCCATAGGATGCCCTTGGAGTGGGTCGAGAATACCATGGAACACGAGTTCAGCGGCCAAGATGAGATCAAGCGGATGTCCATGTGGTCAGATATCCGATCTCACAGTGGACGATTGTGGTCGGAGAGGAATGACCTTCGGGAATCGCCGTTCGTCTTCGCATCATCGGCTGGAGTATAAGCGCCGCCATGAATACAGAAGAGCATATCATCTTCATCGTCGACGACGATGAAAGGGTCCGCGAGGCGCTCGGGGAGCTTCTGGCCTCGCATGGCATGCGTGCTGTCGCGTTCGGCTCGGCCGGCGAGTATGTCCGCGCGGACAAGCCGGATGTTCCGGCCTGCCTCATCCTCGATGTCGAACTGCCGGATATCAACGGTCTCGAGCTGCAGCGCCAGATCGCCGAGGGCGATCATCCGGCGGTCGTCTTCATCACGGGGCACGGCGACATTCCATCGTCCGTACGAGCGATCAAGCGCGGCGCCGTGGATTTCCTGACCAAACCTTTCAGCGATGCGGATCTCATGGCGGCTATCGAGGCCGCCCTTGCCGAAGATCGGGAGGTTCGATCGGAGCGCGCTGACCTCAATTCATTGAAGCAACGCTACATCAACCTGACGCCACGCGAACGGGAAGTACTGCCGCTCGTGGTGAGCGGTCTCCTCAACAAGCAGGCGGCGGCTGAACTGGGCATCAGCGAGGTCACGCTGCAGATTCATCGAAGGAACGTGATGCAGAAAATGGCGGCGCAATCGCTTGCGGATCTCGTGCGGATCGCGGAGCGGCTAGGCATTCCGATCACTCACTCGCGCAGGACAGGAGGGGCTGGAGTGTGAGCAAGCAAAGGCCGGTCGTTGCTGTCGTCGACGATGATCCGAGGATCCTGGAGTCGTTGGAGGACCTCCTGGAATCGGCGGGCTACACGGCCTGCAGCTTCTCCTCGGCAAGGTTGCTGCTCATCAACGGACTGGCAGGTCTCGACGTGCTCATCACGGATATTGGGATGTCGGGCATGAACGGCCTCGAATTGCGTGACCTGGTGAGAAATGTGCGACCGGATCTGCCGGTTTTCCTGATCACGGGACGTCACGAGATTGCCGACCAGGGCCGAGCCCAGGGCATCAGCGGATTCTTCCGCAAGCCCTTCGACTCTCAGGCCCTCCTGGCGGCGATCGGCGATGCCCTGCCACATGAGAGAAACGGAGGATGATCATGAGAGTTGATCAGCCGAGTCGACAGGGACCGGCGTCATTGTCACTGCCAATGGCAAGGGATGCCGGGCAGCCCCTCGTCATCATCGTCGACGACGATGCGTCCGTCCGGGAGGCACTGTCTGAATTGATCCAATCGGCAGGCTTCCAGTCGGTCAGCTTCGCGTCGGCGCATGATCTGCTCGCGACACGCGTCCTGGACAATCCCGGGTGTCTGATCCTCGACGTGCGCATGCCAGGCGCAAGCGGCCTCGACCTGCAGCATTATCTCATTCGCAATGGGAGCCCCAAGCCGATTATCTTTTTGACTGGGCATGGGGACATCCCCATGACGGTTCAAGCGATGAAGGCCGGAGCGGTCGATTTTCTCACAAAGCCGTTTCGCGACCAGACGCTTCTGGACGCTGTCGCTGTCGCCATTGAAAGAGATGTTACCCAGATGGCTGATGCGCGTCGCGCCAAGGAGTGTTACGAGCGGTTCGTCACCCTGACCTCGCGTGAGCGGCAGGTCATGCGTGAAGTGGCGCGAGGGCGTCTCAACAAGCAGATTGCTTACGATCTCGGCATCAAGGAGATCACAGTCAAACTTCACCGAGGTAACGTCATGCGCAAGATGCAGGCAGCCTCACTCGGCGAACTCATCCGGGTTTGGCAGATCCTGCCTGAGGATGTCCGGGAAGAGCGACAGCCAAGAGAAATTCTCGATTAAGAGCGTCTAACAAAACTGTTTGCATTGGTTGAAGCAGATGACGGCGCCTCCAAGCGTGGTGAAAGCCAGATGGATGTCCTCGCGTCGTTCATGGCAAATGGTGAGACGGCGGAAGCGGTTGAGCCACGCCAGTGTGCGCTCGACCACCCAGCGATAGCGTCCCGGGCCCTTGCTGGCATCCACGCCGCGGCGGGCAATCCTGGGCACGATGGAGCGCCGCCGGCATTCCGCGCAGCAGCGGCGTTGGTCATAAGCTTTGTCGGCGTGCAGTTTGTCAGGGCGGCGTCGCGGGCGACCCGGTCCATGCCGCACCGGCGGCACGGCATCGAGTGTGGGTGCGAGCATGAGGCTGTCATGCCGGTTGGTCCCGCTCAGGCTCAGACCGAGCGGTGTGCCCGTCCGGTCGACCACAACATGGCGCTTCGTGCCCGGTTTGCCGAGATCCGTCGGGTTCGGGCCGGTGGCAGCGCCCCCTTTTTCGCCGCAATGGATGAGGCGTCGAGCGCAGCCCGGTTCCAGTTGAGTTTGTCGGCATCGGCCAGGCGCTCGAGCAGGATGCGATGCAGGCGCGTCCACACACCGGCTGCCTGCCAATCCCGCAACCGCCGCCAGCACGTCATACCCGAGCGGCCGATCTCAAAGGGCAACATCTTCCAGGGAATGCCCGAGCGCAGGACAAAGAGGATTCCGGCCAAGGCGGCTCGGTCATCGACCCGCGGCCGTCCTCCTTTGGGCTTGACCGGTTCACGGGAAAGGAGCGGCTCAATCACCGCCCACAGAGCATGGGAAACAAGAGGTTTGGCCATGCCAAACCAACGCCCTCACCTCGGTTTTGTTAGACGCTCTAAGTACCTCCGCTTCACCGTCAATGAATGCAGACGAGCAAAGACGAGGGATGATCCCGGCAGGGGAAGCAACTATAGTCTCTGGGTGCAGGTTCAACAAAGGCTGCTCACCCGATCGTCGGCCGTGTCTCCCAATTACGTCGTAGCCGCCCCTAAACTTCGGTCTAGGTAACGTACACTTATCGAGAGGAAGCCCAGGCCGCCGGCATAATAGCGCGAACTCCCCTTCAGAGACATGCTTCACGGGCAATGCACTCGCATCAGGGAGACAGCGCATGGACACATCGACCTCAGAATACGCCACGGCCGCTCTGGCAAAGACTTCGGCTCCACGGCTGAATTATGCGGCCATCTCGTCCGAACTTTTCAGGAAGCTGTCGGATCTCTCTACGGCTATCCGAAAGAGCAGTATCGATGAAACAGTCATCGATCTGGTGGAGATCCGCACGTCGCAGCTCAACGGCTGCAGCTTTTGTCTCGACATGCATGTGAAGCAGGCAAAGCTCCATGGAGAGCGTGAACTGCGCCTCTACCATGTTGCGACCTGGCATGAATCGCCCCTGTTCGAACCGCGCGAGCGCGCAGCCCTGGCCTGGGCGGAAGCGCTCACGAAGCTACCGGGGGGCGGGGTATCGAACGAACTCTACGAGCGCGCTCGCGGTCAGTTCTCCGACAAGGAACTCGTAGACCTGACCTTCGCTGTCATGGCCATCAATGCCTGGAACCGGGCCGGCATCGCGTTCCGCTCGGTTCCTGGATCGGCCGACAAGATCTACGGCCTGGACAAGGCCGGCTTAATCTGACGCTCAAGACGCCACCCCAAGATCTATCGGGTCTCGAACGCGACCGCAAACGCTCTGCAAAACGGAGATTCACGATGAAGATTGTTATCAATGGCGGAACCGGCCTTATCGGTTCGAAGACGGTCGCGCGCCTGCGCGACTCAGGACACGATGTAGTGGCCGCATCGCCGCAAGGTGGCGTCAATTCCGTAACAGGGGAGGGGGTCACGGAAGCGGTCAAGGGCGCACAGGTCGTTGTCGATTTGTCGAATTCTCCCTCGTTCGAGGACGCTGCTGTCCTCGACTTTTTCAGGCGCTCTACAGTCAAC
Source organism: Microvirga lotononidis (assembly GCF_034627025.1). NCBI lineage: Bacteria > Pseudomonadati > Pseudomonadota > Alphaproteobacteria > Hyphomicrobiales > Methylobacteriaceae > Microvirga > Microvirga lotononidis. The sequence continues at coordinate 750,214 of NZ_CP141050.1, read as the reverse complement.
CTCATTGCGGCCGCGAAAGCGAGCGGAGCCAAGCACTATATTGCCCTGTCCGTCGTCGGCACGGAGCGGCTGCAGGCGAGCGGATATTTCCGGGCGAAAATGGTCCAGGAGGAGTTAATCAGGAACTCCGGTCTCGCCTACACAATCGTGCATGCAACGCAGTTCTTCGAGTTCCTGGGAGCAATCGCAAACTCTTCCAAAGCTGATGAGAAGGTTGTTGTTCCCGCGGCCTTGATTCAGCCGATTGCCTCCGACGATGTTGCCGAGGTCATGGCGGAAGTGGCGCTCCAACCACCACGCAACGGCATCCTCGAAATCGCCGGTCCGGAGCGCTTTCGCATGCGGGACCTGATCGCGCGGTATCTGACCGCGACGGGTGACTCCCGCATCGTCGAAGCCTCGACCGAGGTCCCATACTTCGGCGCGAAGCTCGAAGAGGGCACCCTTGTTTCCAACGGCACCCCCCGTCTTGGAAAGATCGATTTCCTCCAGTGGTTCGGATCCAGAGCAAAGGCGGCCTGAGCTGCCGCCATCCTCGCGACCCGACACGATTATTCCAGAAAGGCATTACCAATGATCAGAGAACTCAGCTGTGCGGCTATTCTGTTGGCTATGACTCCGGGTGCTGCCGGCGCTCACGACACTCGCGCGGCTAACGAAGCTGCCAAGGTTACGGTCGTATATGAGCAGGAGCTTCCGAACGTGCCCGGCAAGAGCATGAAGGGAGTCTTGGTTGAATACGGCCCCGGCGGTTTCGACCAAGCCCACACACATCCATCATCGGCCTTCATCTATGCGACCGTTCTGGAGGGTGCCATCCTGAGCCAGGTCAATGACGGCCCAGTGAAGACATACCGCGCCGGGGAAAATTTTTCAGAGTATCCGGGGGACCGCCACGGCGTCAGCGCCAATGCCAGCAAGACGGAACCTGCTCGATTGCTGGCGGTATTCGTCGTCAATACCAATGAGACAGAGCTGCTGACCCCTATCAAGTGAACGTTCGGCCTGGAGCTCGTTCTGGCCCAATCTTTCGGGCGAGTGCGCGCAGTAGCGATCCTGTTCCAATACTAATGCCCTAAGCAGCTGATCCGCAGGCTTTGGGATCTCACGTTTTCACGGCTTTGTCACACAGAGCCTTCGTCAAGGGAGCCGCGTATGGTCAAGCAACACTTGTTCTATCCGGTCCGGCGGGATGTGATCGGGTTCGGCCTTGGGGCCGCCCTCGTCGCCAGCCTGCCCGCGGCCGCTCAGGCAGCAATACGCGTCAGTTCGGAAGACCAAGAGGAGGCCATTATGGGTACAGTCACCACCAAGGACAATGTTGAGATTTTCTACAAGGATTGGGGTCCCAAAAACGCTCAACCCATCGTCTTCCATCATGGGTGGCCGTTGAGCTCCGACGACTGGGATGCCCAGATGCTCTTCTTCCTGAGCAGAGGCTATCGTGTCATCGCCCATGACCGCCGCGGCCACGGTCGTTCGACTCAGGTCAGCGATGGTCACGACATGGATCACTATGCAGCCGATGTCGCAGCCGTCGTTGAGCATCTCAATCTCAGGAACGCTGTTCATGTCGGTCATTCGACCGGGGGCGGAGAGGCAGCGCATTATGTAGCGCGGCAGGGGCAGGTGCATGGCCGCGTCGCCAAGCTCGTGCTGATCGGCGCCGTACCACCGCTCATGGTCAAGACCCCGGCGAACCCCGGCGGGTTGCCGCTGCAGGTGCTCGACGGCTTGCGGGCGCAGCTCGCAGGGAACCGCTCGCAGTTTTATGTCGACTTCGCGAGTGGGCCCTTCTACGGCTATAATCGCCCGGGGGCGACACCATCGCAGGGGATCATCCAGAACTGGTGGCGCCAGGGCATGGCGGGCAGTGCGAAGGCCCATTACGATGGCATTAAGGCCTTCTCCGAGACCGACTTCACTGAGGACTTGAAGGCCATTGCTGTTCCGACACTTGTCATGCACGGCGACGACGATCAGATCGTGCCGATTGCAGATTCTGCACTGCTTTCGATCAAGCTGCTGAAGAACGGCACGCTCAAGGTCTATGACAAGTTCCCGCACGGCATGTGTACCACCCACGCGGATGTGGTGAACTCCGACCTTCTCGCCTTCATCCAGGCCTGAAGACTACTGTCCGCAGGGACTGCCCGGGTCGGCCGGATATTCGGCCGACCCACCATAGGCAGCAGCGACGTTGTGAAGAATTGGCTCTGCTGTTGCAGGGTCTCTTTGACGCCGAGCGCACTGCCAATCTGACACGGGGGGTATGATGATAGCTAGGATGGATAGCAGAGCGCTTGCCGGTGTCACGGTTCCGGACACACCGATTGTTGATCGTGCACTCGAATACGCTCGGCAGAGATGCGAACCATACCTGTTCAATCATGTTGTCCGTTCCTGGCTCTTTGCCACCCGGCTCGGACAGTTACAGGATATTCCGCACGATGCTGAGGTTATCGCAGTTGGAACATTATTGCACGATATCACACTCAATGAGCGATTTGCCGGACCACGGCGCTTCGAGGTTGAAGCTGCCGATCTTGCCATTCGCTTCGCAAGGGAAAGCGGATTCGAAGAACGCCGCGCCCGATTGATCTGGGATAGCGTCGCCCTTAACTCGACCCCCTCGATCGGGCTCTACAAGGAGGCCGAGGTTGCTCTATGTACCGCCGGCATTTGCCTCGATGTCGTAGGCTGGCAGTATAACCGCATTCCGCGCGAAGAGGTGGAAAGAATTGTCGCGGAGTTCCCGAGGCTAGGAATGAAGCAGCGAATGACGCGATGCTTCTGCCATATTGCGGAAGTAAAGCCCGAACTGACCTACGATAACTTTGTTCGGGACTTCGGAGAGCGCTTTGTCTCGGGCTACAAAGCTCCTTCAGCTGCCGATTCTGTGGCGAATGCGCCGTTTCAAGAGTGACGCAGGGCGAGATGTGACGAGACACAGCGCATAGGACATCGCCGCCCGGATTGTTGTCCTGCCTGGTCACCGGGCCTAGGCCGCAATCAGCGCGATGATCGGATTGCCGTTCACGAGGGCAGCAGGTCCTAACACCGTCGGATGGATAGTGTAGCTGCAAGACCAGCCACACTTCCAGCGCCGCAGACGTTCTGTTCCGGATGACTAACCACGATATCGCGAGCATTCCAATCCAACCCGGAGGTCACGCGGACGCCGCACCGAGGACCGGGTGGATCCTGTCATCTGCTACAGTTCGGACGCTGCCGCGTGCTGTCCGAGCCAGTGTGGCAACGTCCATGCTCTACCGATCGGGGACTAGGATCAGGGTTCTTTAATGCCGACCAGATTTCTTCGCCAGCTTGCTACTTCGGACCGCGAGCGCGTCCTGGAAAGCATGCTTGAGAGTGCCATGGACTACGCGATCATTACCCTCGATTCTGGGGGCCTTATCACCGGTTGGACTGGCGGTGCCGAGGAAATCCTGGGCTGGGGCGAGGCCGAGGTGCTTGGACGTCACGCCGATCTGCTTTTCACGACTGACGATCGAGCCGCCGGCATCCCCGGAAGCGAGATGGCAAGGGCTCGTCGGACGGGAAAAGTAACCGGCGAGCGCTGGCACATCCGGAAGGGCGGCAGCCGTTTCTGGGCCGACGGGTCCCTTAGGCATTTGGTGGATGGAGACGCCTATCTCAAGATCCTGCGCGACCGCACCGCGCAACGTGAGCGGGACGAGGCTACCCGCGACAGCGAGGCCTTCCTGCGCAGCGTGCTGGAAAGCTCGGGCGACTGCATCAAAGTGCTCGACCCTGACGGACGCCTGGAGTTCATGAGCCCGGGTGGCCAAAGAGTGATGGAGGTTGATGACTTCTGCTCCATTCAGGGAAGCTACTGGCCCGACTTCTGGCAAGGTGAAGGCAGAGCCGCAGCCGAAGCCGCGATGGCGCTGGCTCATAAGGGCGGTGTCGGTCACTTCCTGGGGGTCGCTAGGACAGCCAAGGGATCATCTCGGTGGTGGGACGTGCAGGTCACACATATTCCCGCTCCCGACGGTGCATCCGGTAAGCTGCTGTCCATCTCGCGCGACATCTCGCAGGATCGCAACCGGCAGCTTGCCATCCACGCGCAGAATGCACGTCTCACGCTCCTGTCGGATATGGCCTCCCAGCTCATCGGCGGGCATGATCCCGACACGGTGCTTGAAACCCTCTTTCAAGGCGCAGCGGCTCACCTTGGCCTCGACGTTTGCCTCCACCTCACGCCTGATGCACGAGGGGCCCTGCGTCTGCAATCATGTGTCGGCATCGAGCCGGGCGAAGCCGCTCGGCTGGCGCGGCTCGACCCAGGCGAAACCATCTGCGCTTGGGTTGCTCAAACCCGGCAGCCCTTGTATCTGCAGGACGTCCAAGTGTCCCAGGAGGCCCACGCGCGCGAAGTGCAAGGTCTCGGTGTGCAAGCATACGCCTGCAATCCTCTGATCGCGAATGGTCAGTTTCTCGGTACGCTAGCGTTTGGGTCGCGCAACCGGGTCGCCTTCAGTGAGGAGGATCTCGCGTTCTTCCGCACAATCAGCACCTATGTGGCCGTCATCAAGGAGCGGATGGGGGCCGAGATTGAGCTCAGGGAGACTGAGGCAAGGCTGCGCCTGGCCGTCGAGGCCACCGACATCGGAATCTTCGATCACGATCTGACGACCGGGGTGCTGCGTTGGGACGCGCGGACAAAGGAGCTATTCGGCCTGCGCGGGGAGACAGAGGCCAGCTACGAAGGCACTTTCCTGGCTGGACTTCATCCCAATGACCGCGGGGCGGCGGATCGGGCGGTTCAGGATGCTGTTGATCCCGCAGGACCCGGGGTGTTCGACATCGAGTTCCGAGCCATCGGTCCATCCACCGGGAGCACGCGCTGGATCGCGGCCCGTGGTAGGGCTGTTCGGGAGCATGGCCACACAATCCGCCTCATCGGGACCGTCCGTGACATCACTGAGAAGCGGCAGGCGGATGAGGTCCTTAGGAGCACAGTCGAACGTCACCGCCTGGTTACGCAGGCCACCAACGACGCAATCTGGGATTGGGACCTCGTGGCCAATCATGTACTTTGGAATGAGGCACTCTGTACGGCCTATGGCTACAGCCCCGATGAGATCGCAGCAACGGGGGAGTGGTGGATCGACCATATACACCCTGACGATCGGGAGCGGGTCGAGCGGGACATCCGCGCGGTCATCACCGACAGCGCCAGCGAGTGGTCACACGAGTACCGCTTCCGGCGTGCCAGTGGTCAGTACGCAGACGTGCTTGACCGGAGCTACATGGTGCGCAGCCCGACAGGCACTCCCGTCCGAATGATCGGAGCCATGCTCGACATCACCGATCGCAAGCGCGCTGAGCAGCAGCTCCGGCTCCTGCACCGGGAGCTGGGCCATCGCCTCAAGAACGTGTTGACCATGGCGCAGGCCATCGCCACGCAGACGCTACGCAACGCTGAGTCCATGGAGGCGGCGCAAGACAAGCTGGCTGCACGTCTGGTCACCATGGGCCGAGCGCAGGATGTGCTGATTGCTGGAACCGCGGAAGAGGCCGACATCCTGACGGTGCTGGCCTCAGCGCTCGAACCTCATGATGATCCTCATTCAGAGCGCTTCCGCCTGCAGGGCCCGAAAGTCCGTCTCAACGCCAGTGCAGCGCTTTCGCTGTCCCTCCTGGTGCACGAGTTGGCCACCAACGCTCTCAAGTACGGCGCACTCTCCGCGCCACAGGGCTATGTTGAACTCAACTGGGCCCTCACGGACAATGATCAGGATCCCTGTCTCGTGCTGAGTTGGTCGGAGCACGGCGGTCCACTGGTCGTCGCCCCGAGCCGCAAAGGGTTTGGAACGCGTCTGATCACGCGCGGGCTGGCAGGCGATGTGGGGGGCAACGTCCGGCTCGACTATGCGCCGACAGGTGTGATCTGCACGCTGACGGCTCCGCTGGCTGGGCTCACAGAACCTCATCGCACCGAGAGTTGAGGCACACCGATCGCAGCGACCAAGAGGCCTTCACCCCGTCAAGTCCAACATGGGATGGGATAGAGTTAGCTAACCAAGCCATTCGACTTGGCCGTGGAGGACGAGCCAATCCTGCCCCACAATGCCCTCGGCGCGGATGATGGAGCAGGCTCTGAGTCCCGGACGTACAACGTCCCGCCACAACAGTGCGGATGTTCGAGACTCCCCGCTATGATGTACGGCTCTATGTTCGCAGATATCCGGATGCCGGAGCCGAGGCGCGAGAAGCACCTATGAGCCGTACGAGACAGCTGATTTGCTTAGCAGTGTGGGAACCGGTGCTGCAGACGATGTGGGGCCGGTGAGATGCGGCGCACGGTGGGATCTGCTCGGGTGCCTTCCAGGCCTCCGCTCGCATCGCGCACCACAATTGAGCGATGGAATAGGGGCGATGCCAGGTTCGAAGAGCGAAACCGCAGTTCCTCAAGCGATGGCGCTGTGGTCGATCGCGATGAGACGTGACGACGCCGAGCAGACATGTCTCAGCATGGCGGCTGTCCTCGCCCCATCAATGCTGCCGCCAGACTGCGAATGAGCAGGCATTGCGGTGAGCGCAGGTTAGGATCCCTTGCCCGCTGCCTCGGCCGCTTTCGAGCTCATGAGCCCGGTGTCACCGCTAACCACAATCTTCGGATCGACCCTCGCTCGCCTTTCAAGAACTAAGTTTCCAAATGAGCAGGCTGGTTGGCTCAGCGTTCCGGAGCCTTCACAGCGTCCTCGATCAGCGAAACAACCTCATTGGGATGCGAGACCATCAAGGAATGAGACGCACCTTCGATAACCATGGTCCTCACCGAGCGCGCGCGCTCCGCCATGAAGCGCATGACAGCCGGCGGAATGTTGCGGTCTTTCGAGCCGTAGATCACGTATGACGGAAGGCTCTTCCATGACGCCACTCCCGAAGCCTCAGCGAGAGCTGCCTGCGCCACAGGACGCTGGGTCGCTGCCATCAACTTGGCCTGGTCTTCCGGAAGATCCGCCGCGAACTGGGCGTGGAACATATCGGGTTTGATGTAGAGGTCTTGGCTGCCGTCCGGCAATGTGACGGCAGCAATCGCACTTGCTAAGGTGCTGCCGGGAAACTTGCCGGAGAGCGTGAGGCTGGATTCTCCCGCGTCGGGAACAAAGCCTGCCACGTAGACGAGGGCCCTCACATTGGCGTTGCCATTGGCAGCCGCAGTGATGACCGGTCCACCGTACGAATGGCCGACGAGTACGACCGGCCCCGGGATCGAATGGAGCATGGCCGAGACCGCCGCCGCATCACCAGCGACGCTGCGAAGCGGGTTGGCCGCAGCGACAGCTGTATAGCCATCCTTGCTCAATTTGGCGATGACTGCGTTCCAGCTCGATGACTCCGCGAAGGCGCCATGCACCAGCACAATGGTCGGACGGACCTGAGATCCTGCAGGCTGCGCAAGCACGCTACCCGACGCACCAAAAAACGTAGCAAGCAACAGAAATCTTGTGACCCTCTGCACTGAACTTCTCCCTAAGCCGGTAGGATCCGACGCTGGCAGACAATGCCGCCGCGCGCCGTGTTGAACCACCCTACGGAGGCAGCGGTTGCCCAATACAAAGGTCTATGATGAGGAGTTCAAAGTCGGAAACCTCTAGTCAACACGAGGCAAAGAGCATCGCCTTCATCGTTCGCTCAGATCTTGTTGGGCTAAAGCCGGCGGTGTTGCAGCACTTGATTGTAAAATGGAGTGCTGCATCAGTGGCACACACCAGCCCTTCTAACTCGGCCAAGATGCTGTGTATCTCGACGAGGCACTCGGCCGTCGTTGAGGAGACTTGCTCTATCGACACTGAAACGGGACATATACCCACGTATAGAAGACTCTCTCCGTTGATCCAATCGATCACGAGTGCCCGTCGATATAGGCTCCTCCAAGGCTGAAGGCTGTATGGGATTGATCAACCAAGTGGGGGGCGGAATGGGTCGTATGCGGAAACAGAATCGGACTCGGTTCACGATAGTATCCGCGATTCGTGTGCTGCCGGCGCGCTGTCCAGCCGGTGAAGGGAGCAGGCCGCAGGTCGCATCGCCTGAGACCTGGGACACTCATTCAAGTTGTTTCATCGGCGTTGAGACATTCGGGACCAGATCCGAGCATTCTCTCGGCGCCGCCTCCCGTGCCCACGTTGACAGGGGCGGATACTGTACGGCGTGCGAAGAGCTGGCGCTCTTCAATGCCAACCTCCGATCCGCGTTCGGACTCCTGCGCTGATCTGAAGGAGGCGAGCGATATGCACATGGTTCGGGTCGTAATGATGCGCCACACTCGATATTTCCGGTCCGAAGCCAATTGAGGAGAGAGATCAATGTCCGAACAAATCGATCAGGAACGCCGCCACTTCTTGAGCACAGCGGTCGTGACGCTTGCGGCAGCCGAACTCCCGGTGATAGGCTCGGCAAAGGCGCAACCCAGCCGAGGCAGACCGTTTGAGCCGCCTGCGTTCGGGCCAGGGACAAACAGGTCATTCGGTTCGCTGAAGCAGATCGATGCCGGCGTCCTCAACGTCAGCTACGCGGAAGCCGGACCTCCGGATGGTCCTGCGATCCTTCTCCTGCACGGCTGGCCGTACGACATTCACACCTATGTCGAAGTGGCCCCACTGCTGGCCTCGGCGGGCTATCGGGTGATCGTACCGTATTTGCGCGGCTATGGACCGACCCGTTTTCTGTCCAGTGAAACGTTCCGAAATGGCCAGCCGTTGGCACTCGCCGTCGATGTGACCGCGCTGATGGATGCCTTGAAGATCGACAAGGCTACACTCGGCGGATGCGACTGGGGCGCGCGGACGGCCAACATCGTTGCGGCACTCTGGCCGGAGCGTTGCAGGGCCATGGTGTCCGTGAGCGGTTATCTGATTGGCAGCCAGGAAGCCGGCAGGATGCCGTTGCCTCCCAAGGCCGAACTCGAATGGTGGTACCAGTTCTACTTCGCGACGGAGCGCGGTCGGATCGGGTATGACAAGAACCGGCACGATTTCGCCAGGCTCATTTGGCGGCTCGCCTCGCCGAAATGGGAATTCGACGATGCCACATTCGAGCGCACGGTAGCATCCTTCGACAACCCGGATCACGTGGATGTCGTCATTCACAATTATCGCTGGCGGCTCGGCCTGGCGGACGGCGATCCAGAGCTTCAGGACCTGGAGAAGCGTCTCGCCGCATTCCCGCCGATCAGCGTTCCGACGATCACCCTGGAAGGAGATGCCAATGGCGCACCCCACCCGGACCCGGCAGTCTATGCCCGGAAGTTCTCCGGCTGGTATGAGCATCGGCTGATCACCGAGGGCATAGGCCACAACCTGCCGCAGGAGGCCCCTCAGGCCTTTGCCAGGGCGATGCTCGACGTCGATCGCATTTGAGCGATGTCAAGTTGATGTTGCCAATGGACCTCTGGAGTTATGCTAGCCGGTAATCTTATAGAGTCCTGAGCGGCAGCAGTCGGGGAGGTGGGGTTTTGGTCAGTAGTCATGCGGGCGAAGGGGGCGCGGCTCTCCCATTTGGTCGCCTTCTCACGGAAGCATATGAGCAAGTGTCGAAAATCTTGATAGATCTTGCATCGACGACGGGTCTTTCCTGAGCGGACAGCTGATGACGAGTATAGTCGATTTGCCAATCTCAGCCCGGCCGTCAAATGCTCCACCAGTCCTCATGCTGCTTGAGGCGGAGGTCACCCGTTGCACACCGGAATCCGTCCTGATGAGATCGGCGGGTCGTATGATCGCGTTGCTGACATGGAGTTTGAGAGAATTGCCGCGACGGTCCGGAGCTTGGAGTGAGAACGCGACCGACGAGATGTTTCTGCCAAATCCCTGAAGTAAAACCCGAAGCGGCCTATGGCAAAAATGTCCTCGACTTCGGCGAGAACTGTCGATGTTGTGGCGCATGCTTGTTGCCAGAGTAATGCGGCGCTGGTGTTGACGCCCTATGCATGGGAAGTCAGCGCGAGGCGCCTCACGGCCTGCTTCGAGGACACTGCTGGCGCTCAGCTCGAGACCGCTTGTCCGGTCGGCAATGCGGTTTTGCCTGAGAGCGTCGTGGCTTCCTTGCGGAAGCGGCCGGTATACCTAGCCACGCCCTATGCTCCTGATATGTGACACGCCAGAACAACTGAATGGCACGATGAAGGACTAACGGCATCGTTTGGATAGAGCCAAAATGGGTCGTTCGATATCGGAGACGAATATGAAAGAGCTCATGAACAAGGTCGCGGTGGTCACTGGCGGAAACAGCGGCATTGGGCTCGCCGCAGCCAAGGCATTCGTTGCGGAAGGGGCCAAAGTTGTCATCGTCGGACGGCGTGATGATGCCGTTGCAGCGACCGTCGAGACACTCGGTTCCGACGCAATGGGGCTCACTGGTGACGTAGCTGAGCTAACTACCCATGATCGGCTGGTGTCGCTCATTAACAACCGGTTTGGTGGCATCGATATCTATTTCGCGAACGCTGGCACAAACATCATCACGCCAACGGAGGCAGTGAGTGTCGAGGAGTTCGACACTCAATTCGCGACGAACACGCGCGGAGTCTTCTTCGGCGTTCAGCGTGTTCTGCCGCTTATCCGTGAAGGAGGTTCCATCATCCTCACCAGCTCGATTGCCAGTGAAAAGGTCCTTGAAGGTCATGCGGTTTACGCTGGCACCAAGGCCGCAATCGAAGCGTTTGCACGAAGCTGGGCGCTGGAGCTGAAGGATCGCCGTATTCGCGTGAACGTGCTTAGCCCTGGGCCGGTCGATACACCAATTCTTGCTAAACTGGGCGTTGCTCCCGAGTCGCGTCCAGAATTCGAGGCCCAGACGGCGCAGGCAATTCCACTCGGGCGCCTTGGTCGTCCGGACGAGCTCGCTAGTGCTGCTCTGTTTCTGGCCTCAGACGACAGCAGTTTCGTGACCGGGGTCAACATCCGCGTCGATGGTGGCATGACGTTAGCCTAACACTTGGACCTGCAGGTAACCAACGGATTCCCCTTTGGGATAGCGGCGTACGGGATTTCGGCACCGCTATCGTCAAAGGTGCAACACACCGATAGGAGACGCGGTGAAAATTGGAGCATTGAGAGAAATCTCGCCAGGCGAGAACAGGGTTGCGATGACACCCGACTCGGCCACTCAATTGAACAGACTGGGATACACTTGCGTTATTCAGGCTGGTGCCGGCATGGCAGCGGGATTTTCCGACGCTGCCTATGCTGCAGTCGGTGTTGAAGTGTTTCCTTCCGCCGAAGCTGTGTTCGCAGCCGCCGATGTGGTCGTCAAGGTACGCGGGCCCGAGAGCACCGAGGCAGAAATGCTCCGCCAGGGTCAGACGCTGATCTCTTTCTTCTGGCCGGCCCAGAACTCCGATCTTCTGGAGCAGGTGAGGGAACGGGGCGCCACCGTCATTGCCATGGACATGGTCCCGCGCATCTCGCGCGCCCAGAAGATGGACGCGCTCTCGTCCATGGCCAACATCGCCGGCTACCGCGCCGTGATCGAGGCCGGCAACCACTTCGGCCGCTTCTTCACCGGCCAGGTCACCGCCGCCGGCAAGGTGCCACCCGCCAAGGTGCTGGTGATCGGCGCCGGCGTGGCCGGTCTGGCGGCCATCGGCACCGCCACCAGCCTGGGTGCCATCACCTATGCCTTCGACGTCCGGCCTGAGGTCGCCGAGCAGATCGAGTCCATGGGCGCCCAGTTCGTCTTCCTCGAGTTCGAGCAGACGCAGGACGGGGCCGCCACCGGCGGCTATGCCGCGCCATCCAGCCCGGAGTTCCGGGACAAGCAGCTCGCCAAATTCCGCGAGCTCGCGCCCGAGATCGACATCGTCATCACCACCGCCCTGATCCCCGGCCGGCCGGCGCCCAAGCTGTGGACGGCCGACATGGTCCAGGCGATGAAGCCGGGCTCGGTGATTGTCGATCTCGCGGCCGAACGGGGCGGCAACTGCGACCTGACCGTGCCGGACGAGAAGGTCGTGACGGAGAACGGCGTCACCATCATCGGCTATACCGACTTCCCCAGCCGCATGGCCGCTCAGGCCTCGACGCTCTACGCCAACAACATCCGTCACTTCCTCACCGACCTGACGCCCAACAAGGACGGGGTGATCGTCCACAACATGGACGATGACGTGATCCGCGGCGCCACGGTCACGCACCAGGGCGCGATCACCTATCCGCCTCCGCCGCCCAAGGTGCCGGCGATCGCCGCTGCCAAGCCCAAGGAGAAGGTGAGGGAGCTCACCCCGGAGGAGAAGCGGACCCAGGAGGCCGAAGCCTTCCGGAGCCAGACCAAGACCCAGGTCGGGCTGCTCGTGGCCGGTGGCCTGCTGATTGCGCTGGTCGGCGCCTATGCGCCGGCGAGCTTCATGGCCCACTTCATCGTCTTTGCCCTGGCGTGCTTTGTCGGCTTCCAGGTGATCTGGAGCGTCAGCCATTCCCTGCACACGCCCCTGATGGCGGTGACCAACGCCATCTCGGGCATCGTGGTGCTCGGTGCCCTGCTGCAGGTCGGCTCCAGCCACTGGCTGGTGGTCACCCTGGCCTCGCTCTCGTTCCTGATCGCCACCATCAACATCGTCGGCGGCTTCCTGGTCACCCGCCGGATGCTGGCCATGTTCCAAAAGTCGTGAGGATCTCGCAATGAGCTTTGGACTAGTCTCTGCCGCCTATGTGGCGGCTGCCATCCTGTTCATCCTGGCGCTCGGCGGCCTGTCGGGCCATGAGAGCGCCAAGCGGGCCGTCTGGTTCGGCATTGCCGGCATGGCGCTCGCCGTCGGGGCCACGGTGTTCGGGCCCGGCATCGGCAATTACGCCGTCATTGCCGCCATGCTGGTGATCGGCTCTGGCCTGGGCTGGTACGTAGCGAAAAAGGTCGAGATGACCGAGATGCCGCAGCTGGTGGCGGCCCTGCACTCCTTTGTGGGCTTGGCTGCCGTGTTCATCGGCTTCAACGCCGATCTCGAGCTCACCCGCGTGCTGGCGCTGGACGGAGCCTCACGGCAGGCGCTGACCGGCTTTGCCGGGGTGCTGGCGCACAAGAGCGGCGTGGAGATCGCGATCCTGAAGGTGGAGGTGTTCCTCGGCGTATTCATCGGCGCGGTGACGTTTACCGGCTCGGTGATCGCGTTTTGCAAGCTCGCCGGCAAGGTCGATGGCAAGGCCAGGAAGCTGCCCGGCGGGCATGGGCTCAATGCCGGGGCGGCGCTGCTCTCGCTGCTTCTCCTGGTGCTGTACGTCAATGGTGCTGGTATCTGGGCCCTGGCGGGCATGACGCTGCTGGCGTTCTTCATCGGCTATCACCTGATCTTAGGGATCGGCGGGGCCGACATGCCGGTGGTGGTCTCGATGCTCAACTCCTACTCGGGCTGGGCGGCAGCCGCGATCGGCTTCACGCTCGGCAATGACCTGCTGATCGTCACCGGCGCCCTGGTCGGCTCCTCGGGCGCGATCCTGAGCTATATCATGTGCAAGGCGATGAACCGGAGCTTCCTCTCCGTGATTCTAGGCGGGTTTGGCGCCACCACCGGTCCGGTGATGGCGATCGCCGGAGAGCAGATCGCCATCGATGCCGATGGGGTGGCGACGGCCCTGGAGGAGGCGGACAGCATCGTGATCGTGCCGGGCTATGGCATGGCCGTGGCGCAGGCCCAGCAATCGGTGTCGGAGTTGACCCGGCGCTTGAGAGCCAAGGGCAAGCAGGTGCGCTTTGCCATCCATCCGGTGGCCGGGCGCCTGCCGGGGCACATGAACGTGCTCCTGGCCGAGGCCAAGGTGCCGTACGACATCGTGCTGGAGATGGACGAGATCAACGAGGACTTCCCGGAGACCGACGTGGTGATCGTCATCGGCTCGAACGACATCGTCAACCCGGCCGCCCAGGAGGATCCGAACAGCCCGATTGCCGGCATGCCGGTGCTGGAGGTCTGGAAGGCCAAGCAGGTGTTCGTGTCGAAGCGCGGGCAGGGGACCGGCTACTCCGGGATTGAGAACCCGCTGTTCTACAAGGGCAACACCCGCATGTTCTACGGCGATGCTAAAGCCAGCATCGACCAGCTCGTGCAGGCGATATAGGACTTAGCTGCTGACATGAGTTCAGCCGGGAAACAACCTCCATGACGTTGCAAATCTAGCAGTTGTTGCGGGCTCGAGGAGACGTTTTGACCCGGTCGCCATAGAAAGTAGGCATTGGGATGTCCATGAGCAGGAGGATGGCGGTGCAATCTGGTGCCGCCATTCGCTTACGATACGCCTGAGGTTCCCAAACGTCTCCAATTGAACCGGTTGGCGGGGTCAATGTGCCACGTCTCTCAATGGCACGCTCATTGCTTCCGCCTCCATGTCAATGAGGGCGGTTCCCGACCTCATCCTTTTGAAAGTTTATCTGAGTGGCGAAGCACAGGCTTCACTGTCAGGCGGCACACTTCAAGCATGGATCGAATCGAGAAGCCTACGCCACTCGTGTATTCTGGCCGCTACGAAGTCGAGGAACACACGCGCACGAGATGGCATGATGCGTCCAAAAGCGTGAAGAGCCTGCACTGGGACCGACGGCATCGGGATTTCTGGCAGTACGACGCTCAACAATCCGGCACTTAGCTCCTCATGGACATTGGTACGCAGTATCTGTGCAATACCTAAACCGTTCACCGCAGCAATCCGGAGCGCATCGCCACTGTCGGCATCGAGGGCACCTTCGGGTGTCAAACTTGTTCCGTCCGCAAACGTGATGGGGAACGGCCGTCCTGCCAGCATATAGCGGACATGAGCATGATGGCGTAGGTCATCGGTACTCCGCGGCTCACCTCGGGCAGAAAGGTAAGCAGGAGATGCAACCAGAACGAGCGGCAGCTCTCCCAATGAGCGAGACATCAGACCTGTGTCAGCCACACGGCCGACCCGGATGGTCAAATCGAATCCTTCACGGATCAAATCGACATGTCGGTCGGTCAAGCTTACGTCGAGTTTCACATGTGGGTGATGGGGCAGAAATTGCGTGGTGATAGCCTGCATGAGAAATCGCCCAAGGTCAGCCGGCATGCTTAACCGAAGGCGGCCCACTGGCTCCTGCCCCGAGCGGAGACTATCACTTGCCTCTTCCAAAGCGCGCATCAAAGGGGAGATGCGGTCAAAGTAGTCTTGACCTTCGGCAGTTAGGCTAAAGGACCGGGTGGATCGATGAAATAGTCGGGCGCCGACGCGCTGCTCAAGCCGTGCTATGCTTTTTGATATGGCCGAAGGCGTCGTGCCAAGGAGCTTCGCTCCCCCTGTAAACGACCCTGCTTCCACCGCACGGACGAAAGCGCTTAAGCCCTGCAACCTTTCGATATCTGCCATTTGTGACTTACCGGCATTTGTGATTGGCCGCCTGAAGGACTAACCCTGCCTCCTGAAAAGGTCCAGATAAACCTTGTCGGAACTGGAGCGAAAGGTGGAGAAATCTGGGTGAGCAGCCACGCCAATACTAACGAAGACGATGGGCGTATGGCCATACGTTCAGCTCTCCACCCACAGATGACCCATCTCCTTCCTTTGAGGGATCAACCACCTCACTGAGACGGCTCGCACCACACGGTCTCTCAGATCCGATGAAAGCAGCGTGACAACTGTCATAAGTACTCAGCTGGATAAAAGCCAACCTTATAAGCTCGGTTGTGTAAAAGACGGTCACGATAATCGCGGGATTTCGGATGCCCGTTGTCGATATCTTACATTTGGGGATTCAAATGAGTTCGTTCGAAGGCAAAGTCGTCATCGTTACAGGCGGGGGTGCCGGCATCGGGTTAGCTGCTGCGAAACTCTTTGCATCAAGGGGAGCGCGCGTCCTTATCACAGGACGCCGTGCGAACGTCTTGCAAGAGATTACATCGACGAATCCCAATATTCTGGGCTTTGCCGCGGACGCTTCGGACCCAGACGCAGCATCGAAGACTGTCGCAGCAGCGATTGACACCTGGGGACGGTTAGACGTCCTCGTCAATAACGCAGGTGGAGGTGCTATTCAGCCTCTTGGAGGAGTCGACATCAAAACGATATCAGAGGTTTATTCCGTCAATGTCGTTGGTCCTATCCTTCTCACGGCTGTCGCCGTTCCTCACCTCGTGAAGACGAAGGGAGCAGTCGTCAACATGTCGAGCACGTTCGGAAGTAAGGTAGCTTCTGGGCTGTCCCTTTACGGGTCTAGCAAGGCAGCCATTGAGTACCTCACACGCGCCTGGGCGATTGAACTTGCGCCATTTGGTATCCGCGTCAACGCAATCGCGCCTGGCCCTGTGGAAACCGACTTTCTGCGGGAAAGAATGCGGCTTACAGACGAGGAGATTAAAGCTGTGAAGGATCAGGAGACCCGGAGAATCCCTCTTGGACGCCGCGGAGATCCGAGCGATGTCGCGCCGTGGATGTTGGCTCTTGCCGACCCTGCCACAACGTGGGTCACAGGACAGATCATCGCCGTTGACGGCGGACTGGTCAACGCGTGACTGATGCTCGTATGGCGTCGTCAGAAGAGCGGCTCGCAGAGCGCCGAAATGCATCGTAGGATAGGGGCAGGCTTTCTTGTGCGACCAGTGCCACCTGACGCCTGCAACCATTCGACGTATCATATGTGGGCCGTTCTCTTTTGCCTGAGTCTCTCATGACCTCAGTCTGACAAGCAGGGTCCAAGGACGCCGTTCCGCTTCAATCCAAGGTCTCACGCTCTTTACGTTTGCAGTGACGTCGGCGAGATCGACCACCATCGGTTCTCGTGTAATCAGGATTGCCGGGGAGGCTAGGGCGGCAAGCAGCAGTGCGCATAGAGGAGAGCATGGCTGCCTTTCCAGGCTTCGGCGATGAGTGTCATGTCTAGAGCCCCCCCCCGACCTGAGCCAACCGTAAGGCAGCACAGCGGACATGAGAATTAGCACGAGGGCGACGACGTTGCCGGAGTGCGACTGCGACTCCGGCGTGCCCAAGGAGTGCATGGCGGAGATCGTGCCCAAAAGGGTCGGCGCCAAAGACATCACTGTGGCGATTGAGAAACCATAACCATGTGAGTCTGGGCTATGGAGGTTCGGCTAAACTCAACGTCGTGCAGGTATACAATCTCGGACGACAACCGGTTCTCGTAAGCTTAGAGCGAGTGTCTTGACTTGACCTTACAGTGACGCGTCTTTGCAGAAGCTATCCATCTGATCGAGTTGCGCCAAACTCGCTTGCTCTAGGCACTTCAATGCGTTGACTGTCCGACCCGGGTTGCGACCACCATTTGTAAGGCGGAGTTGATAGAGAGCATTCGGGTTATGCAGGAGCCGGGATAGAGGCCCTCGGCGTAATCCCTACGCGGCGCACCGCTCCTTAGGATTGGCGTACTCTGGAAGTTCATGCGAATGACACTCAGTCATGATGCACCGCATAGCGTCGGGCACGGCAATGGGCGACGGGTCATCGAGGATGATATGACCTTGGGAGGAGACCCTCATGTGCGATGAGGCAATCACAGCGGGCCGATTGGAACGCCTGCCGTGAAACTCATCGGCCAAGATTCGCTCATCAATCGGTCCAAATAGAGACGCGCGGGTAAAGAGCCAGTCAATCGGGCGGCTGCAGATTCTCATAATTTGAAACGCATACAGGCCGGACTCTGTCGCTATAACGACAAAGTTTTCCGGCCGTAGTTCAAGTGCAATCCTCTCCAAGAACAGTGAGTTATCGCCCACGATGAGGATGCGTTCCTGCTTCGACGAAATCATAGCGTCGTCCCGGCAATAAGAGGATCATATAATGCGCCGTGTGAGAGTGGCAATCGCTCCTGGAAGGCTCATACTTTACAAGCAATCCGCTCCGGTTCTCTAGTGCGCTTACACATGTATGCGAAGGCGCAAACTTTCGGGAGTAATATACTATAGGCTAGGTCGGTTGCTACGAGGGTCACGCAAGGATTTAGCCTTCGAAGCCTCGATGATTGAATGCTTGATGCTTAAGGGAGTATGTTGTGGCCGTTTAACAGTTGCTTTCGGTGATGGGCCATGCACTCACTACCACAAGAGCGTCTCGTCGTTCATGGGCGTGTTCTGCCTTGCCGCCGCTCTCGACCGGCTCAATCGCTAACAGGACTCTGCAGAATGAGCCTAATCGTCTGCTCCTCGCCTTCTTTAGCGCAACCTTTCATGGTCGGCCGCATGCCTCCTTAGGTTGGGGGCAAGGCCTTCTGAATGTGCCCGTCAACGTGAGGCAAGGAAAGGTTTGGCGGGATCACGTCGATCAGACGGCAGACGTACGTCGGGGAGGAGGTCGGGGCGTCTGCGGCATTGAGATCGAGGATCTAATTCGTTTCGTTCGCAAATATGGGGATCTCGAACTATTTGATGATTGGTATCGTGGCTCATTTGACTGTGCTGAGTAGAAGCGAACCAGCGGGACCGACAGCATTGGGAGATTCAGAATGCAAGTGGGAATGGTCGGGCTCGGCCGGATGGGCGGAAACATTGTTCGCCGCCTCATGCAATCAGGGCACACGGCTGTTGTGTATGACCACCATCCAGACGCAGTCACAGGTCTGGCAGGCGAGGGCGCGACGGGATCCGAGAGCCTCGAGGATCTTGTCGCCCGGCTTGATGCCCCGCGGGTTGTCTGGGTCATGCTGCCCGCTGGTGACATCACTGAGGCCACCATCCAGCAGCTTGCTGGCCTTCTCGAGGACGGAGACACCATCATCGATGGCGGCAACACCTTCTGGCAGGACGATGTCCGGCGAGCAGGCGAGCTCCGCAGTCGCGGCCTGCACTACATCGATGTGGGCACCAGCGGTGGGGTATGGGGACTGGAGCGCGGGTACTGCCTGATGATCGGCGGCGAGACAGTCATCGTCGAACGCCTGGATCCGATCTTTGCTGCCCTGGCGCCCGGACGCGGCGACCTTCCGGTCACCCCGGGGCGCGAGGGCAGGGATCCGCGGGCCGAGCAGGGCTACATCCATGCCGGGCCGAGCGGCGCCGGCCACTTCGTCAAGATGATCCACAACGGCATCGAGTACGGCCTGATGCAAGCTTACGCCGAGGGCTTCGACATCCTGCGCAATGCCGCAAGCCCAATCCTGCCGCCCGAGCATCGCTTTAACTTCGACGTGGCCGATGTCGCCGAGGTCTGGCGCCGGGGCAGCGTGATCACCTCCTGGCTGCTTGATCTCACGGCCACCGCCCTGGCCGAGGATGAGCACCTCAGCACCTACTCAGGCTATGTCGAGGATTCCGGCGAGGGGCGCTGGACCATCCAGGCCGCGATCGATGAGGCGGTCCCGGCCGAGGTCCTCACCGCTGCCCTTTACGCCCGCTTCCGCTCGCGCCAGGAGCATACCTTTGCCGAGAAGATGCTCTCGGCCATGCGCAAGGGCTTCGGCGGCCATGTCGAGGCCAGGAAGCCGGAAGGAGAAGGGGCATGACGCAGTCTCACGCACCTGCCGCCGACCCGTGCTGTTTCGTGATCTTCGGCGCCTCCGGAGATCTGACAAGTCGTTTGCTCCTGCCGGCCCTCTACAATCTGGCCGCCACAGGCCTGCTGCCGGAGCGCTTCGCCATCGTTGGTGTCGCGCGCAGCGTCCACACGGCGGATGAGTTCCGCCAGGAACTGCTCGATGCTCTGCAAGCCCATGCAACCCAGGACGTGGATCCACAGCTGGCCGAGTGGCTGGTGGCTCATGTCGCTTACGTGTCCGGCAGCGTCGATGACCCTGAGACCTTTTCCAAGCTTACAGCGACCCTGGAGGAGATCGAGCCGACGGCCGGCACGCAGGGCAACCGGCTGTTTTACCTGGCCATGCCACCGGATACGTTCGAGCCGATTGCGCGCCATCTGGCGAGGGCCGGCCTTTCCCAGGAGGGAAACTCAGGGGGCTCGTGGCGCCGGGTGGTGGTCGAGAAGCCGTTCGGGCGAGATCTGGCCTCAGCCCGGGCCCTCAATCGTGCCCTTCTGGAGGTCCTGACCGAAGATCAGATCTACCGCATCGATCACTATCTCGGCAAAGAGACGGTCCAGAACATCCTGCTGTTGCGCTTTGCCAATGGCCTGTTCGAGCCGATCTGGAACCGCAACCACATTGACCATGTGCAGATTACCGTGGCGGAAACCGTCAACGTCGAGAGGCGAGGGCGCTTCTACGACCGGACGGGGGCCTTGCGGGACATGGTGCCTAACCACCTGTTCCAGCTACTGGCGTTGATTGCCATGGAGCCACCCGCCCGCTTTGAGGCGGAGCGGGTCCGGAATGCGAAGGCCGAGGCCCTGGAGGCAATCCGGATCCCGGGCGAGGCTGAGGCGCTGGCGAACTCGGTGCGCGGGCAGTATCGCGCCGGCCGTGTTCACGATGAGCCGGTGGTGGCGTACCGGGACGCCGAGCATGTGGCACCCAGCAGCGTCACAGAAACCTATGCGGCCCTTCGGCTTGAGGTCGACAACTGGCGCTGGGCAGGCGTGCCGTTTTACCTGAGAACCGGAAAAGCTCTCTCGGCCCGCCGCACGGAGGTGGCGATCAAGTTCAAGCAGGCGCCGATCTCGATGTTTGAGCAAACCTCCGTCGATCACCTTGGTCAGAACTTTCTGGTTTTGCGGATCCAGCCCAATGAGGGCATCACGTTGCGCTTCAATGCCAAAGTGCCTGGACCAGTGCTGGCGGCGGAGAGTGTCGACATGACCTTCAAGTACAAGGATCATTTCGACGTGGCCCCGAGCACCGGCTACGAGACACTGATCTATGACTGCATGATGGGAGATGCCCTGCACTTCCAGCGGGCTGACGGTGTAGAGGCGGGATGGGCCGTCGTTCAGCCGTTTCTTGATGCCTGGGCCAGAGATGGAGCCAAGGGACTGGAGTTCTATCCCGCCGGTTCATCTGGGCCGGAGGAGGCGGGTTTCCTGCTGGCGCGCGATGGGCGACGTTGGAGAACGATCGATTAACGGCTTCCTGTCGTTCATCATGATGGATGTAGGGATTGTATCTCCGGCGCGAGTTGGGTTTCAGGTTAGTGGCTCGCGACCGGTGAGATAGGTTTTCGGCCCCAAGCTTTGAATCACGAAAATCAACACCAGGCGGTCATGTATGCCGCCCAACTAAGCCTCGTCTCTCCATGGTCGGATATAACACATGGAGGCCTGGCGTCTGCGAAACCCTCGGCGCGGGACTGATTAATGCGCAAGCAGCGCGCTTCTGCTCCTGATTGACGCGAGACGGTTTGATTGCCTGCGTCGCTCTATTTGGTTTCCGTTTCGCCGTATTTGCTTAACGGTCCAGCTACGGTGGGACATTTTAACTTTGCGCTGTGGAATCAAGCCGAAGTGCGACGGTTGGCGGGCATCGGTTCCCGGTCGGTCAGGGACTGCCGGGGCGGAGCTGATCAGGGTTGCACAGCTCCGGCAGTCCCGGATCCAGAGAACTCATCAGGACCTCTTTGGGTGTGCGATAGCCCAGGCACTTGCGCGGTGTCCCGTTGAGCCGATCACAGATCTCAAGCAGAGCCTCCTCGGGCAAAGTGGCAATGTCCGCGTCCCGTGCCAGAAAGCGCCGAACCCGGCCATTGGTGTTCTCGACCGTGCCTTTCTGCCAGGGGGCCTGTGGCTTGCAGAAATAGCTGTCCATGCCGAGCCTCTGCTTGAGCAACGGGTAATAGGCAAACTCCGTCCCGCGGTCGAACGTGATCGACAGACGCGCCGTCTCCGGCAGGACTTTCAGCTTCTCGATCATGCCGGTCATGACCCCTGTCGAGTTGCGATCTCGGTTGCGGGTCAGGATCGTGTAACGGCTCTGGCGCTCCGTAAGTGACGTAAGGTTGTGCTTGCCCAGCTCCTTGCGAAACATCATCAGATCGCCTTCCCAGTGACCAAAGCTGGTGCGGGCTGCGATCTCCGGTGGACGCTGCTCGATGGTGTTACTCGCCGGAATGAAAAGGCCGCGAGGTTTGCGCTGGTAGCGCACACGCCGCCGGCGCCGTGCCATGGGCAGATCCTGGTACAACCCGAGCTTTTGTCCTTGGGAGCTGTAGACGAACCGGTAGATCGTCTCGTGCGACAACCGTTCAGGAGCACCGGATGCCCGCAGACGGCCAGCAATCTGCTCTGGCGACCATCCAGCTTTGAGGCGATCCATGACATAGACCGCGAGCACCGGTTTGCGGGAGAGTTTGCCCAGACGCTGACGCCGGGCGCGGGCTTGCATGTCGGCGGCCACATGGAAATAGCCGCGATACAACGGCTCTTCATCGTGAACCCAGTTCCGCTTGATCTCCCGGTAGATGGTCGACCGATGACGCTGCAGGCGGTCAGCGATCACACTGATCGGGATCTTGGCCGCGTGCATGCGGGCGATCTCACGCCGTTCAGCCAGGCTCAGATGGATGTAGGGCAGGGTCATTCAGCCTCCGAGTGCAAATCCTTTGGTTGTAACGGGATTCGCACTTCAGAATAGAATCCACCCGCCTACATCCATAATTCGCATAACCAACATTTTGACAAGAAGTCTGTAACCGGTGCCGTGGCGGTGACCTCAGCATAGGTCCAGATTGACCAGTCCGTATCGTAGAGATCCAGGCCGAGAGCTGCCCGGGGTGAGATCGATGTTCGCTGCCCAATAGGGATTGAGCGTGCCGACATCCGCGAATAAGCTCCCGCCTAAGCGGACGACCGAACGCACGAGTGCGTAAATCGGTGCGCGATCGCCTTGCCATGCCCACAAGGTACGGGAGTACACCATTCGTCGGCGAGTACACCCGCTGTGGCGCCCAGCAAGCCTTCAAGGAAGCTGCATACAGCAAGCGGAAGGCACAACAGACACATTCATCGCGAAAGAACCCCTACAATCCACCGTTCCCCTTCGTACCGTGCCTTACGATCGAATTTGCCGAATTTGCGCTATTGCGTGATGTGGCTGAAACGTTAGTCTAGACATCCAGGGCGGACCTTCCAGCTTGTTCCTGGCTAGTCTTTCCGACAGGTACCGCGCCGCATCAGACCCAGATCGATAGGCCGAAGTGTTTCACAAACTCATCTTATAATCGGCGTCTTTCCCGGAAGGTATCGCATCGTGGAAACTAGGGCCCTGAAACAGATGGAGCTCCTGCATGCGGTGATGGACCGCATAATCCCCCGCGATCAAGATCCGTCGGCGACCGATCTTGGCGTAGATCGTTACGTCCTTCATCAATTTCAGACTGGTGCCGTTCCCGAAGCGGACAAGATCCTGGACGGCCTCGCGGCATTGGCCGAAGCGGCGCACATCCGACGCGGGCACATGTTTCAGGACCTGTCTGACGACGAGCAGGACCAAGTCCTGCGGGACGTAACCTCGGAGCCATGGTTCGGTGCGCTCACCGAGCTTGTGGCTGAAGGTTATTACGCGGATCCAGGCAATGACGGCAATGCAGGCGCACGGTCCTGGGTCATGATTGGCTACGAGCATCGCCTGCCGGAGGGGCCGAGTGGTCCTGCCACCGCGGAGGCTCCTGCCGAGGCAGCACGGACCCGCACGGGAGATGCGCCGGACGATATAGAAGGCCTGCGTCCGGGTGAGACGGCACAGGGGGCCCGGAGTGATGGCTGAGTACGACGCGATCGTTGTGGGCGCAGGCGCAGGGGGCGGCATCGTTGCGGCCGTTCTGGCTGAAGCCGGGAAACGGGTGCTTCTGATCGAACGTGGATTGGCCCGCACCTATGCGAATAGCGGCCGGCGGGATCACTTGAGGAACCATCGGCTCTCGACTTACGGCCACAACACGGGCCCCGACCTCGACGGCAATCCAAGGGTTTTCGTTGACCCGAGTGGAAACGAGAAGATCGTGCGTCCTCATGAGAACGGTTATCACGCCAATGCCGCCTGCCTGGGCAGCGGGACCTTCGTGTATGGCGGGATGGCCTGGCGCTTCCTGCCAGACGACTTTCGAATGGCATCACGGTATGGTGTGCCGGAAGGCTCGTCGCTGACGAATTGGCCAGTCTCCTACGATGACTTGGAGCCGTGGTACGACCGAGCCGAGTGGGACATCGGCGTCGCAGGGTCGAATGATGGCAATGCGCTCCAAGGCCCGCGCCGACGGGGCTATCCCATGCCGCCTGTCGCGCCTCAGGCCCCTGCCCCTGTGCTCAGGCGCGGAGCTGCCGCTCTCGGCTTGCCAACATTCGTGCCACCATTGCTGATCAACACCGTGCCCCGCGATGGTCGGGAGGCCTGCGTGCAATGCGGATCCTGCGTAGGCTTCCCCTGCCCAAGCAACGGCAAGAACGGGACTCAGAACACGGTCATTCCGCGGGCTCTTGCGACAGGCCTATGCAAACTCGTCACGGGCGCAGCGGTCGAGAATGTGGATACGGATGAGCGAGGTCACGTCATCGGCGTAACCTTCGTGGAGGACGGCGAGTCGGGGCCGCGGCGAACCACGGCGCGATCGAAAGCCGTCGTCCTGTCCTGCGGCGCGATCGAAACCGCGCGCCTTCTCCTGCTGTCAGCCTCGCGCATCCATCCGAAAGGACTTGGCAACGAGCGCGATCAGGTCGGCCGGCATCTCCAGGGTCACTACTACCCAACCGCATTCGGCCTGTTCGACGAGGAAGTACACGACCCCCGCGGCCCGGGGCTGACGACGGCGACCTGCGCGTACAACCATGGCAATGACGGCATCATCGGCGGCGCCATGCTGGCAGACGATTTCATCATGCTACCGATCATCTTCTGGAAACACGCCCTTCCACCCGACCTGCCCCGGTGGGGTGCAGAGGCGAAGGAATTCATGCGCAGGAATTTTCGACGGGTGACCCAGATCAAGGGGCCCGTGCACGAGATCCCTAACCCGGACTGCAGGGTCGAGCTCGACGGGCGGGTGAAGGACCGGCTCGGCTTGCCCGTCGCACGCCTTTCAGGCGTTGCCCATCCCGAGACGGTCAGGACAGCGCGGTTCATGCTGAACCGTGCCAAAGAGTGGCTCGAGGCCGCCGGCGCGGTCCGGACTTGGGGGGTGGACCCGAAGCCGAGGCTCTCCGCCCACCAGCATCAGGCCGGCACCTGCAGGATGGGCAACGATCCCCGGCTGTCTGTTACCGATCCCTGGGGCCGTGTCTGGGGGCACGACAATCTGTTCATCTCGGACGCGTCAATCCACCCGACTAATGGCGGGTTCAATCCTGTCCTAACGATCATGGCCCTCGCCTTCCGCAACGGCCACCACGTTGCAGCCTCGCTCTGAGCGCGGCCGCGTCAGGTCGACAAGCGGGAGCGTTCTACTGAGAACAATCCTAACTCGGCGCTCCATTCCATGTCGGCATCCAGCGGGTAGACGGGCCGGATTACCTGCGAATAGGGAAGCCGGCGATAGTCCAGATCGCCGAGGCCCTCGCTGATCAGGCAGATATGCCGGTGCGCAACATCCTCGATCTGCGGATGAAGGTAGCCGAGCTTGACCACATAGATTTTGTGCTCTGTCGGACTGATGCCCATGGCCTTGAAGTGACCGAGGCCCGTGAGACCAACCCGCGCCGCATGAAACGTTGCAATCACGCCGTCGATCCGCACCCGACACCACGGTGCCTGCGATCCGCGCAGATCCGGATAGCTGCTCGTATCGAGCGACTCGCCGTAGGCCTCAATGATGGCGTCGACCGATCTGGGCTTTTGGGTGGCCGTTACATGCCGGCCGAGATCGAGGCGCACCTGCGATCCGGCGCGGCCATTCCTGCAGGCTTCCACGATGTCCGGCGCATAGATGCCGCCGACCACGATATCGCTCAGACCGAGGTCGAGAGCCTCCTGGAGCACGAAGGTAAGGTCCCCACCCGCCCCCGCCGTGACGTTGTCACCGGAATCGCTCAGATACACCGGCCCGCAGTCCGCTTCTGCCGCGCGGACAAGCCCTTCTCGGACGCCTGCTGTTTCCATGTAGAGAGCAAAACCCTTTCGGTGCGCCCAGACCTCCTCAGCAAGTTCTTTTGCATAGCGGACCGCGAGTTCCTGATCGCCCTCGCTGACGACGACTACCTCCATGCCGGCCCAAGGTCGGTCGTTCCATCCAAAACCGATGAAGAGATGCGCCTCCATGACGCCGGGACGCGCATCGTACTCGGCGAGCTTTGCGAACAGTTCCTTCGTGGGTGAGTAGGCCGTCATGGCCATTTCGCCCGGAATCAGAATGGGAATGCGAACCGCGGCCTTTTTGGGAGATAGGCCCTCCTTCATGACCCTGATGAGTTGATCGGCCGCCCGATAGCTTGTTTCGAAGTAATCCCGGTGCGGAGCCGTTCGAAGGCAGCTCAGAACCGTGATTGCATCGAGGATTTCCGGCGTGACCTGTCCGTGCATGTCGAACGGCACGGCAATTGGGGCTTCAGGGCCGATAAGGGCCCTGATAGCGAGGATATAATCAGTGTCGCCGTGGATGTTAAAGCCATCCACCTCCGCAGCGCCGTGATTAAGGACAACGATCCCGTCGAACGGGCCCTGTTCTTTCAGAAGAACGAGCGACTCGCTCTTGATCGCCTCGTAAAAGGATCGCTCAAAGGGTCCCCCAGGCAAAGTTCGCGCGATCAGAAGGGGCACGGCCTCGAAGCCCTCCTCCTCGTCAAGGCGGGCAAGTGCTCCTGACACGGGGGAGTAAGACACCTGACGCATCTCCCCGCCCCGATGAATTTGGGTCGTCGACGGATCGGTGAGGAAGGGGCACGAGATCATAGCCTCATGTCGAAAGCCGATCAGCGCAACACGTTTGGACGACATAACTGACGCTCCTAGATTCACTAGACCACGACCGCAGCTTGTTCAGATGCAGCCTCGATTAAACCGCAGGATGAAGGTCGATCCATCATACGCCTGCAGAACAGGCGGAACCGACGCCGGATCTGCGTATTGACGCGCCGCGCCGCTGCCTGTTTTGCATGCGCAGCCTGCCGCGTGAGCAGTCATTGGGATGGGAATTTGGGCGAATGCCAAAATGGGCCTGGACACGTGATTGACAACCTCCAAAAACGAAGCCTATTATTTTTTCTGACACTCGCACAAGATAATAAAAACCAAGTAAATCGGGGTAATCGATCAACCGCTCCATGATTTCCCAGGGGAAAGGGAGAACATCAGTGTTTTGGAATACGACACGTCGAGTAATGTGCCTCGCTCTCGGATTGACCCTGATGGCTCCCATCGCCCAAGCCGGGCAGGTACCCGAGTTCTGGCACTATATGGGCGCCGGCGGCGAGTATCAGGCCGTGAAGGCCATGGTAGCCGAGGTGAACAAGCAATACCCTGCTACGCCCATCACCGAGCGCGTGATCCCAGGACATGCCGCCGGGTTGCGTCAGCAGATTCAGGTCTCCCTCATGGGCGGCGACCCGCCGGCCGTCTATCAGGTGGATATCGGCGTGGAGATCAGCCTCGTGGCGAAGGCTGGCCGCGCGCTCGACATTGAGGATGTCTGGAAGGACATCGACGGCGACCGCATCTTCCCAGAAGGTCTCCGACGGATCATTACGTTCGAAGGGAAGCATGTCGCGATCCCGATCGACATGAGCATCGTCAATAACGTTTTTTACAACAAGTCTGTCTTCGAGAAGCTGGGGCTCACACCACCGAAGACTTGGGAAGAGTGGGATGCGGTCTGCGCAAAACTGAAGGCCAATAACATCGGCTGCCTCGCCAATGCGTCGAGCGGGCCGTGGAGCTTCTACAACATGTATCCGGCCCTGCTGGAGACGCTCGGCACGGACGGATATTGGAAGTTCGCGCGCGGTGAAATTTCCCTCAAAAGCCCTGAATTCCGACAGGCTCTGGAATTGTATCGGAAGAGGTTCGCGCAGAACTACGTCGCCAATTGGACCGGCGCGAAATGGTCGGACGGTGCGGATCAACTCATGCGCGGCAATGTCGGCATGTACATGGTCGGCGACTGGGCATCGGGCTACATGAAGGAGCGTGGGTTCAAGCCTGGAATCGACTACGATTTCTTTGCAGCCCCCGGAACGGAGAAGATCTCGATCTTCCAAGCCGACACGGTCGTGGCCCTCAAGGGCGAATTGGCGCCAGCCGCCAAGAACTTCATGAAGGGGGTCGCCAGCCCGCCTGCGCAGGCTGCCTTCAACAAGCTAAAGGGAGCATTGGCGCCCAACACCCAAACGCCGACAGACATCTACGATCCAATCCAGAAGAAGGAGTTCGAGAAGCTGAACGCGGCTGGCAACACGACGCTCCCCAATCTGATTATTCTGATGCCCGTCGATTACCGGACAGCACTTCGGACGGAGATCGAACGATTTGCGTCGAACCCGACGGATGAAGCGCTCAATGCCGTCATCGAGAAGATGGAGCCGCAACGTCTTCAGGCTGAAAAAGGCAATCTCTTCGTCAAGTGGTAATCCAATGACTCAGGCGGGCCCCAGCGAGGAGCAGCGGTGGAATTGCCGCTGCTCCGCCTGCAGAATGCAGGAACGTGCCCTGCGAGGTCCAAGTCCCTTCCTCAGGATCGATCGTGCTGTTCGATGAGCTTCGATGTCAGTGTTTCCGAACCCGGCCGGAGTGAGTCTGCTTTGACCCTCCCACCAACCGATTCATCCCCGTCACGGAATTCGAAATCCGCCTGGCCGACGCTCGCGGGTCGCTTGACCTACAAGCAGCAGCGTACGCTGACGTACACCCTCTTCCTGCTTGTTCCCGTCGTTCTTTTCCTGGGCGCCTTCGTCTATCCCATTATCGACACGATCATTCTGTCTTTTCATGAATGGGACGGCATCTCCCCGGAGCGGACCTTCGTCGGGCTGGAGAACTACAGAACGCTGTTCGGTCTCGAGCGGTTTCACCATGCCCTGGCCAATAACCTGAGGTGGCTGGCCTTCTATCTCGTGGTTCCCACCCTGGCCGGACTTGGGCTAGCGCTGCTGCTCGATTCCGACGTCCGTGGGACTTACCTGTTCCGGACGATCTTCTTCATTCCCTTCACGATCACGACCGTGGCTGTCGCCTCCGCTTGGCGTTGGCTCTACGAGCCGACGGCGGGCATGTTCACGACGGTTCTGACGGCCCTCGGCCTCGCGCGATACAATCAGAACTGGCTCGGCGATCCCGAGATTGTGACCTATTCGATCATGGCCGCGAAGCTCTGGGCTTGGAGTGGCTTCACGTTTCTCATCTACTTCTCTGGCCTGCGGAACCTGCCGGCGGAATACATCGAGGCGGCGCGCATCGACGGGGCCTCTCCCTTGACCATTCTGCTACGGATCAAGCTGCCGCTCCTGTGGCCGTCGACGATCGTGGTCCTGGGCATCGCAGGCGTCGATTCCATGCGCGTCTTCGACATCGTGTGGTCGATGACGCAAGGCGGACCCTTCGAGTCGTCGAGCGTACTTGCGGTAGCCATGTACGAGACATCGTTCGCCCGCTACCTCATGGGACTGGGCGCAGCCTTTGCTGTCGCTCTCCTGATGCTCGCGGCCGTGGTAGTCATGCCTTACATCTACTATCTCTCATCGCGCGTAGAGGACATCCGAGAGTGAGTGCCCGTCGCCTTTCCCGGCGCAGCATTCTACGCGCTGCCCGGTATGCCCTCCTGATCGCCCTAGCGATTGCATTCCTGATGCCGCTCCTCGTGGCGCTCAACGCCTCGTTGAAGCCACCGTCGGAAATCTCCGCCTCCATGAGCCTTCCCTCGCAGCTCTACCTCGACAATTACGTGGAAGGCTGGGAGCGGATCGGGCGTGGCGTTCTCAACAGCTTCATGATCACCGTACCGGCCGTGGTTCTATCGGTCTTCGTGGGATGCCTGGCGGCCTATCCGCTGTCCCAGCTGAAGATTCCCGGAGGCCGCGCCGTCTATATGATCCTGCTTGCCGGCATGCTGGTGCCCTATCAGGCCGTGCAGATTCCGCTCTTCCTCATTATGCGCAACCTCGGGCTCTACAACACGATCCCGGGCATGTGGCTGGTCCATACAGCCTATGCGATTCCATTCTGCACCTTCTTCATGCGCAATTTCTTCATCACCGTCCCGCGATCGATGTTCGAGGCGGCGCAGCTCGACGGCTGCGGACCGGCGGGCTACTTCTTCAAGATCCTGTTGCCGGCATCAATTTCCGGCATCGCGGCTCTCTCTATTGTCCAGAGCCGTTCGATCTGGAACGACCTGTTCTTCGGTCTGACCATCACCAACAACGTGCGCACGAATCCGGCTCCGGTGGCGCTCTACTCGATGATCGGCGGAATGGACGTGGACGAGGGGCCGGTCATGGCGGCGACCATCATCTCCATTCTGCCGATGATGATCGCATTCCTGCTATTTCAGAAGGCGTTCACCCGCGGCCTGCTCGGCGGAAGCTCCAAATGAGTGAATCCTTCTACCTCGATCCCTGGTCCGGAGGACGCTGACGTGCACCCTTCCGTGGTCCGCCAGATCCACGCGTCGCGCATCTTCCACGCGATCCGACTGTACCCGTTCATGTCCCAGAGGGAAATTGCCGAGAGAGTCGAGGCCGACAAGTCGACGGTGTCGGCCATCGTGCGCGAATTCGAGGCCAGCGGGCTCGTCGAGCGCACGCGAGGCCCCGGCACCGGGCCGGGACGCCCCGGTGAGCGCATCTCCCTCTCGCCGCACGGCGGGCTGCTGATCGGCGTCCATCCCCGCCCCAGCGAAATTCGGTTCGTCGCCGCAGGCCTCGACGGCAATCCCCTGGGAACGCTCTCCCGCCCGATGCCGTCCGCCGCCGCTGACCTGTCGCAGGCGGTGTCCCTCGGCATTCAGGATCTGACCGGTGAGATCGGGCGCCGTCCGATGGACATCCGCGCCATCGGAGTGTCGATCTCCGGCCTCGTCGACACGGAAGGTCACCTCGCCCAGTCGCCGAACCTGGGATGGCACGACGTCCCGCTGCGCAAGCTTCTGCGAAAGACGGTCAAGCACCCCCTCTATATCGGCAACAACAGCAATTCAGCTGCTATTGCCGAGCAGATGTTCGGCCACGGGACTGAGACGGACAACTTCCTGTACGTGGAAAGCGGTTCCGGTGTCGGCGGCGGCCTCATCCTCGACGGATCGCTCTACCGCGGCGCGGCCGGTTTCTCGGGCGAGATCGGCCATATCAAAGTCGTCCCCGGCGGGCGCCCCTGCCGCTGCGGCAGCAGCGGCTGTCTCTCGGCCTACGTGGCCGATCACGCCATCCTCCGGCAGCTGCAGCACGATGGCGTCGACATTCATACGCCCGCCGAGATCCTAGCCCGGGCCGAGGCGGGCGATAAGGTTACTCTGGCGACATTGGAAGAAGCCGGAAACCATCTGGGCCTCGCCCTCGCTAATCTGGTGAACCTGCTCAATCCGCCCCTGATCGTTCTCGGCGGCGGCCTTGCACGCTTCGCCCCGCACATCATGCCAAGCCTGCGCCAGACACTCAGCGCCATGTCGATGCCGGCGCCATTACGTGCCTGTTCGATCGAGGTCTCCACCGTGAGTCTCGAGCCGATCCCCAGGGGCGGCATCGCCCTCGCCCTCGAAGGCTGCACCAGCCTGGCTGCGAGCGAGGACACGCCATGGTGATGGCCACCTCCTCTTCCATCTGCTCCCGGCCGTCTGCTGGTTCCCAGCGTGCTCTTCAATCCATTGCTATCAACTTTCTGAGGATGCCTTTGCCATGACGATTCAACTCCGCTCCGTCGATGTTCCGGATTTCGGGATCCCCCTGGACCAGCCGGCCATTCCGGCAGCGACCTTCGAGGCCCGGTGCCGATCGGCCTACGAGCGGGCGGGCTGCGGCTGGGTCGTGGTCTACGCCGACCGGGAGCACTTCGCCAATATCGCCTTCATGTCGGGCTTCGAACCGCGTTTCGAGGAAGCCCTGCTTTTGCTGGGTCCTAAGGACCGCCGGATCCTTGTGGTCGGGAACGAGAATCTGAGCTACGCGCCCGTCGCCGGTCTCCCGGGCCTCGAGGTCGTTCTCAGCCAATCCTTGAGCCTCATGGCTCAGGACCGAACGCAGAAACCCAGCCTCGCGGCGGTGCTGCGGGATTGCGGCCTGGGCGCCGGACAGACCATCGGCCTCGTTGGCTGGAAATATTTCGAGGCCGAGGAATGGGACGATCCGGTGCCGGGCTTTTTCGTGCCGGCCTTTCTCGTCGCCGTGCTAACCCGGATCGCTGGCGACGCGGCGGCCATCCGCGACGTCACCCCGGTCCTCATGCACCCGGGTACGGGCCTGCGCGCCGTCGTGGATGCGGACCAGATCGCGTCCTACGAATGGGCTGCGGCCCGGGCCTCGGCAGCGCTCTGGCGGATCGTAAGGGGCGTCCGGGAAGGCGACAGCGAACTCGAAGCGGCCTCCCGCATGGGCTATGCGGGCGAGGCCCTCAACTGCCACATGATGCTGGCCTCCAGCGACGCCTCCGCGCCGGTGATCGGCCTGCGCGGCCCGACGGCCCGCATCCTGCGCCGGGGCGACGGCGTCTCATCGGCCGTCAGCTATTGGGGTGGGCTCTCCTCGCGGGCCGGATTGATCGCGGACCGGGACGATGCCTTCCTCGAGACCGCCAAGGCCTATTTCGAGGGTCTGATCGCCTGGTACGAGACTGCCGATATCAGTGTGCCGGGCGGCGCGATCTTCGATCGGGTGGTGGAAACGCTTGCCAAAGGCAACCTGCGCTCCGCTCTCAATCCCGGGCACCTGACCGGTCACGACGAATGGGTGCACAGTCCGGTCCGTCCGAACTCCACGGATACCATCGCGTCTGGAATGCCCTTCCAGGTCGATATCATTCCGGTTCCCATGCCGGATGGCTGGTCCCTCAATTGCGAGGATGCCGTCACCTTCGCGAACGAGGACTTGCGGAACGATCTCCGCACCCGCCACCCGCAGGTCTTCGAGCGCATCGAGGCCCGTCGCGCCTTCGTGCGGGACAGGATCGGCGTCGAGATCCGGGACAGCATCCTTCCGATGTCGTCGACCCCGCTCTGCCTCCCGCCGTTCTGGCTCGACTCCGATAAGCTGCTCGTGCGCGGCTGACGGGCATCCTGGACACCCGAAACCCGAAGGAGAACGGATCATGGCACGCGTGTCGCTCCGAAAAGTCACCAAAGCCTACGAGGCGTTTCCGGCGGTTCACGGCATCGATCTCGAGATCGAGGAGAACGAGTTCGTCGTTCTCGTCGGACCGTCGGGCTGCGGCAAGTCGACGACCCTGCGCATGCTCGCGGGCCTGGAGGACATCACCAGCGGCGAGATCTGGATCGGTGACCGGCTGGTCAACGACGTCGAACCGGGCGCCCGTGACATCGCGATGGTATTCCAGAACTACGCCCTCTACCCACACATGACGGTCAAGCAGAACATCGAGTTCGGTCTGAAGCAGCGCCGGTTCCCGAAGGCGGAGATCGAACGCCGGGTGGCGGATGCGGCGAGGATGCTCGACATCACGCCTCTCCTTGACCGCAAGCCGCGGGCGCTTTCTGGCAGCCAGCGCCAGCGTGTCGCTATGGGCCGTGCCATGGTGCGCAGCCCGGAGGTGTTTCTGTTCGACGAGCCCCTGTCCAATCTCGACGCGAAGCTGCGCGTGCAGATGCGCACCGAGATCAAGCGTCTTCACCAGACTATTCCTACGACCACGGTCTACGTGACCCATGATCAGGTCGAAGCCATGACCCTGGCAGACCGGGTGGTCGTGATGAACAAAGGGCTGATCGAGCAGATCGACGAGCCACAGACGCTCTATCACCGTCCGTCGAGCCGATTCGTGGCCGGCTTCATCGGCTCGCCTGCCATGAACTTCTTTGACGGGCGCCTCGAAGGAACGGAGCAAGGGCTCCAGATACGCCTCGCCGATGGCACCGCGCTGCCGGTCCCGGCGGCGCGTGCGGAGGCCTATGGGACCTATCGCGACCAGTCCATCACTCTCGGGCTACGACCGGAGCATCTGACGGCAGCGCTGGGCAAGCCCGGCAGCGCGCCGCTGACGGTGGTCGTGGATGTGGTCGAGCCCCTCGGTATCGAAGTGCTCGTCTATTTCTCCCTCGGTGGCGAACTCTACTGCGCCCGGCTCGATGCGGAGGCGCGCGTCGCCCCGGGCGAGTCGGTCCAGTTGTGGGCCGACATGAATCACATGCATCTCATCGATCCCACCAGCGGACGCGTCGTGTACTGATGGGCAAGCGGGAGCGAGACTGAAATCCATGAAAGCGACCGACCGCCGCCTGTTGGGCTCCACAGGCATGGAATGCACGGTGCTGGGCTTTGGCACATCACCTATCGGCAATCTGTTCCGGGCCATTCCGGAACAAGAGGCGCAAGCCATGCTCGATCGGGCGTGGGACACCGGACTTCGCGTCTTCGACACATCTCCTGCCTATGGAAACGGCTTGAGCGAGCTGCGCACCGGCCACAGCCTGCGCAAGCGTCCCCGTGAAGAATTCCTACTCGCCACGAAAGTAGGACGCCTGCTCAAGCCGACGCGGGAGCCCGTGGATGGCGGCAGATGCGTCGACATCCCGCCGTTCCGGCTGGTTCTAGACTACGGCTATGACGCGGCCATGCGATCCGTCGAGGACAGTCTGCAGCGCCTCGGTGCGAGCCATATCGACGTCGCTCTCATTCACGATGTCGACACCCCGAATTTCGGGCCCGAACTCCAGAAGGTTCATTTCAAGACGGCCATGGACGGGGCCTTCCGCGCCCTCTCCGATCTTCGCTCCCAGGGCGTGGTCGGGGCGGTCGGGCTTGGCGTGAACGAATGGCAGGTCTGCTACGACGCCCTCGGCCATGGAGATTTCGACTGCTTCCTCCTTGCCGGACGATATACGCTGCTGGAGCAGGAACCGATCGAGAAGTTTCTCCCCCTCTGCCTGGAGCGGAACGTGTCGCTCCTCATCGGCGGCGCCTTCAATGGCGGCATTCTGGCCACTGGGCCGGCTCCGGGAGCGAAGTACAACTACAAACCAGCGCCCGAAGCGATCCAGGAACGAACTGCAAGGATTAAGGCCGTCTGCGATCGTTACCATGTCGCCCTGCCAGCCGTCGCTCTCCAGTTCCCCCTCGGCCATCCGAGCGTGGCATCCGTGCTGCTCGGAACCCGGACCGTGAGCCAGCTCGATCTGAACATCGGATGGTTCGAAACGCCTGTTCCGGCGGATCTGTGGGAAGAACTGAAGCGCGAGGGGCTGCTGCATACCGAGGCGCCGGCGCCTCGTCTGGCTGCCTAGTGGGAGAACGTCATGGGACTGACCTCCACCCATTGGGGTGTCTACCGGATCCGCAAGTCGGAGGGACGTCTCGTCGGTCTCGATCCTGTCGAATGGGACCGAGACCCATCACCGCTCGGGCGATCCATGCCAGAGGGCGTGCGCGCTCCATCCCGCATCGCCCGTCCGGCCATCCGTGAAGGCTTCCTAAAGAATCGGGGAGCTTCCCGTGAAGGCCGCGGCAGCGAACCGTTCGTCGAAGTCGGGTGGGACGAAGCCTTCGATATCGTTGCCGAGGAGCTGCAGCGGGTCCGGAGAGATTTCGGGAACGAGGCGATCTATGGCGGGTCTTATGGTTGGTCGAGCGCGGGCCGCTTTCATCATGCACAGAGCCAGCTCAACCGCTTCCTGCGGCTGATCGGCGGCTATACCGACAGCGTCGACAGCTACAGCCTCGGCGCGGCTCGGGTTATTCTCCGCCATGTGGTGGCGCCCTGGGAGGATCTCGTCCTTTCGCATACGGGTTGGCAAACCCTTGAACAGAACACCGAGCTGTTCATGGCCTTCGGGGGATTGCCCGGCAAGAACACCCAGGTGAATCCCGGCGGCGCCAGCGAGCATATCGTTCGGCCGGCCCTTGCCCGGATGGCGGCCGCAGGCGTCCATTTCGTCAATGTAAGTCCCGTCCGCGCAGATCTTGGCGACGTGGCCCAAGCCGAGTGGGTGCCGGTCCGGCCGGGCTCGGATACGGCCCTCATGCTGGGGCTGGCCCA
The DNA here is from genome assembly GCF_034627025.1 of Microvirga lotononidis. Lineage (NCBI taxonomy): Bacteria > Pseudomonadati > Pseudomonadota > Alphaproteobacteria > Hyphomicrobiales > Methylobacteriaceae > Microvirga > Microvirga lotononidis. The sequence continues at coordinate 714,289 of NZ_CP141050.1, read as the reverse complement.
TGTGCTGGTGACGGAGACCCTGTACGATCGCGACTTCATCGAGCGGTATGCGGTCGGGTTCGAAACCTTCCGTGACTACCTTCTCGGACACAGCGATGGCATCGCGAAGGATGCCGACTGGGCAGCGGTCCTGACGGACATTCCCGCCGGACGCATCCGTGATCTGGCGCGCGCGATGGCATCCCGCCGGACGATGATCAACGTCGCGTGGTCCCTCCAGCGCGCCGAGCACGGCGAGCAGCCGTATTGGATGGGGATCACGCTGGCGGCCCTCCTCGGCCAGATCGGTCTGCCGGGTGGCGGGTTCGGTGTCGGGTATGCCTGCATGAACAGCGTGGGAGCCGGCCGTTATCCCTTCTCCGGGCCGCGCCTGCCCCAGGGCACCAATCCGCTCGCGTCGTTCATACCGGTCGCGCGTGTGGCCGACATGTTCCTGAACCCAGGCCAGCCCTACGACTATGACGGAAAATCCTATCGGTACCCCAATATCCGCCTGGTCTATTGGGCCGGCGGCAATATCTTCCATCACCATCAGGACATCAACAAACTCATCCGGGCCTGGCGCAGGCCCGAGGTGACCATCGTGCATGACGCCTTCTGGACGGCCCATGCCAAATTCTCCGACATCGTGCTCCCCGCCACTACGACGCTGGAGCGCAATGACATCGGAAGCGCCTCCCTCGACCGGTTCATGATCGCCATGCAGAAGGCCGTGGAGCCTTTTGCCGAAGCCCGCGACGATTACGCGATCTTCAGCGGCATCGCTGCACGGCTAGGACTCGAGGAGGCCTTCACGGAAGGACGCACGCCGGAGCAATGGCTGCGCGTGCTCTATGAGGAATCGCGTCCGCGCGCGGAGACGTTCGGAATCGAACTTCCGGACTTCGACACGTTCTGGCGCGAAGGGTTCGTGGATCTGCCGAGACCGCGCACCGACTCGCTCATGCTCGACGATTTCCGCCGCGATCCCGATCGCCATCCCCTCAAGACCCCATCCGGCCGCCTGGAGATCACCTCCCAGGCCATCGGGAGCTTCGGGTATCGAGAGATTCCGGCTCATCCCGCCTGGCAGCCTCCTGCCGAGTGGCTCGGATCGGCGACGGCTGCACGCTATCCCCTCCATCTCCTCTCCAATCAACCGCGCACCCGCCTTCACAGTCAGTTCGACCATGGCGCCGTGAGCCGGGAATCGAAGATTCAAGGCCGTGAACCGCTCACCATGAACCCGGCCGACGCTGCGGCGCGGGGATTGACGCCGGGCGCCGTCGTGCGCGTCTACAACGACCGGGGCGCCTTTCTGGCGGGACTGGCCGTGAGCGACGATATCCGGCCGGGCGTGGCCCAGATCGCCACCGGTGCCTGGTACGATCCAGTCGAGCGCGGCACCGTCGGCAGTCTGGACGCGCACGGCAATCCGAACCTCGTCACGCAGGACGTGGGAGCCTCCCGGCTCAGCCAGGGCTGCGCGGCGCAGAGTGTCCTTGTCCAGGTCGAAGGTTTCGAGGGTCCGCTTCCCCCCATCACGGCCTTCGACCCGCCACCCTTCATCCAGCCGGATCTCTCCGGCATTCCGTCAACCGACAGAACGTAAACGCCCATGGATCTCAGCCATTTTCCCATCCAGCCGGATTCCATCCTCAAGCGGCTTCGCCGATGGGTTGAATGTGAAAGCCCCTCCTGGGACGGAGCAGCCGTCAGCGCCATGGCAGGCTTGGCGGCGGAGGATCTCCGGCAGATGGGTGCGACGGTGCACACGATTCCGGGCAACAAGGGATACGGCGATTGCGCTCTTGCAGAATTCGGCCCCGCTGGGGCTGGTCCGGGCATTCTCGTCCTGGGCCACCTCGACACGGTTCATGAGAGAGGCTCCCTGGCCGGACCGATGCCCTGGCGCGAGCACGAGGGACGCTGCTACGGGCCGGGCGCCTATGACATGAAGAGCGGCATCTGCCTGGCCCTCGAAGCCATTGAGCGCCTCCGCCGTGAAGGCATTTCGCCCAAACTGCCCGTGAGGGTCCTGCTCACCTCGGACGAGGAATCGGGCAGCCCGAGCACCCGGTCGCTTATCGAGCAGACAGCCCGGGAAGCGAAATACGTCCTTGTTCCGGAGGGCTCGGAGCCGAACGGAAACCTCGTGTCCGGCCGGTTTCCGACCACGAGGTTCCAGCTTTGGACCTATGGCAAGCCGAGCCATGCTCTACTCCAGCGCAGCGCAGGACGCTCGGCCATCAATGCCATGGCAGCGCTCCTGCCGAGGATCGAGGCCCTCAATACGCCGAACTGCTCGTTCACGGTCACCTACGTGCGCGCCGGACAGATGGTGGCGACCGTGCCTATGGAGAGCTATGCGGAAATCATCTGCACCGCGCGGGCGCAGGATTACCTTGACGAGGCGCGAGCACTCCTCGAGAAACTCGGGTCGGAGGAAGGCGTGGAGATCAAGGTCGACATTAAGGCCCGCCGGCCCACATGGACGCCGGGTCCGGCGGATGAACGCCTGTGGCTGCAGGCTCGGGATCTGGCCCGCAGCACGGGCCTGGAGTTGAACTGCGAGATGCTGTTCGGAGGCTCGGACGGCAATTTTACCGGCGCCCTCGGCGTTCCGACCCTCGACGCCCTCGGGCCAGTCGGGGCCGATGCGCATCAGCTGACGGAGAACATCGAGTTGAGCACACTTGTGCCGCGGGGCCGCGTCATGGCTGGCCTGCTGGCAACCTTGGAGTGAGCAGAGCTCTTCGTGGCAGAGTTCTCATAAGCCCCAAGTTGCTTCAGATGGGCGGCTCCGCATCCGGATGCCATATCTGAAGTAGTTCCGGTGCAGGCTCAGGCGGGGCTCCCTTCACCTTCCTCGGCGTACCGAGACCGACGAAGCAGAGAAGCTCTTCGTTGTTCGCGAGCCTGAAGGCATGACGCATCGCAGCCGTTGCGACCTTGCGGCCGCTCACAGCCATGGCGCCGTAGCCGAGGAGGTCAGCTGCCAAGACCACATAGCCCAGGGCAGCCCCCGCCGATGCGCGCTGCTCGATTTCGGGTACCTCATCGCTCTCCTGCAGACGGGATATGACAGCTAAAAGGACCGGCGCGTGATGGGCCTTCTCCCGGGCACGTTCCAGCCGCTCACCGCCGATACTCGGATCGAGCTCCCGCTCGGCCGCCTCGAAAACATCTGCCAAGGTTTCTCTTTCATCGGCGTTGATGACGAGGAAGCGGAACGGCCTCAGGCGTTGATGGTCTGGCGCTCGCGAGGCAGCCCGCACGAGCAACTGGATTTCGTCGTCCGTTGGTCCAGGCGCAGTCAGATGTCGGGGCGGGGTCGACCGTCTGGCAATTATATGACCCAGCAGCGTCCATCCCTCCGCTTTTCTGACTGGGTCGTTTCCGTCAGAGATGGTTCCAGAGACTGCCATCTAACATAACCTCCAGTGTTACTTGGGCAACAGTCGATGAATAAGTCACAGAGCAGCTCCAGATTGGCCACTTCGACCGTCGGGCGTAGCATCGTACACGTCTAGACGGCATTCGACCGATTTTCTTGCAGCGCCGGACGCTCGTAGAGTCCCTGTGACCTTGCTGTCTGGTTTGGGCTGGCTAAGATCGCCAAGGTGATCTGTCACTCAGGAGAACACAATGCTCTGCCGCACGTCAGCTGCCAGCTTCGCACTCTTTGCCATGATGAGCGTCGCCTCGGCTGAGACCCTGGTGGTCTGTACTGAAGCTAGCCCGGATTTCCTCAATCCGCAGTTCTCCACCGCCAACACGTCATTCGATGTCGCGGCCCAAATCTATGACAGGCTCGTGGGTGTCGAGCGTGGAGGTTCCAAGATCATTCCGGGTCTTGCCGAGTCGTGGGCCGTCTCGGACGATGGCCTCACCTATACCTTCAAACTCCGGGAGGGCGTGATTTGGCATTCGAACCGGGCGTTTACACCAACCCGCCCGTTCAATGCCGATGATGTGGTCTTCACGTTCCAGCGGATGATCGACAAGAATCATCCCTTCCACGGTGTTGGAAGGGGGAGCTACGAGTACTATGAAGGTCTGGTCGCCCCTTTTTTAAAGTCTGTCGAAAAGGTTGATGACCGCACCATACGGTTCGTGCTCAAGGAGCCTCAGGCTGCACTGCTTGGTGCGCTTTCCGTCGAGCCCATGTCCATTCTTTCGGCTGAATACGCGGATGCTATGCAGAAGGCCGGCACCCCAGATCAGGTCAATCAGGTCCCGATTGGAACAGGTCCGTTCAGCTTCGTTGCCTATCAGAAGGATGCCACTGTCCGCTTCAAGCGTTTCCCCCAGTACTGGGGCGAGGCCGCGGGTCTGTCTGATCGGACTGCTCAGGTGAGTGATCTCGTCTTTGCGATCACGCCCGATCCCAGCATCCGCTACGCCAAGGTGAAGGCTGGCGAATGCCACATCGCACGCTATCCCAATCCTGGCGATCTCGCCGCGATGAAGGCTGATCCCAACCTGAATGTGCAGTCGGGTACGATTGCGGACATGAGCTACTTGGCCTTCAACAACCAGAAAAAGCCGTTTGACGATCGCCGTGTTCGTGAGGCCCTGATCCATGCGATTAACCTGCCGGCGCTCGTCGAAACTGTGTATCAAGGTACTGGCACTCCAACTGCTGCCCTCATTCCTCCGACCCTGTGGGGCCACAGCGACGAGCTCAAACTACGCGACTATGATCCTGAGAAGGCCAAGAAGCTTCTCGCCGAGGCTGGATTTCCCAATGGGTTCAAGACAACCTTGTGGGCGATCCCAGTGGTCAGGGCGTATATGCCAAACGGACGTCGAGCTGCTGAGTTGATCCAGGCGGATTGGGCCAAGGTTGGTGTTCAAGCTGAGATCATGACGTATGAGTGGGGCGAGTACCTGAAGAGGACGCGTCAGGGTGAGCACAACGTCGCCATGAGTGGCAGTACGTGGGATTATCCGGACCCGAGCCAAATCCTGTCATTGAGCTGGAGCTGTGATGCGGTCAACACTGGGGGCAACCGAGGCCGCTGGTGCAATAAGGAGTTCTCGGACAAACTGGCCCGGGCGAACTCCGTCAGCAATCAGGAGGAGCGCACCAAGCTCTACCTGGAAGTTCAGAAGATCTTCCACAATGATGCGGCCTCACTTCTCTTCGCCAATGCCCAGGCCTTTACGCCAGTTCGCAAAGAGGTCTCCGGCTACAAAATGCACTTCTTTGGCGGGCAGCCCTTCTATGGGGTGTCTCTCAAGCAATAGGGCACGCACGACGCGGCTCTAAACCTCAGAAACTGGCAGCATCTCGGGATGCCACCAGTTCGCACCAAAGCCGCCGGGCCGCTGCGGCCCGGACCGTAACCAAGAACGAGGGGCAGGAACTCTATGACGATTGAGGTAGAATGGGCTCGGATGACCGCACCCGAGCTGAGGGCACTAGCGGCTCGCGCGAACGCGTTGGTAGTGCTTCCGGTCGGCTCTCTTGAGCAGCATGGTCCTCATCTGCCTGTGATCACCGATACAGCCAGCGCCAGCGCGGCTGCGATCCGCGCGGCGCAGCTGGTAGCCGACGACATTCCAGTGGCTGTTCTGCCAGGCCTTTGGCTCGGCATGAGCGAACATCATCTTCCATTCGGCGGCACAATCAGCCTCGACTACGACGCATATCACGGTATCCTGCGCAGCATCGTGCGCTCCTTGAAGGCCCTTGGGTTCAAGCGTCTCCTCATCGTTAATGGCCACGGTGGCAACATCGACCCGCTGGCGGTTGCCGTACGGGAGCTGGCGGTGACCTTCTCCATGCCGATCGTTGCAACCACGCCATGGATGCTGGCGTCTGACGAGATCGCAGCCATAGCCGAATCCGAAACACCAAGGCACGCCTGTGAGGGTGAAACCTCAGTGATGATGGCGATTGCCGGCGACATTGTGCGTACGGACAAATTTGACGAGGCCGTGCAGCAGGCTCCCAAGCGTGTTGAAGCACCTCCTGGCTTCTCGCGGTTTTACTCGTTCTCGGAGCGGGCTCCTGTAACTGGAACTTGGGGTGACCCGCGTCCGGCAACGCCGGAGAAAGGCGAATGCTTTCTTGCGATCCAGGCAAAAGCGTTAGTGCAAGCCATGCGCGATGAGCGCCTCTGGTCCGCACCTGATCCCGTCTGGCAGCAAGATCGGGGCCAGGGGAGCACCTCTGGAACGCTCGACTGATAGGGATGCATGTCCAACCCAGCTGAGGCTGTAAACAGCAGTTGGTCAGCTTCCAACATGCTGTCGAAAGGATGGCTCCGGCGATCCCGACGATTGCTAGAGCCCCCCAAAGTCGTATGATGCTGCATTACGCTACAAAGTAGAGAGGCAGAGGCTCAGGGCCGGTTGCGCGGCTTCTGCGTCTGACGACGCTGCTGCTCCCGGCGCTGATCCTCGGCGCGATCGCGCTCTTGGCGCTGCGCCTGCTGCTCGGCATTGGCGGAGGTCTCAGGCGCGGCGGCCTGGCCCTCCGGCTGCTCCTGCTGCACCTGGCGCACAACCTCTGTCCGCCACACGCCGCGCTCAACCGATTTCTCCTCGCGGTGAGTGACTTCGCCGGTCTTCTCGTCCTTCACAGGAACCGGCTTGGTCACATGCTCATTGCCGAGATACTGCGCCTTCACGGTCTCGCCGGATTTGGCGTCGGCGGCTTTCAGATCCTTGGCAACCTGCACGCTCCAGATCCGGTGAACGCGGCCGTCCTCGGTGCGAAGATCGACATATTGCGAAACGTCGTTCTTCGGATCGTCCTTGTAAGGCCCCTTCCCGACCTTCACCAGAACGCCAACCATGGGCGGACGCTCGGCGCTGTCCTTCTCAGGTCTCGCGGCCGGGCTCGCCTCGGCCTTCGACGCGGGGGCCTCCGGCTTGCTGGCGGTCTCGGTCTTGGGTTCGGCGGCTGCCGCGCTCGAGGTGGGATTTTGCGCGGGGGCGCCTTGGGGCTTCTGCGCCTGCGGGGCGGCCTCGCGGACCTCCGCGGTTTCCTTGACCGGCTCGGGCTTGCCAAGGCGCTGCCGCTCGGCCGCGATCCGCTCTTGCAGTTCGGGGTTTGTGATCTTGAAGCCGTGTTCGGCGGCAAGGCTCACAACCATGCTCTTGTACTCGTCGTTACCCTTGATCACCAAGCCGTTCCACTTCTCCGACGACAGTTGCAGGGCGGCGCGAACGCTTTCCCGGTCCTTCCAGTCGTAGATTTTCACTTGGCGGCCGTTATCGACAAAGGCCAGCTTCTCGCCCGTCGGCGTCTCGCGGAAGAAGTGAATGTCCGTACCCCTGGCCTTCGAGCGGAAGCCCTGAATGGTGGTGGGCAGCGGCTCAACATAACGGTCGCCCTCGATGCCCGGACGGCGGCTGTCGGCCTGCTTGCGCTTCTCGGCAACCGCCTCCTCCAGCTCCTGCATGGCTCCTACCGCCCACACCTCCAGGTTCGGACGTGTCTCCTCAGGGGCGGCCTCAATCATGGCGTCGATGTTGGTCTTGATGGAGTCAATCGTGCTCTCCATCCGCTCAAGGGTCGGCATGGTGGGCTTTCCTTTCTGCTCTGTCGGGGTTTCGGATTGCTGCTCGGCGCGCTCAATCGCCGTGCGGGTGCGGTCTCGAAGCTCCAACACCCGCCGCTCCGGTGCCGGCGTCAACGGCTGCTGCCGTGCGGCCAAGTCGCGGCTGACCGTGACGTAAGCCTCGGGGTTGGTGCGGGACGGCGTGACTTCGGACAGGCGCGACCGGGGCACGTCCACATAGGAGACGCTGCCCTTGAAGGAGGCCGCCAAGGTCTCGGCGGTGGCGCGGTCGCGGGCGAACAGGGGCGCGCTCGACGCATTCGCTCCGGGCCGCTCGGCGCGGTAAAGTCGGATCGTATCGGCGGCCTGGGTCGGCTCGGGACCGGAGGCCCGGGCAACCGCAACAGCCTGCCACCCGCGCGCAGCCTCGTTGGCGCGCTTGCGGCCTTCCTCGCGGGTCGGAATGTGAATGGCGCGGGTCTGGGCCGCCTCGACACGACGACGGGCGCTCTCGGGGGCTAGCCCACGCTCGACGCGGCGGATGTCCTTGAGCTTGTAGCCGGGAACGTTGGCCTGCTCGAACCGGCTTACCGCCTCCATGGGAATGTTCCGCTGCCGGGCTTCCTCGGCCAGGGTCTCGCGCCAACGCTGGAGGTCCTGAATGCGCGGGTCCATCTTCTTGCCGTGGCTGTCCCGCATTCTGACGGCGGCGTGAACATGGATGTGCTGCCGGTTGGTATGGAGGGCGAACACATATTCCCGGCCTGCAAATTCCCGGTCCAGGGTGGCGCGCACAGCGTCCACAAAGGCCGCTTTGTCAGTGCCGGGTTTGGCCGAAAAGATGATGTGCGCCACCTCGCGCTGATCGGTCGAACGCAGATCCCGTTTCCACGACTTTGCTTCGGACCGTGCGGCCTCCTCGCCGGTCAGAACCTTGCCCTTGCTGGTGATGACGGTCTGCTCGCCGCGCTTGGACAGGCGCAAGAGGCTGATCGACGCTCCTTCGACCCCATGCAGGAACCCTTGAGCCTGGAAGGTGGCTCCCTCAAAGGAATCCGACAGGCGGCTTTCCAGGGCGCCGAGCGATTTCTTATTGTCGAAGATCCGAACCGCCCTGCCCTGCTCGTCGCGCTGCGAGCTGGCGGCCGACATCACCACATGAAGCCGGGAGGAGGCGCCTTCCTCCTCGATGCGAAAGGCATAGCGATGACCGGCAAGCACCTCGGCAAGAGCCGCCTCGGCCTGCCTTTGTGAAACCTCGCCGTCGATCGTCAGGGTGAAGCTGAGAACGTCCTTCGACGGCTCGCGCGCGGGGGCGTCCTCCTGCCAACGGGCCACAAGCGCCTGGATGGCCTCCCTGCCCTGCACGGTGGAACCGTCCTCACGCTCAAGCGCCTCTTCGCCGTTGTGGCTCTGATAGGTCAGAAGCGCCGACACGCGGGCGCGGCCATTCGCGAAGCTGGCGAGTTTCACGACGGCGGCTTGCGATCCCAGGGCAAGGGCGGCGCGTTTCACTTCGACCGAACGCACCTCAACCGCATAAGCCTCCTGCACGGCTCCAACCGATTGCACGGCGAGGATCGGCCGCGCGGCAACGATCCCGGCTCCTCCGGCTGCGACCGGACGGCGGCGGCGCTGTTCCTCCTCGGGCATGACGATGACCCGCGACCCTGACGCGGGGCGGTAGCTCGCTGGCCGGGGCGCGCTCGATGCTGCCGGCATCCCACGGCTCGGAGTGGGGCTCTGCGGTGCAACCGAAGACCTGGCCGGAGCCTCGTCATAGAGACCGGATGCAATCGCAGCATCATTCGCCATGGCCTGACGACGGGCGCGCAAACGAAAGCTGCGAGCGCCGAAGTCGAGACCGTCAAAGACCCCTGCCCCGATCATGCCTGCTCATCCTTGAGCGAAGCGGCCGCCAATTTCCGCGACTGGGCAACCATGAAAACAAACAACTGATCGTAGCCGTCGATGGTCTCTGCGATGTCTTCCAGAACCTTGCGCAAGGTCGCATCAGCCGGAACAAGGCCCTGGTTCATGGCGCGTGCGATCTGATTGAGGTTCACGCCCACGGCGCGGGTTTGGGCGGAAAGCTCCTCGACGGCGGCCTTCGCCTCGCCGTCAAACGTCGGGCCGAGACCGCTTGCGGCACGGACCAGACGGCGCAATCCCTCGCTCTCGGTGACATTGTGAGCCTTGCATTCGGCAGCGAAACGGGCGCGCTCAGTCGGCTGGAGCCTGACCTTGATCACGTCGCTGCGCGTCTCTTTCGCGGCCAAAATTGCGGTCCTTTGTGAAGTCTGGAGGCTCCGGTTGCCGCTGGGTGGCAACTGCCGGAGCCTCGAAAACCCGCCCGGTCAGAGCACATGGAAGATTGTGTACCACGATGTTCCCTATCCTGCCATTCAAGAGACAGACTTACGAATTTTTTGCCCTCCGAACCTTTCCAAACTTTTGAGGGTTCGAAAGTCGCAAAATACCGCAAAGGCTCCGAAGCTTCCGAGGCCACAGAAACTTCCGAAGTGCGGAAAGGTTTGCGCCCCTCACAAGCCGAGGAAATTTCAGAACCGTCGGAGGGTGGATAAGTCGCCGAAGCTTAAAATATTTGTTGCGCTTTTCACCATGCATAATTACGAACATATCTTGTATATTCGGAAGGATTCAAAGGCGCGCAAGGCCCGGAAAGTTCGGAATGCCGAGAAACTTTCGCGCATTCAAAACTCCCGAAACCGCCACAAGCCGCAAAACCTTCGGAAGACACAAAAGCTTTGAAACGTCGGCGGGTGGTCGAAGGATTTTTGGCTGCCGGTGAAGGAGGGTGTGAGAGATGGCGCAGGTGCCGATTGTTGCGTTTGCGACCTCAAAGGGTGGAAGCGGCAAAACCACGAGCTGCATTCTCGTGGCCGGGGAAATCGCCGCCCGAGGCGAGCGCGTGTTGATCCTCGATACCGACCCGCAACAATCCGCCGTCAAATGGTTCAACCGCTGCCGGGCCGCCAATCGCCTGCCGGAGCGGATCGAAGTTGTATCGTGCTTAGGTGAGGCCGCGTTGGCCGAACGCCTCAAGGCGCTGCCTGATGACGGCTTTGTTCTCATCGACGTTCAGGGCATCCTGTCCCCGGTCATGGCGATTGTCGCGGCGCGCGCTCACGTTGTGGCTGTGCCAAGCCGAGCCAGTCAGCTTGATTTGGAAGAAGCGCTTCCCTTTGTGCAATACACTGCTCATTTCCGGAGCGGCGGAGTGCGGGTGTTCCTCAACGAGGTGGAGGGCATTGCCCGGACAACGCAGGTCTTCAAGGACGCGGTGGCTTACCTGCAAGACAACAAGATCCCGTACTTCCGCACCATGTTGCAGCAACGGCCCATGTACCGGGCCATCACCAACGACAAGGGCATGCTCGAAACCTTGGGTGCCGACCCGGAGAGTGTGCTCAAGGCACGCGCGAACGTCGCCGCCCTGATGGGTGAAATCCTGGACCTTCTGAGCCCCCTGCGCAACAGCCTGCCCCGGTTCCAACCGGCGAAGGCGTAGCCGAGCCGGACACGCGCGAAACGGCTCTCGCCGCTGAGGCCGTGTGAGCCGGGATCATACCATGTCCAAGTTTATGCTGCCTGACCCGGCACTCGGTGGAGGGAAAGAGCTTTCCCTTGATGAAATCTTGGCGAGGGGCCGCGAAGCGGCCGCCGCCACAGGGCAGATCATCACGGGCGATAAGCCCCCTGCCCCGCAACTGTCCACGCTGGCGCCGGAGCCTGTGAAAGCGCCTTCCGCTCCGGTGCCGCCTGAGCCTGTTCGATCCTCAAAGGCGGCTGGTGCGGAAACGTCTGCGCCCGGTCCAAAGAAGATGGGACGGCCGCCGCGTCCCAAGCCGGACGAAAAGCGCGAGAAGTGGGGCGTTCAATTGCGGACTGATTTCATTCTCGGTGTGCGCCGGATCGCCCTCGATCGGCGGGTGTCGCCCTTCGACGTGCTGGAAGAGGCCGTGGGTGCCTATCTCCAAAACAGATCCACCAAACGGGAATCCTAATCTCTCAAGAGGGGCATATGTCGAGATCTCCCGGTAAATCTAGAAGCACAGCAGGGGTCAAGTCCACGGCGAAAGGCAAACGCCCTGGCCGTTCTCCGGTCAATGATGTTGAGCGTGAGCGATGGGGCGCAATGATCCGGCCCGATTTGCTCCTGGGGCTGCGCAAGCTGGCTCTGGATCGGGGTGTTTCCCCTTACGCCGTCCTCGATTACGCGGTTGAGGCCGTTCTGAGAAAGGCGACCTCGGCACGATAGGGTGGCGATCTGTGAATGAGATTTTCCTGACCCGGCGCGACCCGGAGCGCGACATAGCTCGGCTCTCAGTCATGCGCCTCGAACCCGACTTGTTCGGGGCAATCGTGCTGGTGCGGGAATGGGGATCGGCGGCGCTAGCCGCGCTTTGCGGCAGCCTTTCGCAACAGCGGAAGCCGCCGACAAAGCCTGCGCCGTTCTACGGCGCGGCAAGATCCGGCGGGGCTACAGGGAAGCCGGATCAAGCTCATGATGCGCTCTTTAGGCCAGATCGGTTTTGGCGAAGTCGTTGCCCTTGTAGAGCAACGGGACGCGATAGGCTTTCGCGCAAGCATAGGAGAAGCAATCGCCCATGTTGAGGGCGGCGGGATGGCGGCCTTTGCCGTACTGCTCGAACGCGAGCGTTGCATCAAAGCCAATGCTCTCGGTGACGTGCATCACCTTCACGGCAAGGATGGTCAGAAGCTCCTTGATGATGGCTCCTGCTTCCGAGGCATTAGCCTTGCGCTCCCGCATGATCGCAGCGGTGGCCTCGAAGATGGCGACCGGCGACGTGTAGCAGGCGCTTTGCGCCTCGATTGCTTTCAGCAGAGCCGGAGCTTCCGGCTCGTTGTTCAAGATTCCGACCAAAGCGGACGCATCAACAAACATCAGTGTTCCCCGCTCAGGTCGTCCATGAATGCCTTGTCGGCGACCTCGCCGGTTTTCGGGAAGGCGCTCAAACGCTCCTGCAACGCACGCACTCGATCGAGGACCGGCGTGGCCGCCTCGTCGCGGTTCAGGGCATCCTCAAGAGCCTGGATGACGGCATCTGTCAGCGTGACCTTGCGCGCCTTCCCGAGCTTGCGTTGCATGCGCCCCGCAAGCTCGGCGGCAAGATCGTGGGCGCGGGGATCTCTGATCTGTAGCGGCATGGTGCCCTTCATCCTCTGTAATGACAAATATGTAATGGCAACATGATGCAAACGTCAATACAAAATGGAGTGATCTCACCTGCTGAGGCTGTGTTCCTGTTCCTCAAGCTCGAATGGATCGACCGCAAAACGGGAACCCTCGACGCGACTTGGTTTGCTCGCGCGTATGAAAACAATGCTCCGGAGAGAGATTTCAGCGTCTATCTTGAACGGCTGGAAGCGGGGCGCGCGGCCTTCTGTGAAACCGGATCGACGCCCTGAGACTTGGATCAGGGCGCGGCTTGCGCTATATTCAGGCCCGGAGTGGATGACAGGCTTTCGCCTGCCATCCGTTTCCTAGGCTATGAAGAATCGGACCCGGATTGACAGCGACCAGGCCGTCCGGGTCCTTTTCATATCTAGGGCAAAGCTGATGGGTAGAAACCACATTGCTTTGTCCTCCGGTTTGAGGGCGAGGCGCTTGCCTCGACCGGGGAGCCTATCTCCCCGGATCGCGCCGCTTGGCCCGGCGCTGCTGCTTTCGCCCTCAAAACTTGCTGTCTTCCTAAACCCTCTCCCCTTTCGGTTCTGTAAACCGCGCGCCTGGCGCTAGATCGTGATCGCGCCCGCCTTCACGGCGTCGGCGTAATGCTCCGAGAGGGGCCGCTTGGGGCGCAGGTGAAAGTTGAGGTCTTTGTAAACCGGGGGCTTGGATGGGTCGGTGATGTCGGACAGGCGGAAATAGCCTTTGACCGGAAAGCCCTGGCCATTGTCGATCAGGCCCATGGCGGTGTCGCCGTCCTCGGGGTGGATCTCGGCCACAAGCCAAACCCAGTCCGCATGAGGCGTGAAGGGTTTGACGACCGGAACGGGGTCGGTGTGAACGCGGTTGGCGATCCGGCCGTTCATGAGCAACTGGCTCCACTCGTCGGCATCAAACAGATGGGCGATGGTCGGGTGAGGGGCTGTGAGGGTTTCCATGCTGTCTCTCTCCTTCCTTCTCGGGCGCAAGCGCCTGCGCCCCTGCCTTCGTGGCGAACAGCGGGGAGAGAGGGGGGCAACCGGAAAATCCGGAGGGGGATCACCCACCCGGAGGGCGCGACAAGCGCCCGGAGGGCCGCCATAGGCGATCCTGGCAGGGCCTTGGCCCGAAGGATGGGGAGGCCGGATTTTCTGGTTGCGTGGGGAGAGAGGGCCGCGCGCCTCTCTTCCCTTCCTTCCGGCATGGCTGTGTGAATGTCGGCGCCGGCCACGGCGGCGGCTTTGCGAACGGGGAGGCGCAGCCTCCCGCGAAAGCTGTCCAGGCGCGTTCAACGGCAGTAGCGCCCGAAGCGCAGCGCAGCAGGCCCGAAGCCTCCGCGCCTTCGTAGAGCGCCATAGGTGCGCTGAGGGCCTTGTTGACAGCTTGAGGCTTAAAAGTAAGAGGCAGGCCGGATCATGCTGTGCCAAGTCTCGTGAATGGCCTCATATAGGCGGAATTCAGTCTCCTCCGACAAACCCTCAGAATTGGCCTTTGAACGATCATAAAGTTCACGGTAGAGCGCACTGAGAGCTTTTCGGCTGCGGCGGCGGTAAGGTTTCTCGGCTTCAACCGCATCCCATTCTAGACCTGCTGCGGTACAGCGGGGTGGTAGAAGGGCATTAAGCTGTTCAGCACAACTCCACCAATCGCGTGTCGTGAAAGGTCGCATGGTCGTGTCCGTGATGTGCTCATTGCAGAATATTGTAATCCTAGAAAGCTCCGTAGCCGCTACGGGGCTCGTAGGTCTCGGTCTTGCCTAACCGTTGGCTCTGAGCTGGTGCAAGAGCGGTGGCGCTCCAAGTCCTCTCGCCGTCCAGAACCCACGTTGCGCCGTAGCTGTCATAAGGCTCGGGGCTGTTGGCGATCCGCTCCGCGGTCGCCATCTGTTCCAAGATGTCTTCCGTCGTCGAGACAAGCAGAGTGTCGGCCGCCTCGGTGTGCCAGGTGGCCAGTTCGTTGAAGGCCCACAGGAGAACCGTCAGCACGCTCCCGATCATGAGCCAAGTCAGGAACGGATAGGTGACGCCGGCACAGAACAGGCACGCGGCGGCCGAGACGGACAGGAGGAACGCGCTTCCTGGGAAGGAGTACCGCTCGATCCCCTTCATGATGTCCGCGAACAGGGACGGCCTTAACCGGATTGGCACATGGCCCTGTGGCATGGAGCAATATCGGTCGCTGGAATGGTCGATCATGCCGACCAGGACGCCGCTCGGGATCCCGGCGCGGCGCGCGTAGACAAGTGACACCTCATGATCCGGCTCAATGCGGATAGTCGGCTGTACGGTGATGGTGCGCCGAAGTCCGTTCCGCGATTGGATCAGGATCTCGCGGGTGCGGTTGGTGCGTCCGAAGGACACGACTTTCCGAACCGTTCCGCGCCATGCGAAGAATGTGAAATCCTGATCGGCAATTTGGGTCGAAACGTGCACAGTGCCTCGGGCTCCAGAGTCGCGGCGCATTATGGAGGCAGGGCGAGGACTGTTAAGAGGTTGTTAACCGTTGTCCACCGGCAATGGTCGAACCCCACTCAGCGGCGTTCCATGAGGCCCGTTCCGCGAAATCCGTGCATCCGAGGCACGATCGATTTTCCCCTCATTCAGCGCGGGCCTTCCTCAAGCCAGGGACTTGCTCAAGATCACACTGCGGTAGACTTTCCCCCGCCACTGCGCATGTTCGATGAAGCGGTAGCCACACCGCTCGTACCAAGCCACAAGGTGGGTCGCTCCTTCGGCGGTATCGAGGGCGAGCTCACGGATGCCAGCTCTGATGGCTTCTGCCTCGACATGGTCCAGCAGGCGGGCTCCGACTCCCCGGCCTTGCAAGTGTGGTTCAACGCCAAACTGTCCGATCTTGGCCACCTCGGGATTGTCATACCACGGACAGCCGCCGCCCTTTCCTGGCGGGTAGAACATGATCGCCCCGACGATTGTGCCATCCAGATCCGCGACGAAGCACTGGCCGTCCCTGATCCGGGAACGGGTCACTTCGGCAGTCTGATCGACGGCCGTGTAGTTGAACCCTAAGGCGGCGAGACCGGCATAGGCTCGGTGCAAGAGAGCGGTTAGCGCCTCAATGCTGTCGCCCTCGGCCAGGGGGCGGATGGTCAGACTGGTCAGCTCCTCAACGTCGGACATCAGTTGGTGCTCTATGGCTGGAGAGTTCGCCTCTTTCTATAGGCTTGCCTGAGACGGCAAGACAATACTCCTGCCGTTGGCGTGTCGGGGCGCGCTTTCCGTCGGCAAGCATTCCCGAGTATTGAGATCCTATAAAAGTCCCTATTGGGAGGCCTTTAGACTAACTCTTTACTCCCCCGCTATCTGATCTGCCGTTCATTTCTTCCGAACACTTCAAAAAGACACACTATCCGGTTCCATAAATGATGGAGTGGACGGCGCCTGCTCCCGGCAGCGCCCTATGAGATAGGGTGATTGCCTCAGCGCCAGACAGGGAGCCGCTCCGATGCATGTCACGACTGTTGGTCTCGATCTCGCCAAGCATGTGTTCCAGGTCCACGGCATCGATCAGAACGGACAGGTTCTGATCCGCCGGCAGCTTCGCCGGGGCGAGCTCATCGGCTTCTTCCGCCGATTGCCGCCCTGCCTGATCGGCATGGAGGCGTGTTCCACCGCCCACTTCTGGGCGCGAGAGCTGGCGGCTCTCGGGCACGAGGTCCGGCTCATGCCGGCGGCTTATGTGAAGCCTTATGTCAAACGCGGCAAAAGCGATGCCCTTGATGCTGCGGGCATTTGCGAGGCCGTGACCCGCCCGACCATGCGCTATGTCGCCATCAAGAGCTCTGAGCAGCAGGCCGTGCTGATGCTCCATCGTACACGCGAGTTGCTCGTGCGGCAGCGGACCATGCTGGTCAATGCTCTGCGGGGTCATCTGGCCGAATACGGCATCATTGCTCCCCAAGGGCTGCCGAGCGTTCCCAAGCTCATCGAGCTGGCCGAGAAGGCACGCAGCACGGTCTTACCGGAGCTGGCATGGCGCTGCATCCGCTTGATCCTCGCTCAGATCGAGGACGTCCACGGCCGCATTGGTCAAGTCGAGCAGGAGATCCTGGCCTGGCATCACACGAGTGAGGTCAGCCAGCGCCTGGAGACGATCCCCGGCGTCGGCATCATCACGGCCAGCGCGATAGCGGCCACCATTTCGGATCCGGGCTCCTTCCGCTCGGGTCGCCACCTGGCCGCTTGGATCGGCCTGGTGCCACGCCAGAGTGGGACGGGCGGCAAGGTGCGGCTCGGGCACATCTCCAAACAAGGGGATCGATATCTGCGCCGGCTTCTGGTGCTCGGGGCCACGACACTCTTGCGGCATGCCCGCGGCAAAACCTCGGTGACGGTAGGCTGGATCAACGCGCTCTTGGCGCGCCGCCCGGCGAGCATCGTCAAGGTCGCCATCGCCAACAAGTTGGCTCGGGTCGCCTGGGCCGTCTTGCAGGGCAACCAGGGTTATCGCGCTCCGGCTGCTGCGGCCGCATAAGCTGCCCCCCCGGGAGCCGGATGAGGAGTTTGCAAGGTTGGTGGAGGTGGTGATGGTGTGATGACGAACCGGTCGAGCCGGGGATCAGACAAACCCGTGATAAGCCGTTGCGCTCTGACGCAGCATAAATGTTGGGGACCTGATCCGCGAACTTCATCAAGGCCCGCGGTCATGAGGCCGCATCACAAGGCCGAACACATGGCTGCCCACGACCAGATCGTCAAAAGACCAAAAACCCTCTTGCCACGCAGGCGCCGTCCACACAGGGCTTATCGGAAATTCGCCTCGGGCTTGGTACAAGGTCGAGCCACTCAATGGGGAACAGGATGCACATTGTTGGAATGGACCACGTCCAGTTAGCCATGCCTGCTGGTCGTGAAGATGATGCCCGGGCCTTCTATGACCACCTCCTAGGCATCCCAGCGGTCGCAAAGCCGCTGCACCTGGCCGCCCGAGGAGGATGCTGGTTCGAGAGCGGAAGCGTGAAGGTTCACCTGGGAGTGGAAGAGCCTTTTGCCCCGGCGAAGAAGGCTCATCCAGCGTTCATCGTCCGGGACTTGAACGCCCTGTCACGGCGGCTGGAAGAGGCCGGGTACGAGCTGAAAGAGGATCAACCTTTGGAGGGGTTTGAACGCAGGTATGTGAGCGACCCGTTCGGCAATCGGATCGAATTGATGCAGCCAAACCGCTGAATCCACCCGGATTGGGCGGCGTCTAGGTGCATTCCAGAAACGGCCTTCTCGGAAATTTTTGCGCCGCTTCAGGGCCAGAACGGAGGGGATGGAAATAGATCCCATAGCTGCTTCCAGGGGATCCTTGGCCAGCCAAAGATCCGCCTGACGCCGGCATAGAGAACCAAGAGGGCAAGGGAGATCGGCGCGAAGGCCATCAGCGCCAGGAGCAGATCGTCGGTGAGAACAGCGACACCCGCCGAGGACGCAAGTGCAAGGAGCGCAAGGATCAATGCAGCTCCGCTGCCGTCATTAGGCAGCCTGATCTTCGGTCCGGTGGCCTGCTTTGTGAAGTGCGGCATCTCGATCCCCATGCCCGATCCAGAGCAGTCTACTCAGGTTTCGTAAAGGGGCTTACGCGAAATTCGGGGTGCCTCAGATCAAGCGTTTCAGACGAAGCAGCCCGAAGCAGGCAACGGTCCCTGCATCCTGGATGATCCCGTCCAGGATCATTCTCTCGAGCTCAGGCACAGGAAATGCCCTTGTGATCAGATCCTGTTCCTCCCGGTCTGGCTGCTGGCGTCCCATGCTCAATCCAGTCGCCAGGAAGATGCGATAGCTTTGCGTCACCGTCCCATAGAGCGGGAATAGGTGTCCGACCTCCTGGACTTCATCGGCCAGAAGCCCCGTCTCTTCCTCCAACTCTCCTCGGGCGACGTCTTCCGGGCGCGCGTCCGTCCTCTCCTCCCAACTGCCCTGGGGGAACTCCCACTGCCGTTGTCGGATCGGGTAACGATACTGCTGAACCAGATGCACGATCCCGTCCTGAATCGGCACAATGATCACGAAATCAGGCTTGTCGACGAAGCCATAGATCCCCGAAGAGCCATCCCTGCAGCGGATCTGATCCTCATGGACCCTCATCCAACGGTTCTCGTAGACCGTCTTGCTGCTGATTGTCGTCCGATCCGGATCAAGATCATCCACTCTGCTACCCCTTGCTCAGATGCCCTGGAGCATGGCACGGCGAGGTGCATTCCATAAACGGCCTTCTGCGAAATTTTAATGTAGAACCCCGTTAGAAAGGTCACTCCTCTCCTCGTTACAAATGTCACTCTCCCTGGGTGATCGTGCTGGGGAGATTGGATCTGATGACGGTGATCGGGATGAGCCGGGCGGAGATCGATCGGGTTCACATTCTGCGGGACGTCGTGGCGGAGCGGATTACGGTGCGCGAGGCCGCCCAGCTGCTGCGGATTACGCGGCGCCAGGTATTCCGATTGCTCAAGGCCTATCAGGCCGGCGGTCCGGCGGCGTTAGTGTCGTCACGCCGCGGCAAGCCCAGCAACCGCTCCTATCCGGCGGTGCTGCGAAGCGAGGTGCTGGCGCTGATCACGGCCACCTATGCCGATTTCGGTCCGACCCTCGCCTGCGAGAAGCTCGCCGAGCGGCACGGCATCGATCTGGGCGTCGAGACGATCCGGCGCTGGATGATCGCTGCGGGCCTGTGGCAGGACCGCAAACAGCGGCTCAACCGCGTGCACCAGCCGCGCTATCGGCGCGATTGCGTTGGCGAGTTGATCCAGATCGACGGCTCCGAGCACTACTGGTTCGAGGATCGCGGCCCACCCTGCACGCTGCTGGTCTACATTGACGATGCCACCAGCCGGCTGATGCATCTGAAGTTCGTCGCGACCGAGTCGACCTTCGACTATTTCCGATCGACCCGGGAGTACTTGGAGGCCTACGGCAAGCCGGTGGCGTTCTACTCCGACAAGCATGCCGTCTTCCGCGTCAACGGCAAAGGAGCGGTGGGAGGTGACGGCATGACCCAGTTCGGGCGGGCGCTGCATCAGCTCAACATCGACATCATCTGCGCCAATGCTCCCCAGGCCAAAGGCCGCGTGGAGCGCGCCAACGGCACCCTGCAGGACCGGCTGGTCAAGGAGCTGCGCCTGGCTGGGATCGCGACCCTTGAAGCGGGCAATGCCTTCCTGCCGGCGTTCATGGCGGACTTCAACCGCCGCTTTGCCAAAGCGCCCTTCAGCGACAAGGACCTGCATCGCCCGCTCAGCGACAACGATGGGCTGGATGATGTGTTCGCCTGGCGGGAGGAGCGGACGGTCTCGCGCAGCCTGACCCTGCAGTACGACCAGGTGCTGTTCATTCTCGAGCCAAACGAGATCACGCTCGCGCTCGCCCGCCAGAAGGTCCAGGTCTACGACTATCCGGATGGACGCTTTGCCATCAAGCACAAGGGCCTGGAGCTGCCGTACAGACCCTTTGACCGCCGCCAGCAGGTGGATCAGGCGGCGGTTGTCGAGAACAAGCGGCTGGGGCCGGTTCTGGCCTATATCGCCGAGCGGCAGAAGGAGCTCGACATGAGCCGCAGCCGCAAAGCGATTGTGTGCGTCAAGTTCTGCAAAGCGGGCGGCCGACAGGCTGGCTAAGCGGCTTGGCGGAGTTGATCCTTTTTGTGCTCCTTCAGATCGTCCATGTTGAGGTAGCGGTGAGCTTCGAGCCAGTTCTCGTGCATCTCCACCGCTAGCGCCCGCACCAGCCGGCAGCATGAGGCGGCATTGGGGAAGATCCGCACCACGTAGGTGCGTCGGCGGATCTCCTCGTTCAGGCGCTCGAGCATGTTGGTGCTCTTGAGATGCTTATGGTGCTGGCGCGGCAGCCGGTAGAACGTGAACGTCTCCTCGATTGTTTCCTCGGCCCAGGCGATCAGGCGCGGGTAGCGCGCCTCCCACTTGGCGATCCAGGCGGAGAGATCCCGCCGCGCCTCCTCGACCGAACGCCGGTCGTAGAGCCAGCGCAGCTCCTGCAGGCAGTCGTCATCGGCCTTGCGCGGCAGGTGATCGAGCGCGTTGCGGAGGAAGTGCACATAGCAGCGCTGGTAGGCGGCCTCACTCAGCACTTCGCGGATCGCCGCTCTCAGCCCGGCATGATCATCGGCCACCACCAGCTCGACCCCGGACAGCCCGCGCTCGCGCAGGCCCAGCAGAAACGTGCGCCAGGAGGACTGGCTTTCCCGGTTGGCCATCTCGACGCCCAGGATCTGGCGCCGGCCATCCCAGTCGATGCCCACCGCAATCAGCACCGCCTGCGAGCGGACGATGCCGCCCTCGCGCACCTTCTCGTAACGGGCATCCAGGATCAGGTATGGGAACGGCTCCTCGAGCCGGCGGGAGGCGAACTGGGCCAGGCTGTCGTCGAGCCGCTTGTTGATCGAGGAGATGGCGGAAGCCGAGAAGCTGTGGCCGCACAGCTCCTCGGTGATGGCCTTGACCTTGCGGGTAGAGACCCCCTGCACGTACATCTCGGCCAGGGTGGCGACCAGCGCCTGCTCGGAGCGCTGATAGCGCTCGAACAGCTCGGTCGAGAAGCGCCCGTCCCGGTCCTGCGGCACCCGCAGCTCGAGTTTGCCCACGCGGGTCACCAGGGTGCGGGTGTAATAGCCCGAGCGGTAGCCGAGGCGGGAGGCGGTGCGCTCGCCCTTCTCGGCCTGGAGCGCATCGGTCATCTCGGCTTCGAGCATCTCCTGCATGACGGCCCGCACGATCTCGCGCAGCCCGTCCGGGTTCTGGCTCAGAAGGTCCTTGATGGCGGCCGCGGCAGGTTTATCCTTGGAGTTGGTCATGGTGGGGCTCCTCTCGGAGGGTGACGTTGAACATCACCATCCTGCCATGACCGCCCCGATCAGGCGATTTGCAGAACCTTCACCACACTACTCGCAAAGCACCTCGCCGGCGAGGGCAGGGTAAGAGCCTGTTCAAGGTGGGCTGAGCTCTCAGCCGTCACTCCCTGGAGGTGACATCTCTAATGAGGACAATCAGAGACTTGTCTAATGAGTTCTGACATCGGAGGCTCCACCTGCATCAGGTTCTAATGGATCGTTGCATGTGCTGTTCCACACACTGCCCTGCGGGGCGCGAACGGACTTTCTTCCTGCATATGCATGGGGCTGGTAGGCTGACCTGATATAAACGATTTCATGGTGGACCGTGCCGCGCCAAAACTCCAACTTCGACAAGCAATGCCGTAAGGTTGAGGCGACCCACACCCAATTGGCCCGTCACGAAAGACTGAGCCGGGTGGCCCTGCTTTTGGTTCTGCTCCTGGCTCTCGATCTTCTGGCTTTGGTGGTCAGCCATCTCTGGACCAGCCCGAACGATACGCTTACGCGGCTTTCTGCAGCTGAGATTGAGAACGCGTTTTCACCTGGAGCAGCATCCCGTGGACATGCGCCTTCACGCGGGCGGCTTGGGCTTCTTTGATCAGGGCGAGGGCGGTGCGGAGGGTGGAGGCGGCGTCTGACAGCGGCTCTAGAACCCTATGGCCAAGCTTCAGTTCCAGCAGGATCCGGTAAAAATCAGCAGAGGTCCGACGGAGGGGGAATTCCGTCGGACCTCACCATGGAACGCTCCTGGGGAGTGTGATCAGGAGCTCCACGGGCTGAGGTAAGCCTACCCCTCACAGTGAGGCCGATTTGTGGCCCCGGCCAGGACCATCCCCAGGCGATCCAGCTCCTTGGATTGAGGGCGAGATCCGCGAAATTCGGTGCTCGACGGGTGGATGTTTCCTGCCCCTTTGGCGTTGTCCAGTCGGGCACGGGCGCCGAGATAGCCCCCATGATGGCGCAGGCCGTAGTCCCGCTTCGTGAACCCTCGACGCTCCATCACGATCAAAGCCAGCACATCACTGATGGCCGACATCACCGCCACCAAGTGCGATCGGTAGAACGAACGGGATGTGCATAGGAATTTTCACAGGTTCGGAGCCTCGCTGTACACTTCCACAGGTCACGTGCAAAGGATCGTTTGGAGACGTTTCCGAGTGCGGGGAAAGCCTATGTGGAAAAGGGCTTTTCAGCACCTCAAGAGGCCTACGAGCGTCCGACCGCCGG
The DNA here is from genome assembly GCF_034627025.1 of Microvirga lotononidis. Taxonomy (NCBI): domain Bacteria; kingdom Pseudomonadati; phylum Pseudomonadota; class Alphaproteobacteria; order Hyphomicrobiales; family Methylobacteriaceae; genus Microvirga; species Microvirga lotononidis. Next base: position 691,528 of record NZ_CP141050.1, on the reverse strand, counting down.
TCGATCGGCGTAGGTAGTGAATCTGGATTCCTGCAAAGCGAACACGACCGCTCTGAATTGACAATTGCGTGCTCAAGGGCCGTTTCACAGTCAGTCCAGACGATGCATCATCCCAGCTCTGTCCCGCCGATCAGGCCATGGCCTTTTGACGCGGCTCGTAGCGCAGCGCAACTGCGCCCGTGCTGAGCACCTTCTGGCCGATCAGCTTCAACTCCACGTACCGTGAAAGGCTGGCGAACAGAGTGGGTCCATGGCCGGCAAGTCTCGGTTGCACCACGAATTCGTACTCGTCGATCAACCCCAGTTCGGCGAGCGCCATCGGCAACTTGACGCCGCCGGTGAGCAGAGCTTTCCCGGGCTGTTGCTTGAGCTTCCGGACCTCTGTACCCAAATCGCCCGGCACGAGTTCCGCATTCCAATCGACCTGCCCGAGCGTGGTCGAGACGACATGCTTCTTCATCGCGTCGATGGTGCGCGCGAACGGATCGGTCCACTCAGGCATCGCGATCGTGCGCGTCGCCAGTCGCCATGCCTGTTCCATCATCTGATAGGTGACGCGACCGAAAAGGAGAGCGTCGGCGCGTCCGACGGTCTCCGTGCCGTGGAGATGCAGCGCGCGCAGTGTCGTCTCCTGCAGTGTTGGGTCGGCTGGGATTGCCTCGTGACTACAGCAGCCATCGAGCGTGATGTTGATGGAATAGATGAGAGGTCGCATCAGGCTCGCCGCCCCATTCCGGCTCGCTTCGCGACAGCCCTGTCGAAGTGCAGTAGCTGACTGGTCAGCCCGATGATGGCGCCTTGGGTCATCTCGGCATCGGGGTGACGATCGGCCGTCACGATCATCCGGACGCGCTCCCCCTCACCATGGAATTCGACGGCAATGTAGTAGGGGTAGGCCTCGACATCAGGAACGAAATCGATGTCCAGGCGGATGCGCAGCCATCGGTGCGGCAGGACCTCAACGAAGCGGCCGCTCACCTGTGTCCTGATGGGCCTGCAGAGCTTAGCGAAATAGGCGATCTGGTCGGCGCCCACCGCGGTCATCACGTGATCGAACGCGCCACCAACCGTCGGCTCGAGAGCCAGCACTTCCACGTGCATGCCCTCGGGCGCGAACCACTCTTCCAGCCCATCCTTCGTCGTCCAGAGCGACCAGACCTCCTCGATCGAAGCGTCGTAGAACCGCTCGAAACGGAGTGTGTTTGCCCCAATCTCATAGGTCTGCGTCATCACGATTTTCCCTCTTGTTTCCGCTGGCTCCGGCGGCGGGCCAGGGCTGCGTCGAAGCGATCAAGGCGGCCCTCCCAGAGCGTCCGGTAGGTGCGGACCCAGGCGTCGAGCTCGCGGAATGGTTCGGGTCGCAGCGAATAGAGGCGCCTTGCTCCATCGGGTCGCATCGCAACGAAGCCGGCTTCGCCCAGGATCCGCAGGTGGCGAGAAACGCCGGATTGATCGATATCAACGGCGCGGACTATGTCGCCCACGGCCCGCTCGCCCTCGGCCAACGCTTCGACGATGCGGAACCGCGTCGGGTCGGCCAGCATTTGGAATGTTTGATATTGCATCATCGTGCATATGTATGAATATGCATATCGCAGGTCAAGTGATTGTTGACTCCGGACGGGAGCGGCGCGTTTCTTCGCCAGATCAGGTTTCTTCGCCAGATCAGGAAGACGAGCGACATGCAGAGCAAGTCAACCAGGGGGAGATGAGCCGGCGGTTTGAGCCCCGGAGGATCGACGGAGAAGGCAATCGTCACCGCGTTGGATCGAACCATCGCCGGCGGCCTTCCTGGCGTAATACCGGTGCGCCTATGAAGCGACTTTTTCGAAGATCTCGACCGCCTTGGCACCGCGCTAGGACTGGCGCTCGATCCCGATTACCCGCGCCGCATCGGCCCGGCTCATGCCCTCTAGGGCATTGGCAATCGCCAGCATCCGTAGGGCTGATCGGCGGTTGGGCTCATTCTTGGCCCGACGGCGCAGACTCACGGGACTGTCGAGATCGGTTCGGATCGCAAGCATCTGGCCCATGGCCACCTCCATCCTACCGACCCGGATGGAATCACGATCTCGCCCGAGAGAAAAGTTCTTCTAGAGTCACTTCAACCGCACGGCGGTATAAGACCAAAGGCGCTTTGTCACTCACTTAGAGCGAAGCAAAGCGCCCTATTCCTCCACCTAGATGGTCCGGCTAATGGTGAATCAACAGTTTGCGACTTCGGACCTTTCAGGTCGGCAAGATACTCTCTGATAGCTGGATCCGCTTTGCACTCTGCTGAAAGGTTTTCTTCAAGAGGCTTTCTTTGCTCTTCGAGATTGCGAACTGCTTTCCAGCAGTCCTCCTGCTTTCGCGGATCGCCGGGCCAGTATTTCCAGACGAAGTATCCTCCTGCAACAGGAGCCGTGTTTGGTGGCGGAATGTTGTTGGGATCAGGTGCGTTGCGCGATTGAGGAGTATGCTTGGCGCTTTGACGGCCTGCGACGCCGTGCTCCTCGCTGCAGGAGGATGTGATGTACTCCGTTCATCCGCAAGCCCGCACCACGCCAGCCGTTCGCCAGGAGATTGCCCGCTCGAGAGAGCCCACCGGCGTACTGGCCCAGCGCTTCAGCCTCGGCACCGAGACCATCCGCAAGTGGCGCAACCGCGGGGCCAAGGACTGTCAGGACCACTCCAGTCGGCCGCACAAGCTGCCCTGGAAAGCCACGGACGAGGAGCGCGCCATCGTCTGCGCCCTACGCCGCTCGACCGGCTTTCCGCTCGATGACCTCACCTTCGTGATCACGCACTTCCTGCCGCATCTCAACCGTGATGCCGTCTATCGCATCCTCAAGGCTGAGGGTCTGGGTCGCCTGCCGCCGGCGCAGTGGCGCCAGCGCAAGATCGGCACGTTCAAGGACTACGATCGTGGCTTCGTGCACATCGACATCAAGCACCTGCCGAAGCTGAGAACCGCCAATGGCGAGAGCCGCAAGCGCCTTCTCTATGTCGCCATCGGCCGCTGCTCGCGCTGGGTGCATCTGGCGGTCAAAGACGACGAGCTGGCCACCAGTGCGGTCGCTTTCCTGACCGAGGCGGTGCGCGCCTTCCCCTTCAAGGTCACCCACGTGCTCACCGACCGTGGCTCGTGCTTCACGGCGGATGGCTTTGAGGACGGCTGCCGTCAGCTGAAGGTGGAACACCGCAGGACCAAGCCGTACACGCCGCAAACCAACGGCCTCATGGAGCGCTTCAACGGGCAGGTGCAACGTGAAGTGCTGGGCATTACGATCTAGGGCCATCGGGATCTTGAGACGCTGCTCAAGGGCTTCAACCAAGCTTACAATATGAGACGCCAGCACGTGTTGAAAGGGCGATCCCCGGATGAGGTTGTGCGCAGCCGGTCTGTCCGCCGAGCCGACGCTGGCCAACCGCCGCTACAAGCCGCCCGATTCAGATGCTTTGCCGCCAGCCCTCCAGGTCGTCGCTCATGCCAAGGAGGTCTCGCATCCAGACAACGAGTAACCCCGAGGAAGAGTTAAGCGGTGCTTATTTGTGAAATCAGTTGTTTGGCATTGAGAATTGGCGATTTCCTGATCGGGAAAGGGCGGCTTAAATGCACTATTATACTGGTTCAGTAACTAAGGTATATTTGTCGCACGGGTCGCGTAAGTATAAGTATTTATTCATATTCGTCTTGACTGGTGGTAGCCCGACGATAAGGATCGACGAACGCTCCGCATGTCACTCTGTACAGTCAGATTAGAGCAAAGTGACTCTAGAGAACGACGTGCGGTGAAGAGGGGCAAAAATGACCGTCGAGGACTTGGAAGGGACTTTGTGCGCTTCCCTTTATACCGCGCGCTGCTTGGCATCGGCCAAGAGGCGGACTGAAGCATCAGTCTTTAATAGAGAGCGGTAGCCGCTCCCCGCCGATCAGAATTTCATTCTGGTTTGATCGCACCCGCTTGTCGGCTGTTTTAGCCGACGCGGCGAACGACAACTGCCTCAATCGCTCTCCTCAGGCCACCGGCCGTACCTGACAATTCTCGAACGGAATAACACATGACTGACAGCGCTTTCGTGACCGGTGAGATTCCGACATCCGACGCTAATTGGAAGCTTCCAGATGCCATGGTTGGCGCCGACGGCAAGCATTACGTGGGGTCCTTCAACGACAACGATTCATTTGTCGTGTCCCGGTACGATGATGGAGTTTGGACCCAGGTTGCCTTCTACGACCTGTACGAGGAGGCGACGGGCGGCGCTGCGATGGGCCATATCATCGACTTCATGGTCGATGCGGCCGGTGTTATCCATGTTGTCTTTCCCAGCTACGCCGCCGACGGCGATCCCAACGGCAACTTCGGCGAGCGCATTCTGCAATATGGCACGTTCGTACCGGGTGGCGGCTGGACCCTTTCCGAGGTGGACCGCCGTTCGAAATCGTTCGGCTTCGACGATTCCTTAAGTCTCGCACAGGATGCCGCCGGCAACGTCCATCTGGCGTACAAGGTCTATAGCCCTGCGACGGGTTCGGATATCATTCATGCCACGGCGGATGGGGTCGGCGGGTGGGTTCTCGAGACCGTCGCGCACAGTGATACTCCTACGGGCGAAGCAAGCGTCGCGAACCCTGAGCTTGCGATATCTCCCGACGGGTCCTTGAAAATCCTCTATACGCAAGGCGACGGCCCTAACGGTTCAAGCTATTGGGGAGGATCGGTCCACCTCGGAACTCTGTCGCCTGGCGGTACATGGACTTCCGACACGGTTTTGACTGTCGGTGGCTCTGCCCCCCAATACGGTACGACGCAGTTCTTCGATGATCATGGGAATCTGCACGTATTCTACGTAGACGTCGGTGACGAAGCCGCTGAACTCACGAAGCCCACAACCCTTTATGAGATTACAAACGCCTCAGGCTCCTGGACCACAACTGAGATTTCGACGGGCTCAGGCACGATTCCTGTTGGCAGTGGATACCTTGCCAAGGATGGGGTGGAATACCTGCTTGTCGAGGACCGTGGGTACTGGCTGGATGGTGTCACCAGCGCAAAGGTCTACATCCGTACGACTGGCGGCGACTGGGAACCCGGCAGCGACGTACCTCTACCATCTGGAGCTTCGTACAAAGACATCCCTTTAGCTATGGGGGCCGACGGGAAGCTGATGATCGTCGCCCAGGGCGCGTCGATGGAGCCGTTGTATTTCTACTACGGCGATCCGAGCGGAGCTGACACCACGTCGCCGGTTGTCCTGGCAGTATCTGTTCCAGCCAGCGGAACCTACATTGCGGGCCAGGACCTGACACTCACGGTCAACTTCAACGAGGCCGTGACCGTTGTGACCGATGGCGGTACGCCGCATCTCGAACTCGTCATCGGCACGCAGACCGTTTATGCGGCCTATGTATCCGGCTCCGGCACAACTGCGCTCACCTTTGTGTACAAGGTGCAGGCAGGTCAGTTGGATACGAACGGCATCATGGTCGGGTCCTTTCAGGCGAATGGCGGTGTACTCAAGGATGCCGCTGGCAATGAAGCTGTGCTGACCTTGCAGAGCGTTGGCTCGACAGCAGGTGTCTTGGTCGATGGTGTCGCGCCGACACTGAGCATCACGAGCAACGTCTCCGAGCTCAAGATCGGCGAGAGCGCGACCATTACCTTCACCTTCAGCGAGCCTCCGATTGGGTTCAGCTCGGCCGACATCAGTGTCACGGGAGGCACGCTGGGGCCTATCTCGGGGAGCGGTTCGGTGTATACCGCAGTCTTCACGCCATCCCCTGACACCAATACCTCGACCGCCAGCATCACGGTTGCGGGCGGCAGCTATATAGACGCTGCGGGCAACAATGGCGGTGCGGGCACGACGCCCACACTGACCTTTGACACCAAAGCACCTGGGGCACCGTCCACTCCGGAACTGGACCCGGCGTCCGACACGGGTCCGGACAATGGCGATGGCGTCACAAGCGATACAACGCCCACCTTTACGGGAACGGCTGAGATTGGCTCGACCGTCAAATTGTATGATGACGACATGACTGAGATTGGGTCCGCGGTTGCTACCGACGGCACGTGGTCCATTACCAGCAACGTCCCGCTGGCGCAGGGTCCTCACACCATCGTTGCAATTGCGACTGATGCCGCCGGCAATAGCAGTCTTGTGTCAGACAGCCGGGTGATCACCATCGATACCGCGACGCCGAGCACCGAGATTGCGACGGTGCGTCTGTCGGCGGACAAGGGTACGTCCAGCGGCGATTTCATCACCAACGTGGCCACTCAGACCATCTCCGGCACGTTGAGCAAAGATCTGGCGTCCGGGGAGCAGGTTCAGGTGTCACTCGACGGGGGCGAGACCTGGAACTATGCCACCGCCGCTGTCGGCAGCAATGTATGGTCGTTGAATACGAGCCTGGTGTCTGGCAGCCATGAAATCTGGATGCGGGTGACCAACGTGGTCAACAACAGCGGCCCAATCCTGAAGCAGGAGTACACGCTGGACACTGCGGCGCCGACCGTGGCCATCACGAGCAACGTCGCTTACCTCAAAGCGGGCGAGACGGCGATCATCACCTTCACATTTTCGGAGGATCCTGGTGCAACCTTCACCTGGAGCGGCTTCTCAGGCGACGTAACGGTCACCGGCGGAACGCTTTCGGCTATTTCAGGCACCGGGACAGTCCGGACAGCGATCTTCACACCAACCCCCGACACCAGTGGCGGCAGCGCCAGCATTACCATTGCAGCCAGCAGCTATGCCGACAAGGCTGGCAACCTCGGGGCCGGTGGTGTTTCACCATCACTGCACTTTGATACACTGGCGCCTGGTGCACCGTCCAATCTCACGTTGGCTCCTGCAAGCGACAGCGGAGCCAGCAACAGCGACCGAATTACCAATCTCAACCATCTGACCTTTACGGGACTGGGTGAGACCGGTGCGACGGTGATCCTGTTCGCCGACCGCAACAATAACGGTGTTCTCGACGCGGGTGAGGAACTCGGGACCGATACGGTGTCCGGCGGAGCGTTCTCGATCGCTGCAACTCTGACTGAAGGCAGCCATACCATTCGGGCTGTTCAGACGGATCCTGCTGGGAACAACTCACTGGTTTCTGGTGCTCTATCGGTCAGGGTCGACACGCAGGTTGAGGCGCCGGACCTGGCGCTTGCCAATGACGCCGGGACGGCCGGTGACAGGCTGACCAATTCAGGTTTGGTCAACGTCGCTGGACTGGAAGCTGGTGCGACCTGGGAGTTCAGCACCGACGACGGACAGAGCTGGACGAGAGGCACGGGCAGCAGCTTCACGGTCTCCAGGGAGGGAGAGAACCATGTCCAAGTTCGCCAAACCGATCTCGCCGGCAACGTTTCGCTCGTCTCGGACGCGCTGAGCTTCGTCCTCGATACGGTCCATCCGGCTGTCGGGATTGAACTGTCAACCAGCAATCTGATGCTGGGCGAGACGGCAACCGTGACCTTCCGGTTCTCCGAGGTTCCGGTTGGATTTACCGCAAGCGATGTGACGGTGGAAAACGGTATTCTGACCGGACTGACGGTCTCCGCCACGGATCCGAAGGTCTATACGGCGGTCTTTACATCGGTCGGCAATGTCGGACAGAAGATCAACCATATCACGGTCGGAACTGGCTGGAGCGATGCCGCTGGCAATGCACCTGTCTCCAGCACCGCCTCCCTGCCCTACAGCGTCGACACGCACCAGATTGATGGTGTGAGCGTCGTCGAGGCTCCGATTACCTATCCTGATGGCAGTTCAGGTCGCGTGCTCACCATTCCGGTGATTGCGCCCGGACGGAGTGAAACCGACGGCAACCCCTCGTATGCGGACATTCCCCTCGTCGCTTCCGGCGGGCAGACCCTGCTGCTGGCTCAGGTTCCGGTGGGTTATGGTCTGCTGGTGACCGGCCCATCCGCTCCGAAGACGGCGGGCACGTCGCTGACTGACCTGATCCGCGAGATCCGTGCCCATACCCCGGTTGGATCGGCCGATCAGGATCAGCTCTCAGGTGGCGGAGTGAGCTTCCTGGGGCTCCTGTCAGGGAATACCCCGATGTTCGTGCAGACGATCACGCCCACCCTGGCGCCGGGTAGCGGTGTAATCCCCGGTCAGCCTCTTCTGATCTCGGGAAATCCAGCTGCCGCAGGCATGCCGCAGACGGCCTTGGTCATTGACGGCAGTAGCATCTCCGGCGGTCACATCATGCTGGACAATGTGGAGTTCGCCGCGATCATTGGAGCCCTGACAGTCACCGGTGGTGCCGGCTCGCAGAAGGTCTGGGGCGATAGCGCCAATCAGACCCTCATTCTCGGCGCCGACGATGACACCCTGCATGGCGGAGGTGGCGACGACTATGTCGGCTCCCACGGCGGTGACGACTGGCTCTATGGCGACGACGGCAACGACACCGTTGCCGGTGGCGAGGGCAATGACTGGCTCTTCGGCGGCGACGGGAACGATCGCCTGTATGGCGAGACCGGCCACGATCATCTTGATGGTGGTTCCGGCAACGACTGGCTGTACGGTGGAACCGGCAATGACACCATGTCCGGCGGGACTGGCAACGACACCCTTAAGGGTGAAGCCGGCAACGATCGTATCACGGGCGGGCTCGGCCGTGACCAGATGTGGGGCGGCGCCGGCAAGGACGTGTTTGCCTTCACCTCGGTCAAGGACAGCAAGGTCGGCTCGCAGCGCGACATCATCTACGACTTCAAGTCGGGTCAGGACCGGATTGATCTTCGCGACATCGATGCCAACACCCATCTCAAGGGCAACCAGAAGTTCTTCTGGGCGGGCTCGAACGGTCCCTTCCTGTTCCCGAAGGAGCGCGCCTATTTCCTGAACGCAGGGTTCACCGGCAAGGCCGGCGAACTGCGCTACGATCGCGGCATTCTGATGGGCGACGTCAACGGCGACGGCCGGGCCGACTTCGAGATCAAGATCGTCGGCAAGTTCGCCTTCGGCGATGTAATCCTTTAAGAGCGCTCCATTAAGACGCGGAGTCGGGCGGGTTCTCCGCCCGGCCCCTTTCCAAACCACCGACACTACCCTTCTCTCGTCTGATGCTCTGTCCGGAGATACTCATGAAGCGCCTTGTGTTGTCCCTGTCCGTCCTGATCGCCGGCACGGCTGCGGCGACGGCCGCCGATCTGCCGCGGACGGCGGCACCCGCCATGCTGGTGGCGCCTCTCGCGATCAACTGGAGCGGCTTCTATGCCGGCGTGCATGGGGCCTGGATCGGCGACGGCGGCGAGGCGGTGCGCCGGGGCGTGATCGGCGTTGCGTCCGAGGCGCTGCCGACCCGCGTTGGCCTGAGCGGGTCCGGCCTCGGAGGCGGGGCACAGGTCGGCTATCTGTGGCAGTTCGGGAATGTCGTGGCGGGCCTGGAGGCGGACCTGACCGCGATGGACGTGGGCCGCTCGCGCAGCGGGTTCGGCACGGATGGCGGGTTCGGGCTGCGCACCGACCTGAGTTCGCAGATGAACTGGTTCGGGACGGTCAAGGGCCGGATTGGTTTCACGATGCCGAGCCTGCTGCCTGTGGTGCAGGAGACGCTGGTCTATGTGACAGGCGGCCTGGCGGTGGCGCAGGTCGATCGCGAGGCGCGGATCACGGTGCTTCCGGTTGGCGTTGGTCCGCAGGCGAGCGGCGACGACTGGACGACCGGGTTCGCGGTCGGCGGCGGCTCGGAGCACCGGCTGACGCAGAACATCTCGATCAAGAGCGAGACGCTGTACTACCGGCTGCAGGATGAGACGCTGACGCTGGCGCGCGCCGGCGATCAGGCAAGCTACCGCTTCAAGAACGACGGCTGGATCAGCCGCATCGGTGTCAATGTGCGGTTCTAATACCAAGCTCCGTGAAGGCTGACTCATACCCGGTCAGGGAATTGCTGATGCAGTGAGATACGGGTAGGCCGTCAATGTTGTGAGACGGCCTGTCTCATCGAGGAGCCGGTTCCAGGCGCGGCAGACCGCGTCCAACACCGCTTCATAATCGTTGAGCACGCGATGCGAGAGATAGCGCTCACGCAGGAAGAGCCAGACCCCCTCCACCGGGTTCAGCTGGGGGACGCCGGCGGCAAGGGCAACAGCGTGATCGTCTCCGGCACGTGCAAGGCCCGTGCGTCACGCCAGCCGGCCTGATCCAGCACGAGCACCGCGTGCACGCCGGGCTCCAGCTGACGCGCGAAGTGCTCCAGAAGCATCGTCATCGCGTCCGCACTCACCCGCGGCAGCGCCAGGGCGAAGGTCTCGTCGGTGCCGGGTCGACAGGCGGCAAACAGATACAAGCTCTCGAAGCGCTGATCGACCACGCCCGGCGGACGCTCGCCGCGCTCGTACCAGATTCGGGCGGTGCGGTCCTTCTCGCCAAAGCGCCTCGTCCTGACACCAGAGCTGAAGGCGGGTGTCAGGATGCTGTGCCGCGAGGCTCTGCAGCTGTGACGGCAGCTCCTTTCTTGAACGCCGCCTGTGCGGCCGGATGGCCATTCGAGTGCGAGGGCCGGGTCTTCTGCCGCGACAGGTTGAGCCGCTTGAGCGGGCCCGAGAGCCCCCATTCGCTGTCGCCGTACGTCCGCTCGACGTACTCGCATAGGTCGACCAGATGCCAGGCGCTCACCCCATCGTGCTCGGGCTCCGGCCCGTGCAGGATATGGGCCTTGAGAGCGGCCTGCTGACCAGGGCTAAGCTGCTCCGGGCGACCGGTCCGAGGGCGGTCATGCAGACCGTCCGGTCCCTCGGCATTGAAGCGCTGGATGGCATCGTGCAGGGCCTGGCACTTTATCCCGGCCAGCCCCGCCGCCTCGGCCCGGGGCATGCCCTCGAGCGCATTGGCGATCGCCAGCAACCGCAGGCTGGCCCTGGTGTCCCTCTCGCGAGCGGCCCGCTGGCGTAAGTCGGGGGCTGAGTAGTCCTGCCGGATCTGGAGGGCAGCCATGCTGATCTCCCGCAACAGCGCCCCGCTGCGCAGTGGATCACGTAAGGCACACCGACGCAAATCCGGGTCAGCAATTCTCTGGGCGGGTATCATTCAGGGTTTTCAGCCGAGCGCATGTCTGATTCCATGCTGGCGGCCAGGAGGTTCGCCATGCGCCCGGGGATCACTCTTCGCAGAGCCCTTTGCGGCGGCCATTCCCGACAGCGGAAGCCGCCGACAAAGCCTGCGCCGTTGTACGGCGCGGCAAGATCCGGCGGGGCTACAGGGAAGCCGGATCAAGCTCATGATGCGCTCTTTAGGCCAGATCGGTTTTTGCGAAGTCGTTGCCCTTATAGAGCAACGGAACGCGATAGGCTTTCGCGCAAGCATACGAGAACACGTCGCCCAAATTCAGCTTCGCGCCGTGGCCGGTGCCCTTGCCATACTCCGCATAGGCACGGATCGCCTTGTTGCCGATCTCCGGCGTGATGCTGATCGTCTGCACCTTCAAGGCGCTCAAAAGCTCACTCACAAGCTCCTGAGACGCGGGGATCTCAATTCCCTTGATGCTGGCAAACCGGACCACGGCCTCGGTCACGGAAACCGGCGACGTGATGAGGTTCGTTTTGACGGCGTCGATTTTGCGCGCCATATCCTCGGCCTCTTCCTCGCCGGCAAGCATGGCGATGATGGCGGACGTTTCGATATACATTACTCGCCCCATTCCTCGTCAGACGCGCGCTTCTGCTCTTCCCAATTGATCCGTCCGACTGGCTCCCCGAGGGCGCGAGCCTTCGCCAGAACAGGCGCTAGTTTCTCCATGGTGCTGGTGCGGGAATCCTCGCGCTCGATCTCCTGCACGATGACCTGCCGCAACACGTCGGCCACGGTCTTGTTCTTGCGCTGCGCTAGAATCTTAAGCTGCTGGACCACCGTTTCGTCTTTGATCAGATAAGTCATTCTCGGTTGCCTGCGGTATATCCAAATAGCGTATATACGTATATCCTATTTGGTATATACTGACAAGCCCAAAGAGAGATAAAGTGCCGGAATGCCTGACGCCCTTCGATGCTGCCGCAACCTTCCGGCGGCTCGAAGCGATGGATCGGGCAACCGGCTCCTCCGAGACTGCGCGGTTTGCGCGCGCCTATGAGGATGAGGCTCCGGAGGGAGATTTCAGTGTCTATCTTGAACGGCTGGAAGCGGAGCGCGCGGCCTTCTGTGAAACCGCATCAAGCCCCTAAGACTTGGATCAGGGCGCGGCTTGCGCTATATTCAGGCCCGGAGTGGGAAGAGGGCCTTCGCCCCCTCCCCGTTTCCTAGACGATCCAGAATTGGACCCGGATGCGAACTTGCCAGTACGTCCGGGTCCTTTTCATGTCTAGGGCAAAGCTAATGGGAATCCACATGCTTTGTCCTCCGTTTGAGGGCGGAGCCGTCCGCCTCCGTCTAGGTGGCTCATCCTCCTAGATCGCGCCGCTGGCCCGGCGCTGCTGCTTTCGCCCTCAAAACTTGCTGTCTTCCTAAGCCCACTCCCCTTTCGGTTCTGTAAACCGCGCGCCTGGCGCTAGATCGTGATCGCGCCCGCCTTCACGGCGTCGGCGTAATGCTCCGAGAGGGGCCGCTTGGGGCGCAGGTGAAAGTTGAGGTCTTTGTAAACCGGGGGCTTGGATGGGTCGGTGATGTCGGACAGGCGGAAATAGCCTTTGACCGGAAAGCCCTGGCCATTGTCGATCAGGCCCATGGCGGTGTCGCCGTCCTCGGGGTGGATCTCGGCCACAAGCCAAACCCAGTCCGCATGAGGCGTGAAGGGTTTGACGACCGGAACGGGGTCGGTGTGAACGCGGTTGGCGATCCGGCCGTTCATGAGCAACTGGCTCCACTCGTCGGCATCAAACAGATGGGCGATGGTCGGGTGAGGGGCTGTGAGGGTTTCCATGCTGTCTCTCTCCTTCCTTCTCGGGCGCAAGCGCCTGCGCCCCTGCCTTCGTGGCGAACAGCGGGGAGAGAGGGGGGCAACCGGAAAATCCGGAGGGGGATCACCCACCCGGAGGGCGCGACAAGCGCCCGGAGGGCCGCCATAGGCGATCCTGGCAGGGCCTTGGCCCGAAGGATGGGGAGACCGGATTTTCTGGTTGCGTGGGGAGAGAGGGCCGCGCGCCTCTCTTCCCTTCCTTCCGGCACAAGAGCCATGACCCGGCCGCCACAGGCGGCCGCCGCTTAGATGGGCTATTCTGTGAAAGGCACGGCGTCAGCCGTGACCGCTAGAATGCTGGGTTTTCAGGTCGGGGACGCCATAGAAGCCCGCCATGCGGCGATAGCACTCGATGACGCGGCGTCCTGCATCCCCACGCCGGGCTTCGGTTCCGTTGGTTGGAAACGGGAAACGGGGGCCGGGGTTGGTGCAGATCATGGACCAAAACCAAAGCCCTTTCTGCGGTCCGTGCAAATGCTGCATCACTCGGCCAATATACTGCTCCGGCTCCGATCCTGGCCGCTCGGGATCAATGGCCGTGAAGTCCGTTGGGTCGCCTGCTTCGTCGCCCCAAACGTCACTGGTACGCTTCCAGTAGATGTCACTCATGGGGACGGCCCTCCCGTAGCCTGTCCAAGAGGCTACGGGCTGCCTCCTGCACCATGGTCGGCCAGTAGAGCTCGACGTCCTGGGCGATCCGCTCCCGGCGCTCCTCCTCGGACAAGCCGGGAAACATCCCAGGCGCTCGATCCTGCGCCACAGGATGGCCCTCGCCTCTGCCTCGAGCTGCTCTGGTCCTAAGCTCGCCATGCGGCCGAATTTAAGCGAGAGGGGGTGCGCGAGCACCTTCCCTTGCGGCATTGGGGATCTGCAAACAAGAGGCCGCCGGTCACGGCGGCGGCTGTATGGAAGTGGGGAGGCTTGCCCTCCCCTGCTGCTCGGCGTTTTGTGAAAAGCCCTTGCGCCGTGAGAGAGACGGCGCAAGGGCTGGAGGAGCTTGTTCGATCCCTGGTGATCAGGCGAGATCATCAAGAGATACGGACAAAGCTTGCGCGATCTTCTTCATGGTCTCGAAACTGCCGTCGCGCTCACCAGTCTCGATCTGACTGATATAGGCCGGACTGAGGCCGGTCTTGGCCGCGAGGTCTTTCGCGCTCATGCCGCGATACTCGCGCCAAACCCGAACCGGGCTCTCGCCGTCGAGAATGCGGTTGGCAAACTCGGCCGGGACAAGCTCATCTTCCCCACTGGCGATCCGGCGCTTCACCTCATCGTAAGCGCGCACGTCGGAAGACTGTTCCGCCGAGGCGACAAGGCTTTCATAATCCGCAAGCGGCATGATCGCCAAACGGTCGCCGCTCGGAGTCGTGATGATGTCGGGCTTATTCATGCTCATCTCCTAACCGTAAATTCCGCCCCTGGGGCCGATTTCCAGGATGGCAAGAACGTTACCATCCTCATCGAAGATCACGCGCCGGTCACCAACCCGCAGCCGATAGCTCTCACGCCCCTGAAGCTTTGTCACATTGGCGGAGAGCGAGGCAGGATCGGCGGCGTACTGCTCAATCTTGCCCTTGATCGTAGCCGCGACATTCGCCGGAATCCGGCGAAGGGTCTTCAGGGCTGATTTGCTGTAAGCAATCTGCTTCATGGGAGAGATAGCATACAGCTAACTGAATACAAGAGAAAAATAGCAATTTGCTAACTGAAAAGCCCTTGCGCCGGGAGAGAGACGGCGCAAGGGCTTCCGCGTGGGCGGCGGCTTAAGCCGCCGCCTCCATTGGCTGCTCGGGGACGCAAACCGGGGCGGCCATGGCAGGGGTCTTGAGCGGCGTCGGCAACCATCCGCGACCGGACACGGCAGCACGCCGAACGGCAGCACGGCCACGGGAAACACCACGAAGGTGATGGCGAAGATGAACAGGTGCAGCCGCCACTGAACCAGGCCCTCGATCACCACCTCCCGCGGCAGGGCCGCGCCGTGGACGAAGAACAGCAGCGCAATGCCGAGGATGCCCAACGTGTCGAGCATGTGGGCACCTTCGCCCTGAGCCGGAAAGACGCTGGCCACGGCAACGGCTGCCATGATCAGCAGGAGAAACGGGTCGATCTTACGCATCATTGGGGTTCCATTGGTATTTCGGGGACCTTGCGGCGGCAGGGCTCAGTCGTGCGGCCACACGATGGGACGATCCCGGCTGGCACCGGCAGGGAGCGGCCTCCGCCGGGTGGGGCTGCCGGCGTTCAGCGCTGCCGCGGCGCTGAGCATGGCCAACCCGGTGACCAGAACGGCCGGAGCCATCAGGGCTACCGGGCCGAATTCCCTGTGCAGGATCGCGCCGGTCGCCGCCCCGACCATCAGGGCGGCCCACGGGAGGGCATGAGCTCCGAGAGGCCACGTTTGAGGGTATCCAAGGAGGGCCTGCCCCAGCGCCTGCCCCAGGCTCACCAGCGTGCCGGTGATGAAGGTCACGCCCAGCCGCACCCCGCTCACCGACTGCAGGGCGGTGTTCTGCACGCCCATGGCCGCCACGACCGGAAGGATCGAAATCGCAAGAGCGGCGTCGCAGGTGGCCAGCAGAGCCGATCCCGCCAGGAAGAGCCCCTCCAGCGCCAGCACGGCCGAGAGGGCCCACACGCCCGTGATCCCGCCCAGAACCGTTCCGAGCGTGACGCCGCCGAGGAACGAGGCGATCATCATGCCGCCCTGGTGCACGGGGCCCCAGGAACCATCGCCCACGCCGACGCCGAGCGATACGCTGGCCGCGCTCATGAATGAGGCGAACAGCCCTCCCAGGCCGATGTACCCGATGGCGTCGACGAAGCCCGCCACCGCCGTCAGCAGCCCACCCAGGAGGAGCCGCGCGCGAAGTCCCAGCGCGATCCGATCAGGCGGATTTGTCCGCCCGTGGCCGGACGGCGCCGTCCCAATGGTGCGCGGGGGCGGCCGGCTCACGGCTCACAGGATCCGAACGAGGCCATCGATGACGATCCAGACTAACATCAGATAGATCGACAGTCCCAGGACGGTGCCGACCAAGCGGCCCACGCGGACGGCCGGGTCATGGGCGGGCTCGTCACCGAAGAATCTGTCATCAATCGTGGCTCTCATCAGACGTTTCCCTCCGCTCCTCCGCCCGGGCGCACCTTTCGCACCGAGCCTGGACCTGCTACATAGACCGGATCGGAATTGGTCTAAGGATTGGTCTGCAGATTATGGCGAGCACACGCCTGTCGACAAGCGATGCCACCCGGCGGCTCCGTGCCCATCTGCGGCAGCAGGCCTATGGGCCGCAGGACAAGCTGGAGTCGGAACGGGCCCTGGCGCCCAAGATCGGCTGCAGCCGCGAGACCCTGAGGGCAGCACTCGATGTGCTGGAGAAGGAGGGCCTGATCTGGCGGCATGTGGGTCAGGGCACCTTCGTCGGGCCGCGCCCGGCCCACGAGCCGATCCGGCCGTCGGTTCTGGCCGAGATGGCGTCTCCCGCCGACGTGCTCGCTGCCCGGCTCCTGATCGAGCCGCCCATCGCGGGCGAGGCGGCGCTGCGTGCAACACCCGACGAGATCGCCCTTCTGCGCGGCCACGCGCTCCGGACCAGCGACACGCCCGACTGGCAGGCCTACGAGCAGGCGGACGATGCCTTCCACAAAGGGATCGCCAGGATCACCGGCAATCCTCTGCTGATCGCTTTCCTCGATGTCCTGTCGTCGGTGCGCGGCCGCGCCCGCTGGCAGCGGCAACACGACCTCGCCTTCCGGCGGGCCCGCAAGAAGGAGTACGCGGCGCAGCAGGGGCGCATGCATCTCGCCATCGTCGCGGCCATTGCGGCACGGGATCCGGAGGGGGCCCGGCAGGCCATGTTCGATCACCTCAGCGCCATTCGCGCCATCATGGTGCATGAGACGGTCTCTCCGTAGGCGGACTGAACTGAAGCAACCATCGCGTCAAGGTACCTCTGTCCGTGCGCAATGGACCTGGCCGAGCCGGTATCCACCTCCGGCGCAGCAACGCCGGGCGGTCGACGGGCGGCTGTCTCGACGCTAGTCTCATGACCATGCTTGTTCTGTTCCCCACTCATGAATAGTCGTGCCGCACGAGCTCTTGGTGTCTGGTTTGCGCTGACGGTCGTCGCGGCGGCCGCTGTCGCGGCCATCAACTTCGTCGGCGTCCGCGACGGCTTCGAGGTCGAGGCGCGTACCCTGCACCGTGTTGTCTCACAACGGGCGGATCAGCATGACGCGCACTTGACGAGCCTCGCCGCTGTGCTGACCAGCCCCGACCGCTCGTTCACGACCTTGAGTGCGGTCGCCGAGGCCGTCTTGCGCTTCTACCCCCGGATCACGGCCATCGACGTCGTCGGCTTGGCGCCCCTGCCGAACCTTGTGTTCACGACCCGGGAGCTTCAGCCCGGCAGGCCGGGGATTGATGGGCTTGCGGCAACCGCTGCCAATCTCTCGGCTGGACAAGCGGTTGTGCTGGCTGAACCGAACGGAGCGGAAGCCTATCACTTGGTCAAAAGACTCCCCGAGGCCACGGCCCCGGCGGGTGTCCTTGTGATGACGGTCGACGCACGGCGGTTGATCGAACCAGAGGGCGACCTGCCCGTGGGGACGAACTTGGCCCTGCGCGAACCGTCTGGACGCGAGATCGTCCACGTGGGAGAGGCGACCTCATCTGGTGGGCTTCTGCCGAACCTCGACTTCGAGAAACCGCTCGGCAGCCGCTCCCAGCCACTCCTCCTGCGGGTTGCCCGGCAGCCCGGATTCGGCGAGCTTCTGCCGCCCGTGGCCGTTGCGCTTGTGGCAGCCGTTACCGGGATCGGAGTGTTTCTCGCGGGGTTGGTGCTGCGCGAGCGGCGGGCGGCCCGGGAGGCCCGGGAGCGGGCGAGCTTTCACGAGCACCAGGCCCGGCTTGCGCATGCCATGCGGGTCAACACGGTCGGCGAAATGGCCTCCGGCATCGCTCATGAGCTCACGCAGCCTCTGACCGCCATCCTCAGCCGCAGCCAGGCGGGCCTGCGCCTCGCCCGCTCCCCTTCTCCGGATCGAGACGAAATCATCGGCGCGCTCGACGCGAACGTTCGTTTCGCCAAGCGGGCGGGCGACATCCTTGCGCGTTTGCGCGCCTACGTGTCGAACAGCGGACCACGCTCTGAACCCGCGAGCCTCAACCAGCTGGTTGGCAACGTCGCCGAGCTGATGCAAGGCGATCTGGAGCGCCGCGGCATTGCTCTGGACCTCGATCTCGACCCAGGCGATCCTGTCTGCGTGGTTGACCGGGTGTCTGTCGAGCAGGTCGTGCACAATCTCGTGCGCAACGCCGCGGATGCCGTCGAAGTGCTGCCGCAGGAGCGGCGGACGGTGACGATCACAACAACCGCTGGCGGCGACATGGCCGTGATTGCGGTCAGGGACCGGGGGCCGGGGATCCCCGCCGTCGACCTGCCGCGCCTGTTCGAGCCGTTCTTCACCACCAAGCCGGGCGGCATGGGCCTCGGTCTGCCGCTCTGCGAGCGCATCGTCGAGGCGTTCGGCGGGCGGATCACGGCGGCGAATGCCCCGGAGGGTGGTGCCGTGTTCACGATCCGCCTGCCGCGGCTCGGTGACCAACGGAAGGAGGCGGCCGAGTGAAGACATTGTCCCGCACCGTGTTCCTCGTCGACGATGACGAGGACGTCCGCGACGCGCTCCAGATGCTCCTCCGCACGGCTGGGTTCGCTGTCGAGCCCTTCCCAAGCGCCCTCGCCTTTCTGGAGCGGCGCGACCACAAAGCCGAAGGATGCATCGTCGCCGACGTGCGGATGCCCGGCGTCTCGGGCCTTCAGCTCCTGGAGCGGCTTGCCGCAGAGGGCGAGCGCATGCCGGTAGTGGTGATCACCGGCCATGGCGACGTCAGTGCCTGCCGGCGCGCCTTCAAGGGCGGCGCAGTCGACTTTCTGACGAAACCGGTCGACGAGCAGGTGCTGATCGAAGCCATCGAGGCGGGCTTCATGCGGCTTGACGCGCAGCGACGTGAAGCCAGCGAAGCCGATGAGGCGCGGGCGCTGCTAGCCCGCCTTACGCAACGCGAGAACGAGATCCTCGACATGGTGGCCCGCGGCTGGATGACGAAGGAGATCGCCCGGGCCATGGGGGTTTCACCGCGCACGGTTGAAACCCACCGCGCCAATCTCGCGGAAAAGCTGGGCACGACTTCGGTTGCCGAGATGGTGCGCCTCGTGCTCCTGGCCCGCCCGCCTCACACGTCTCCGTAGGACTACGGAGGCCGCTCCGGGGCCGCACCGATAACCCGCCGGGCATCGTCTGGCTAAGGTCCAGGTGTCGAACACGCGGGGATCCGAACGATCCCCACCGGAGAATCCTCATGCCGAAAATGTATTTTGCCTTCCTCGCAGCGCTCACCCTGTCCCCTGCGGCCGCCGGCGCCCAGGTCCTTCAGGAACGGAACCTCCCGCTGGCGATTGCCCAGGAGCTGGCCCAGGCCACCGTCGAGGCGTGCGCCGCCAAGAACTTCAACGTGACGGCGACGGTGGTGGATCGCGCCGGCCTCGTGCGCGCAGTGCTCCGGGCCGACCGGGCCGGACCCCACACCGTCGAAGCAAGCCGCGCCAAGGCCTACACGGCGGCGTCCGCCCGCAACACCACCACCGCCATCATGGAGAATGCCGACAAGAATCCGGCCGCCCGCCACTTGGCGGCCATTGAAGGGTTTCTGCTGCTTGGCGGCGGCGTGCCGGTGAAGGCTGGTGACGAGGTGATCGGGGCCGTGGGCGTTGGCGGCGCCCCGGGCGGGCATCTTGATGAGGAATGCGCGAATGCCGGTCTTGCCAAGATCCAGGCGAAACTGAAGTGATCGCCAACGCGGTGGCTGGCAGTTGTGCCGGCCACCGCACCACCTGGAGACAGACCATGGCCAATCCACTCACGCTGGTCGGACTGCTCGTCATCCTAGGCCTCCCCTGGGGCGCGGCCTCCGCGCAAACGCCGCCCACACAGGTTGAACTCTCCGTCTACCGCGGCCTGCACGCGGCCGCAGCCCAAGGCTCGGACGAGGACATCCGGCGCCTGGCCCAAGCGGGCGCAGACCTCAACACCCGCGATGGCAACGGGCGCACGCCGCTGCATGTGGCGGCGTTTCAAGGACACGGGGCGGCAGCCCGGACCTTGATCACCGTGGGGGTAGATCCCAGCCTTCTCGACAATCAGCGCTATGACGCCGTTACCATCGCGGCGGTCCGGGATGACGTGCCGACATTGAAGGCACTGCTCGCCGCCGGCGCCAGCGCGAAGTTGATCACCAGCGTGTACGATGGCACGGCCCTCATCGCCGCGGCTCACCTCGGCCACGACGGCATTGTCCGCGAGCTTATCCGGGCCGGCGCACCGCTCGACCACGTCAACAATCTCGGCTGGACCGCCCTGATCGAGGCAGTTATCCTGGGCGATGGCGGGCCTCGTCACACCCAGACCGTGCGGGCGCTCCTCGAAGCCGGCGCCGACGCCAGGATCCCTGACCGCAACGGAGCGACGCCGCTCCAGCTCGCACACGCCCGCGGGTACGGCGGCATGGTGTCCCTGCTGCGAGAGTCCTCCGACCGCTAGGGTGATGGTAGGCTCCGTTTGACTTCCCCGCCGGGGGGCATATCCTCGATGAACCATGTTGAGCTTGCCGAGTTTCAGCCGCGGCTTGCATCGCGCAGGTAACCTGATCGCGGGCACCTAGCCCCGGGCTCATTCGGGCGCCGCCGCGGCCCGAGCCCGGGGCCCACGGAAGCAGCCGGAGCTGCTCCAGAGAGCTCGGCCGCCGGTGCGGCCGCGACCTGCGGCGGTTTTTCCCATCAAGCCCCGTGCGTCTCCAGACCCAACGAAGGGTGCCGCCATGGACATCGAACTCGCCCGTACCTTTCTGGCCATTGTCGAGGCTGGAAGCTTCGTCCGCGCCGCGGAGCGGCTGAACGTGACGCAAACCACCGTCAGCGCCCGCGTCCGCTCCCTGGAGGACCAGCTTCGGCGCCCGGTCTTCATCCGCAACAAGGCCGGAGTGGCCCTAACCGCAGCCGGGGAGCAGTTTCTGCGGTTCGCGCCGACCCTGGTTCAGGTTTGGGAGCGGGCCCGCCACCAGGTCGCGGTTCCGGCCGGCCGCCGGGCGGTCCTCGCCATGGGGGGCGAGCTGACCCTCTGGAACCCGCTCCTCCTGAACTGGATGGTGTGGATGAGGCGCAACGCCCCCGACCTTGCCCTCCAGACCCAGGTTGGCCTCTCGGACGGCCTGTTGCGCCAGGTTGCCGACGGGGTGCTCGACCTGGCGGTGGTGTATTCGCCAAGACAATGGCCGGGGCTGCAGGTCGAGATGCTGATGGAGGAGACGCTCGTCCTGGTCACGACGGATCCATCAACAGAAGGCGTGTCGGATCCGGACTACGTGTATGTCGATTGGGGTGCGGATTTTGCGGCTCATCATGGCCTGAACTTCCCACAGTTCTCCAACCCCGGCCTCTCCATCGGCCTAGGGCCGCTCGGGCTGGACTACGTTGTGCAGGTCGGTGGAACCGGCTACTTCCGCAAACGCTTGGCCCAACCCTATCTCGCCAGCGGCCGCCTGCATCTGGTGCCGCATGGGCCGGAATTCCCTCTCCCGGCCTATGCCGTCTACCCGGAGAATGCCGGGAATGACGATCTGGAGTCTGCCTTGGCAGGCCTTCGAGCGGTAGCCCAGGCGGAGGAGCCACAGCCCGGGAACGGCCCAGCGCCGGCGGAGGCGCCGAAGGCAAGCTTGGGGCACGATGCTGGCGTCCCCATTCCTGCGGAATGAGGGCCGAGCGCGGCAAGGCTGATGAATGCACGGAATGACCGCGGATCGCGCCCCGCTCAGTGACGGGTGTCCACAATGCGCGGCAGCGTCTCGAACTGGTGGAACGGCGGCGGGGAAGACAGGGTCCATTCCAGCGTCGTCGCGCCTTCGCCCCACGGGTTGTCGGCCGCTTGCTGCTTGCGCCGGAAAGCGGCGATCACACCGTACATGAAGACGAACAGGCCGGCGAAGAAGATGTACGCTCCGACGGACGACACAAGGTTCCAGCCCGCAAACGCGTCCGGATAGTCGGCGTAGCGGCGCGGCATGCCGGACAGGCCGAGGAAATGCTGCGGGAAGAACAGCACGTTGGCGCCGATGAAGGCGATCCAGAAGTGCAGCTTGCCGATGCGTTCCGAATAGACGTAGCCGGTGATCTTCGGGAACCAGTAGTACATGCCGGCGAAGATGCCGAACACGGCGCCCAATGACAGCACGTAGTGAAAGTGCGCCACCACGTAGTAGGTGTCGTGCATGTAGCGGTCGACGGGAGCATTCGCCAGCACCACGCCGGTGACGCCGCCGACCGTGAACACGAAGATGAACCCGATGGCCCAGTGCATCGCCGCCGTGAAGCGGATCGAGCCGCCCCACATGGTGGCGATCCAGGAGAACACCTTCACGCCCGTGGGAACCGCGATCACCATCGTGGCGAACACGAAATAGGCCTGGGTCTGCAGCGACAGACCGACTGTGTACATGTGGTGCGCCCACACCACGCTCCCGACCACCCCGATGGCCGCCATGGCGTAGGCCATGCCGAGATAACCGAAGATCGGCTTCTTCGAGAAGGTGGAGACGATGTGGCTGATGATGCCGAAGGCCGGCAGGATCATGATGTACACTTCGGGGTGGCCGAAGAACCAGAACAGGTGCTGGTAGAGAACCGGATCGCCGCCGCCCGACGGCTCGAAGAAGGTCGTGCCGAAGTTGCGGTCGGTCAGCAGCATCGTGATCGCGCCCGCGAGCACCGGAAGAGTGATCAGGAGCAGGAACGCAGTGACGAGCATGCCCCAGGCGAACAGCGGCATCTTGTGCAGCGTCATGCCCGGAGCGCGCATGTTCAGGATCGTGGTGATGAAGTTGATCGCACCCAGGATCGAGGAGGCGCCGGACAGGTGCAGCGCGAAGATCGCAAAATCGAAGGCCGGCCCGGGATGACCGATGGTGGAGAGCGGTGGATAGGCGGTCCAGCCGCCGCCGAAGCCGAGCGAGCCCGGGGCTCCCTCGGAGAACAGGGACAGGATCATCAGGCAGAAGGCGGCCACGAGGAGCCAGAAGGAGATGTTGTTCATGCGCGGGAAGGCCATGTCGGGTGCGCCGATCATCAGCGGCACGAACCAGTTGCCGAAGCCGCCGATCAGCGTGGGCATGATGACGAAGAACACCATGATGAGGCCGTGGCCCGTCACGAAGACGTTGAACGCCTGCGGGTTGGAGAAGAACTGGAGCCCGGGCTGCTGCAATTCCAGGCGCATGCCAATGGACAGAAGTCCGCCGATGATGCCGGCCGTGAAGCCGAACATGAGATAGAGCGTGCCGATATCCTTGTGGTTCGTCGAGTAGAACCACCGCCGCCAGAACGTCGGGTAATCTCCATGTCCGCCAGCGTGCAGCGCGCCATGGTCAACTCGCTCGTTCATGTCATTGGCCTCCAACCGGCGAAGGTTCGAGCAATGACCAGGTTCTGGCAAATGCATTTTCTTGCTGGATATGAGCGAGAAACTTGCACGATGCCCCGCCAGGAAGGCGAAAGCCTGCTGTCCTCCTCGTGGGAGCCCGAACTCCAAAGATCTTGATCGAACAGAGCAAACAATTTCGTTTGCCAGGCACTCAGGCCAGAGAGAGGATTCTTTCGCCATCCTGCCGGATAGCCTCTTCATCCGGGATGGGGGCACCGGGCGAACGGTCCAGTCGCACGAAGCAACGGAGGATGATGATGCAGCCCGCCAGAACAACACACTCCGCGGCCGTCGTCGGCGACAACACGCGCGAACGATGGCCGTCTCTCAGTCTTCTGGCCGGCTCCCTGGCCCTGTTCGCCTGGTGCGTGGTCGCGCTGTAGGCCGAGGAAGGATCAGCAACACGGGAGGGCCCCAACATGTGCAACTACAATCTGTTCCGTCACACCGACCGCGCGGAGCTCCTCTGCGCGGTTCCGGAAGTACGGCCCGTGCCCGCGTTCATCGCAGGTCCGCCGTGGAGTTTCGTCGGCCGTGTGAGGGACTGCACCAACGGCTCCTCAGGTTTTGATCATCGGGCGGCGGAGGAGAGCGTCCACTTCAACGGCTTCTACCTGTTCCAACTGCTCAACGCGTCGGACATCAAGCTGTGGACCATCGGGGACGCCGCACGGCGATACGGCGGTGAAGCCCCCGTCTGCGACACGGACCGACAATCGGAGCCTTCGGCACTCCAAATGGCCGTGAGCTGAGGCAAAGTGGCCTGCCCCTGGGCGCGGGCATGACCTGAGCCCTCAGGCGCAGGGCCGATTGAGATGCACTGGAATTCGATGGGGAGGTGAACATGGGCAGCCCGCTTTACCCGGAATCGTCGCCCGAGCTGGCGCGCAGGCGCCGCGAGCTCGCACCCGACGTGCAGGCCGCGTTCGAGGCGTTCGGACGCCAGGTGTTCGCCGCCGGCGCCCTGGACGCCAAGACGAAGCAGTTGATTGCCGTTGCCGTCGCCCATGTCACCCAGTGTCCCTATTGCATTCAGGGACATACGAAGGCGGCCCAGCGCGCCGGCGCGACCCCGCAGGAATTCATGGAGGCCGTTTGGGTCGCAGCCGAGATGCGGGCCGGAGCGGCCTGCGCGTATGCCGCGGTCATGCTCACCTCATTGTCCGAGGATCAATAGGCAGGCGGTCATCAGGCGCTCCGATGGCGCCCGCCGCTGAGGACTGTCATCTGGAGCATTCCGATGAGCGCAAAGGTTCCCAACACCAATGTCCGGCTGAAGCGGGCTTACGAAACGCCTGCCGCCGATGACGGCGCCCGCATCCTTGTCGACCGGCTTTGGCCCCGCGCGGTCTCCAAGCAAGCCCTGGCCCTTGACAAATGGATGAAGGACATCGCGCCCAGCACCGGGTTGCGCCGCTGGTTCGAGCATGATCCCGGCCGATGGCATGAATTCTGCCGCCGGTACGCCGCCGAGGTGCAGGAACACCAAGATCTGCTGGATGAGTTGCGCGCCCGCGCCCGCAAGGGCCGGATCACCCTCGTGTTTTCCGCCCGCGACGAGGTGCACAACGACGCGGTCGCCCTCCGGGACTTTATCCTGCACGGCCTGGCGGATCGGGAGGACGCCAAAGTGCAAAGAAAGTGATCAGAACCGGCAAATCTATTCGTTTGTCACGCAACCCGCCCACACATACCCTCTTTCTGTCGACCGATGGCGCCGATGACCAGCCTGGCCCCTAAAGCCTCTCGTCAGCGCACCCAGAGGAGGCAGGGATGCTCACCGCCGCGGATGTCATGACGACGGCCGTCATCACGGTCAGGCCAGAGATGTCAATCCACGAGATCGCCAAGCTGCTCTGCGATCATCACATCAGCGGGGTTCCGGTGGTCGGGGACAACGGGCAACTGCTCGGCATCGTCAGCGAAGGCGACCTGATCGGGCATGCTGGGTTGGCCGGCGAACAGCGCCGGTCCTGGTGGCAGACTTTCCTCAGCGGTCCCAAGGTGCTGGCTCAGCACTACGCCAAATCGCATGGCCGCACGGCCAGCGACGTCATGACGAAAGAGGTGGTCACGGTCCTGGAGACCACGTCGGTCGCCGACACAGCCCGCGCCCTGGAGCAGCACCGGATCAAGCGTCTCCCGGTGCTGCGGAATGGGAGGCTCATCGGCATCGTGACCAGAAGCAACCTGCTTCAGGTGCTGGCAACCACCGACGTGTCGAAGCCGATGAACGTTGCCGACCGCATCATCCGGGAGCGGCTGACCGAGGAGCTTGAAGAGCAGCCCTGGGCCCATCTCCTGTCGAAGGACATCGTCGTCGAAAATGGCGTCGTTCACCTGTTCGGCATCGTCCAGTCAGACGAGGAGCGACACGCGATCCGTTTGGTTGCGGAGAACCAGGCCGGCGTGAAGGGCGTGGAGGATCACCTCTCAGTGGTACCGCCCGTCTCGTATGTCTTCTGAGGAGCTCACGCCGGATCAGTTCAACGCTGGAGAATTGGGGAACGCCAAAGTGGCTGCCGGCGCGACCCCACGAGCTCACGCAAGCAAGATTTGTCCTGCTTTACCTCTCGAAGCGCCCGGACTTGTCATGGAGCCGCTATTGTTAAATGTGCAGTCCTCCACGCCCGTCCGCCTTGAAACGTGTCGGTCCTTTCTGGTGCCGGCCCTCGCGATTCGATGGCCCGGCAACGTCAGGCTCTTAGAACATGGTGGTGCAGACATGAAACCTGCTCGGGGTGAAGCGACGTCATTACTGAACTTCAGAGCGGTTCTATACGGCATCGCGCTCGCGGCACTTGCCAGGGCCTCTCTTGTGCTGGCCGTGTGCATCATCATGGATGCGTTCGGAGGCCAGAGTCTCGGACTGAGCCTGCAGAAGCGGTCCTTGCCTTCGGCCTCCTTGGGGGAGCCGCGCTTGGCCGCGGGTTGAGGGCGGAGCGGACTTCAGAATTTGAACAGGCAAGCCGTTTGTATGCCCTCGCCCTTGTGAACTACTTCATCTGCTATGCCGCGCTTCTGGCTGGCAGCTTGTTGAGCGCCGATGAAAGTCAAGGAACGTAAGCTTTGCATGGCAGCCCTTTCTTGACCTCATCCACCGAGCAAAGGCCCATTGCCCTCATCACCGGCGCAACCGGCGATCTGGGCCGCCCGCTCGGCAAGGTGTTCGGGGGCGACTCCGCACCTCCTGGAGCCGGGTGGTGGTGTAGCGAAATGACTGGCTCCAGAACGCTCTTGCCGGGAACCTTTTGGGGCAGATGCCATCCAATGGTGACGCGCTGGCCACCGATGGATCCGGCGCGTCACCGGAGGATGCCATGAGAATTGCTTTCGCCACACTCGCCTTGGCTGCCGCCTTCAGCCTGCCGGCGATAGCCGCCGATCAGGTCGAGAAGGCTCCGCCGACAGGCGCCTACAAGAAGGTGAGCGAACTTGTGAAGATACCAGACTTCCTGCCGGGGCTTGGCCAGCTCTATGTCGATCCCAAAACCCTCCCGGCCGGGCCGTTCCTGGCCTACGACCGCGAAGGGCGCCTCGTCAGCACCGTCTACATGCTCCCCATCGAGGACCTGTCGAACAAGGACAAGCGCTTCGACGATCTCGCCGCCCCCGGCGGCAAGGTCGACCACGTCGACATCTACTTCAACGCCGGCCATCCCGGGGTCGAGAAGCCGCATGCGCATGTTGTCCTGTGGCACGTGCCCAAGGCCGACGAGCAACGGGTGGCGGCAAAGTGATGGTCTCGCGCAGACACATCCTGCGGATCGGCGGGGGTCTCCTCGCCGGTCTGGCTCTGCCCCGGCTCCCACTCGCCGCTGAGGCAGTCGAAATCCAGATGCAGGGCAATGCGGACGGCTCGCAGGTCTGGTTTAACCCAATTGGCCTGCGCATCAAGCCGGGCCAGACGATCCGCTGGGTCAACCTGGATCCGGGGAATTCCCATACCGCGACAGCCTACCATCCGAAGAACTTTGAGCGCCCGTTGCGTATCCCTGAGGGTGCCGAGCCCTGGAACTCGGACTACCTGCTGCCGAACGAGAGCTTCTCGGTCACGCTCAAGGATGAAGGCGTCTACGACTTCTTCTGTGTTCCGCACGAGCATGCCGGCATGGTGGGGCGGATCATCGTTGGCGAACCGGACAGGTCTTCCATCGACAGCGGGCCGGCACAAGCAGCCGGCGGGGAACCGATCCCCGAGATTGCTCTCCGCGCTTTCCCGTCCGTCGACGAGATCATGCGCCGCGGCATCGTCAGGCCCGCATAGGGGCCGGTTCCGACAACGGCGGGAACCTTCCGGGCTCCCGCTCATCCAATAATCAGCCACCGTGGCCCTGCCGGACGCAGATGAGGGCGCCATGATCCGCTCGGTTGCCTACGCGAAGGCGGTTCTCGCCGGCATGGCGGGCGCCATGACATGGGAAGTCGTTGCCCGGCTGCTGATTTGGGCCGGCGTGCCGTTCTTTGATCTTGTCATGACGCTCGGGACCTTGGTCCTCCCCCATGCGCCGGCATGGGAAGCCTGGCTGGCCGGCATGGCAATCCACCTGCTGGTCGGCGCCATTTGGGCTGTCTTCTACGCCTACTTCTTCTGGTCCGTCCTGCCGCTGCCTCCAGCCCTGCAGGGCATGGTGTTCGCCTTCGTACCGATGCCACTGGCGATCTTCATCATGCATCCGCAGTTCGACCTCATGCACCCGCTCGTCCAGAGCGGCCAGTTTCCCTCCTCAGGGCTGTTCGGGTTGAGCGGCGGGGCGCACGAGCCGCTCTCCATTGCCACTGGCCACCTGATCTGGGGCACCGTGCTGGGCCTGCTCTACACCCGCCCTGTCGGCTACCGGGCAAATAGGGCACCGCGCCTGAACCGACGGGCCATCGGAGCACGACCACCGGTCAGCTCGGCTGCCGAGCCCACCGATCACCGGTTCATGTTCGCCACCGGGATCGAGTGCAGCTATCCCACCCTGGAGGGCGGTCGGTGGCGCATGGACCAGATGGCGGCTTGCGGCCACTATCACCACTGGCGCACCGACTTTCACCTCGTGCGGGATCTCGGCCTGCGCTACCTGCGCTACGGTCCTCCCCTGCACCTCATCCATCGCGGCCCCGGCCAATGTGATTGGAATTTCCTGGACGAGGTCGCCGCCGAGATGCAGCGGCTCGGCATCGTGCCGATCATGGACCTGTGCCACTTCGGACTGCCGGGCTGGCTGCAGAACTTCCAGAACCCGGAGGTGCCGCAGGCGCTGGCCGACTATGCCCGGGCGTTCGCCCGGCGCTATCCGTGGGTGAAGCTCTACACGCCCGTGAATGAGATGTATGTCTGCGCCAAACTCAGCGCCCTCGAAGGATTGTGGAACGAGCAGCGCCGGGACGAGCGCGCCTTCGTCACGGCGGTGCGCCATCTGGCAAGAGCCAGCGTGCTGATGATGCAGGCGATTGCGGAAGAACGCCCCGATGCCATCTTTGTCAACAGCGAGAGCGGCGAGTTCTACCAGGCCTGTTGCCCCGATCCCGAGATCCGCCGCATCGCTGCGTTCGAGAACGAACGGCGCTTCCTGCCGCTCGACCTGCTGTACGCGCATCCCGTGCACGAGGACACGCGCGCCTACCTCCTCCAGCACGGCATGCCAGCGGAGGAATATGCCTGGTTCATGCAGCAGGACGTGCGCAGCCGTTCAATCCTCGGTGTCGACTATTACGAGTGGAACGAGAAGCTCATTAACAGCACCGGCCGCGCGCAGACGCTGGGTGAGCTGTTCGGCTGGTACGCCATTGCCGGCCAGTACTATGAGCGCTACCGGCGGCCGATGATGCACACCGAGACCAATCGCATGGACGCCCGCGACGGGCCGCGCTGGCTCTGGCGCCAGTGGCACAACGTGCAGCTGATCCGCCAAGCAGGCGTACCGGTCGTTGGCTTTACCTGGTACTCGCTCACCGATCAGGTCGACTGGGACATCGCCCTGCGGGAGCCGCTCGGCAACGTCAATCCGGTCGGCCTGTTCGACCTCAACCGCGATCCGCGAACGGTTGGCCTCGCCTACCAGCATCTCGTGCGTCTCTTCGGGGCCGACCTCAACGAGGCGCCATCCATCGAGGCGGTGCTGGACGAAGCGTCAAAGATCGCAGCGCAAAAGGTGAGGAGACTCCATGCTTAGGATGCTGCGGGCCCACGGCCTCGATGCCGGCCCAACCCAACGGCCGCTTCTGGCGGGCGCCATCGCAGGCATGTTGGCAGCGGCCCCGGCCCTGGCGGTCCTCATCGGGTTCCAGGCGCTGGATGCGCCAGCTCGGGCAGCTGGCGCGTCCGTGTTTGCTGCCGGTCTTGCCTATGTGGGCCTGATGCTTCTCGGCGGCATCCTGTACGGCTGGCTGTTCCAGCGCGCGGCCAATGACCCTCGCGGCGGCTGGCTCTTCGGGATGGCGTTCGGCTTTGTCCTCTGGATGCTTGGACCGGTTCCGCTGCTGCAATGGCTGCCGGACCAACCGATCCTGCACGGCTATCCCGCCGCTGGGCTGCTGTTGGCTCAACTGCTCTGGGGGCTGGCGATGGGGGTGGTATTCCCCCTCATCCACCGTCATCTCCATGTCAGCCTGGAGCACGGATCAGGCTCCACATTCCAGTCCACCGGTCCGGAGGTGGTCGCCCAGACGCGGATGCTTCGGCCGCTCCCACCATCCGGGCACCCTCCGCACTGACAAGGTTTCCCTTTCCGTCCTTGGTCCGCTCCGGGAACCTTTGTCCGGATGTTCCATCTAATAGGCAGCAACAGGAGCTTGGCCATGCAGACGGCAACGGTCGCGGCAACACGGTTGGACGGGCTTGATGATGGGGCACTCGTGGCGTTGGCCCGAAGCCGGGACGGGGCTGCGGTCCGACTCATTATGCAGAGGCACAACCGCCGCCTGTTCCGCGTGGCCCGCGGCGTCCTGCACGATGATGCCGAGGCGGAGGACGTGGTTCAGGAGACCTACGTTCGCGCCTTCACCCATCTCGACGGCTTCCGCGGCGAGGCGCAGCTCTCGACCTGGCTCACGCGCATTGCGCTGAATGAGGCGCTCGGACGACTCCGACGTCGGCGCATCACCGTTGGATTGAAGGACATCGATGCCATCAACGACCAGGGGGAAGCCCGCGTGATCTATCTGCCGTCGGCTCGCCAGGACAGCGATCCGGAAGCCGCCGCCGCTCGGGCTGAGGTGCGGCGTCTGCTCGAACGCGCCGTGGACGAACTGCCCGAATCCTTCCGCATCGTCTTTGTCCTCCGGGACATCGAGGAGATGAGCATCGAGGAGACCGCCTCCCATCTGGGCTTGCGGCCCGAGACGGTGAAGACGAGGCTGCACCGCGCCCGGCGTCTTCTGCGGCAATCTCTCGACAGAACCCTGTCCTCCGCCGTGAGCGATGTCTTCCCGTGCGCAGGCCCCCGCTGCGCCCGGATCACGGAAACCGTGTTGGAACGGCTCGGCTTGTCGGAGCCCAGTGAAGAATGACTGTGCCAAGGCAGAAACCTGATGGGTATCGGACGGGACCAGCGCCGCGCCAATCCCTGCGAACCCCCATCCAAAGGGGCCGAGACACCATGACGAGGGACAAATTCACTGCCGATATTCCTGCTGAACGAGGAGAACGCCATGCGAGCCGAGAACCCTGTACGAGACCGCAATCCCCAAAGCACGGCGCAGATCGCCGGACATCCGCTGCACCCGATGCTGATCCCCTTCCCAGTCGCCTTTCTCGTATCCACCCTCGTGTGTGACCTGCTGTTCTGGAACACAGGCAACAGCGCCTGGAGCACGGCCTCGCTGTATCTCCTGGGTGCAGCGCTCGTCATGGCGGCCCTGGCGGCCCTTGCCGGCCTGACCGACTTCCTGGGCGACCGGCGGATCCGAAGCCTGTCGGCGGCCTGGCACCACATGCTCGGCAACGTCGTTGTGGTCCTCCTGTCCTTGTGGAACTGGTATCGCCGCTACGAGGCCGGCGATGCCGCCGTGCTGCCCATGGGACTTCTCATCTCGCTCGTCGTCGTTCTCCTCCTGCTCTACACTGGCTGGCGGGGGTGGGAGATGGTCTACCGCCATCGGGTGGGGGTGTCGGATCAGGGAGCCTGATCCCGTGGCTCGTCATGCCCAGTGTACGGGAGGAGGATAAATAGATCTGAGCCGGCTTGCGGCGGACGCGATCCTCGCGGCTGCCGCCGACGCCGTGGTGGCGACGGACCGCGACGGGATCATTCAGGTGTGGAACCCTGGGGCCGAGCGGATCTTCGGCCATCGCGCGGACGAGGCGCTCGGGCAGTCGCTGGACCTGATCATCCCGGAGCGCCTCCGTGCTCGTCACTGGGAGGGATTTCGCCATGTCATGGCAACCGGCGAGAGTCATTACGGCGCGGGCGACCTTCTGTCAGTGCCGGGCGTCCGCAAAAACGGACAACGCATCTCGCTGGAATTCACCATCGTGCCGCTCAAGGACGAGCAGGGCCGAATGCAGGGCCTCGCCGCCGTCATGCGCGACGTGACCAGCCGCTTCGAGGAGATCAGAGGCCTGAAGAAGAAGTTGGCGGAGGAAACCGTACCACCAAGCCCGCATTGACCCGGCAATGGCTAACCCGTTCTACACTATCGGGCATTCCACCCGCACCATTCCGGAATTCGCGGACATCCTCCGTGAGGCGAAGGTCGGCCTCGTGGTGGATGTCCGGACCGTTCCGCGCTCCCGGACGAACCCGCAGTTCAACCGCGACGCCCTACCCGAGAGCCTTGCAGACTACCAGATTGGGTACGAGCACATCGCCGAACTCGGCGGCCTGCGCGGCAGGCAGCGCCTAGCTGTTCCCTCACCCAACACGTACTGGGAGAACACGAGCTTCCGGAACAATGCCGACTACGCCTTGACGGACCGGTTCCGGGAGGGGCTTGGCCACCTGACCGTCCTCGGCAGCGAGAACATCACGGCGATCGTGTGCGCCGAGGCGGTGTGGTGGCGCTGCCACCGCCGGATCATCGCCGACTACCTGCTCGCCTCCGGCCATATGGTGTTCCACATCCTTGGACCTGCCAACATCGGGCCAGCGTCGATGACGCCCGCAGCCCGTTGGACCGCTGACGGGATTGTCTACGCGGACCTGCCGGCGCCGGACCCGTCGAGCGAGACCGAGGCGGCGTCGCGCCACAGCTCGTAGAGATCCCCGTCCTCGCAACGAACGGGCACATGGGCGATCTTGAGCGACTGCTCCGCCAGCGGCTTTGCCAGTTCCGCATAGATGGCGGCCGTCGACAGGCCGTACGGCTCGCCGTCGGAATTGGAATAGGCATAGGTCACTTCGCGAATGCCCGTGAGATGCATGGCCGACAGGCACATCGGACAGGGATGGCCGCTGGCATAGATGACGCAGCCGTCGAGGCGCGGGCTGCCGAGCGCCCGGCTTGCGGCGCGGATCGCCTGGAGTTCGGCATGGGTGGTCGGATCTTGGGTTGTGTGGATCTCATTGACACCCGTGGCGATAACGGCGCCGTCCTTGACGAGGACCGCACCGAAGGGGCGGCCGCCCTTGCGCACGTTCTCGCGCGCCAGATCAATGGCTTCACAGAGGAAACGCTCAGCTGGGGACATGTCGTTTCTCCTCGTCTCTCGGTTCAGCGTGCGCCAGCCGCGGTCAGGAGTTGTTCGATCTCATGGTAGCCACGTCGGCGCGCATGCTGCAACGGCGTGACCCCGTCGCGGTCGGCGAGGTTGGCATCCGCTCCCGCATCGAGCAGCAGCCGGACGATTGCAGCATGCTTCGGCCCGCCGTCCCCGAGGATGATCGCCTCCAGCAACGCGGTCCAACCCAGCTTGTTCACGTGGTCGACATCCACACCAGCTTCAATCAGGGTGCGGACCGTCTCCACGTGCCCGCGCTCCGCAGCGGGAATGAGCGCCGTGCCGCCATAGCGGTTCGTGCTCCTGAGATCAGCGCCATGGGCGAGGGTCAGGCGGAGGATCTCAAGGTAGCCCCTGGCGCCGGCGAGCAGGTAGGGAGAGTCGTTGATCTCGTCCTTCGCGTTCACATCGGCGCCTGCCTCGATCAGGGCTCTCGCGGTTGCAACGTGGTTGTTCTGGACCGCTGCCATGAGGGCCGTGCGCTGGCGGCTGTCACGGGCGTCCATGCTCGCCCCTTCACCCAGGGCGCGCCTGACGCCGTCCGAATCCCCCCGCTCCGCGGCAGCGATGAGTTGCTGGTTGAGCGGCGAAGGGGAACCGGACGAACCAAGACCCGACAGTGTGCTCATCAGCAAGGCTCCCAACACCATGACGGGGAACAACAGTCTCATCGTCGTGCCGTCCACAACACCATTCCGACCCTTCCTGGTCCGGGATATTGGCTCGCCACGCAATTTGGGAAGAGCACGCACGATGCGAAGGGCGATTGATCGCGGCATTCCTTACCGAACTCCGAAATGGCCGGGCTGGCGCGAGGCGGTCTGGACCGGCACATCCAGCATCGCCTTCTCGGCGGGTGTGAGGTGCCGGACCGCACCCCTGGGCAGATCGCCCAGCCGCACGCCGCCCACATCGATCCGCACGAGGCGGAGCACGTCCGCCCCGACGGCGTCGAGCAGTCGCCGGATCTGGCGGTTCCTGCCCTCGCTGAGAACAATTTCGAGCCATGCGTTGCGTGCTCCGGCACGGAGCAGGCTGGCCGATTTCGCGACGAGGCGTTCGCCGTCGAGCACCATGCCAGCCTGAAGCTGATCCAGCATCCCCTCATGGGGCAGTTTGTCGATCTGGACGTGGTAGACCTTCTCGACGTTCGACGCGGGATCGAGCACGCGCTGCGCCCAGCGCGTGTCGTTGGTCATGAGCAGCAGGCCCTCGCTCGCCTTGTCGAGGCGTCCCACGGGCGCAACGAATGGGAGTTCGATGCCTTCCAGGCAGTCGTAGACCGTCGCCCGCTCCTGCGGATCGTCGCGGGTCGTGACCAGACCGCGCGGCTTGTTGAGCATCAGGTAAACCTTGCGCTCGGCCACAATCCGTTCGCCGTCGACCCTGATGCCGGCGCGTGCGGGATCGATGCGGGTCGTCGGATCACGAACGATCCTTCCGTCAACACGGACGCGTCCTTCTGCGATGAGGGCTTCGGCCTGCGTACGGGAGCAGAATCCGAGCTTCGACAGGGCGCGAGGCAGGCTGACGACGGCGCCGTTCGGACGTCGCGGCCCACCCGCGCCCCGCAATCGGAGCGGTGGTTTCATGGTCTCAGTCGGCCCTCAGACGGCAGGGGATAGGATCAGACGACGGAGACCGGCATTGCCGAGCAGCCAACACGCCCCGCTCGGTTCAAGCAAGTGTTTGATCGGATCGAGGACCTCCGCGTCGGAATGAAAGTGCCTTGCTGGTTTATCGAGATCCGTCAAAGCCTGGTCCGGCATGGAGGCTGGGTGCAATCTATCTCGCTCCTGTGTGTCTCTGGTGGCGATGCGTTCTTGCAGGCTCCGGGCTCGCAATGCAACGAGCATCCGACATTCCGACCTCCTATCCGGCCGCTGGCAGCGGCTCCGTTTCCCCGACCCCGTTCGCCGGCGTTACGGGTGGGAGCCACGGCTTGCATTCGCAGGCAAGAGGGCTATCTTGAGAGCGTCATGATCAAGCTTGTGAAATCTCTTCGGTTTTTAGCGCACGCGGGCCGCCTCCAAGCAGGCATGTAAGCCCCAGCAGCCGGCGCTTGACCCGCTCAGGTCGCCGGCGCTCCGGGGCATCCAATCTCTCTCACACATTCATTAGGCAGTCGCATGCGCCTTCCAGGCGCCTGTTGGCTTGCCACGTCCGTCTGCCCTGCGGGAGCGCACGTCTGCGCGTCCGTCAGTTGACCGTCTTGAGGAGGCTTTATGAACACGCAACACGCGCTCCCCCCGATCACCCTCGCGGCCAACGACTACAACCGATTGCTGTTCACGGCGATGTTCCGGCCGAAGCCGGGGCGCCGGAAGGCCAATTTCCTGCTTGAGGAATTGCGTCGCGCCAAGGTCTGCCACCCGGCCGCCCTGCCGGAGGATGTCGTCTCGACGAACTGCCGCGTGATCTACCGCGTCGACGACGAGGCGAAGTCGCGTGCGCACCTGCTCGCCCATCCCGAAGACCTGATCTGGCCTGGCGCGGAGATCTCGGTGACCACACCCCTGGGAGCAGCGCTCCTGGGCCTGCGCGTTGGCGACCGCATGCCGTTTGTGGAAGCGGATGGCCAGGTTCACGAGGTGTTCGTCGAGGGCATCGGTCTCCGCTTCCTTGACGACAGCTCGATGGTCACCCGCGCCCCTGATGTCTTTGCCTGGTCCTAAGGCATATGGAGGATACGATGATCAAGCAGGAGATCCTTCCGCCGGTGACGATCTCGACGGGCGACTATGACCGTCTCGCCTTTCTGGCGACGTTCGGCTTGAACTTTCAGCAGGATCGCCCGACTGCGGCGATGCTCGCCAACGAGCTGGTCCGCGCGACGGTCCTGGCGCCCCGTGACATTCCGCCGTCCGTGGCCATGATGCATTCGCGGCTGGAGTTTCGCGACGACGTAATCTGGGACGTTCGGTGCGCCACGCTGGTCTACCCTGACGAGGACGATGGCGAGCCGGACAGGGTTTCGGTGCTGTCGCCGGAAGGCGCGGCGCTGATCGGCCTCGGCGAGGGGCAATCGATCACGTGGCGTACGCCCAAGGGATGGCGCAGCCTGACGCTGCTGCGCGTCCTCTACCAGCCGCACGACTTCGTCGAGCCATGGAGGGAACTGTCGTGATGAACCAGGAGCTTATTTCCATCGGGCTCATCCTGGCCTGTTACCTGGTTTACCGGGTCGTCATTCACTCGGGAGCCCGACACACCTCTGGCGACCGCAAGGTTCGGAAGTGAAGGTTCGGTGGCTCGCCCGGAGCCGCGTCACCATCGGGGCAGGAGGATGAGGTGAACAGAGCGTGTTCGGGCCATCTGCCCAACAGGAGCATGACCGGAGCCCAGCGGGAGCCTGTGTGCTGCCTCTGTCATCCCCCGGAGCCGGTGATGGAGCGTGTGGTGCGCTGGGTCGCCTTTGCGCTCATGGTGCTCGGCACGGCCGCCGGACTCTGGGAGCACTGGCCGGCTTGAAGGGCCACAAAGCCGTGGCGCAGTTGCGCCGTGGAGGCCGGACCATCAGTGAGGCTGCCCGCTCCAATGGCGCCTCAGGCATCCTCCGTCGTCCGGCGCAGAATGGCCTCGACGATGCTGTCCAGGCTCGGGGCGGCGGCGACCACCACCTGGCGGAAACCGGCCGGCTTGAGCGCTTCCGCCACTTGAAGGCTGATCGCAAACGCCGTCATGCGGGCGCAGGCCTCCACGAGGCCCGACGCAATAACCAGGCTGCAGAACACTGCCGCCGTCCGGGCGGACAGGAACACGGTCCCGTCGATACGGTTCCAGGACATCTCGTGCAGGGTCCGTGCGCTCAGCCGCTCCACCGAACTGGCGCGGTAGACGATCACCCGGTCGACCGCGAACCCGACCGGGGCCAAGCCGGCCGCCAGGTCGAGTGAGATGTCGCGGCCGCTGAGGTAGAGCAACCGCCCCGCGCGCGGATCGACCTTTTGGCGGACATGGACCATCAGGTTCACCGCGGTACCGCCCGCGGCCTGCACGTTCGAGAACCCGGCGGTCTGCAGCGGCGCCTCCGTGGCCGGACCGACCGCAAAGACAGGCAGGTCACGGCGCGCGCCCGGGATCTTGAGCAGTTCGCGCGAGGCATTGGCGGATGTGAGCAGAACCGCCTGCGGCCCGGCCAGCACGGCCGCATTCCACGGCACCGGCATGATCCTCAGCAAGGGCTCGCCGAGCCACTCGATGCCGCGCGCTTTGAGCACGGCCCCGACCTCCTCCAATTGCCCCTGCGGACGGGTGAGCAGAACCCGCATCAACGCCTCCCCTCCTTCAGGAGACCTGGCCACGGCGTCCCCAGCGGCACGAAGGCGCCGGTCACCCGCGGACCAACAGCCCGGACCTCGACGCATGCATCCGCCGACCCGTCGGCTCCAAGCAGCGGCATGCTGTCCCCGGCACGCGCGCCCAGGAGGGATAACCCAGCCGGGGTCAGGACCGACAGCTCGGCGGGCGGCCACATCCGGTCGTCCGGGTGGATCAGCATGCGCTTTTCCGGTGTGTCCTCGTCACCGAGGCGATAGGTCACGAACGTATCCAGGGCGACGACGTCGTCCGGGAGTTCGTCCGGTGCGCACAGCCTGGCTCGGCGCAATTCGTGCAACAGGTGGGCCGCAAGCGGGTGCGCCTGTTCGGCAAGGCGTTCCGCCGTGTGCAACAACCGACGATGGTCGCGCACCGTGACGGTGATGGCGGGCAGATCGACGATCATGGCGTTCCTCCTCGTCCCAGGCAATTCGGTAGCCTACCGGTTCAAAGGACTGTCAACGGGCGAGGACGGGCACCCGACCGGGAGGATCGCCGTGGCCGCAATCTCCACGATGGCGGCCGGTTCGACGAGTGCGGAGACCTCGACCAGCACCATTGCGGGATAGTGACTGCCCATGATCTCGCGGTAGACCACGCCGAGCTCCCTGAGCAGGGCCCGGTAGTGCTCGATGTCGAGCACGTACCAGGTCATCTGCGCGATGTGCTCGGGCGTGCCGCCCGCCTCGGCGAGGACCGTGCGCACGTTCCGCAGCGCCTGGCGCGCCTGGGCCACCAGGCCGACGGAGGTGATCCTCCCTGCGTTGTCGGTGGCGATCTGCCCGCCCACGAACACGAACGTGCCGGTGCCGGCCATGGCATGCGAATAGCCGCGGGGGCTCGGCCATTTGGGTGGATTAATCTCGCGCAGCGGGGTCGAGAGAGGCGGCGGAACGATGGTCATGGTGTCCTCCTGCTCGGCTCCACGACAGGGGCAGAGCCGTGATGATCCGAAATGCAGCCGAGAGGTGTCCCCGGAACGGCGGCCTATCGGCCGCCGCCCGCGGGGTTCAGGATCCTGTTTTCAGGAACCTTGTGGGCATCGGATCCTCTCTCAGGGAGGATGGCTCGAACGAAGGGGCCAGCGTGAACGCCGCCCGGTGCACCTCGGGCGTGTAGTAGCGGGTCCGGCTCTGCAGCACGCCGAAGCGCTCCCGCAGAACATCGGTCGATGGGCGCAGAGCATCCCGGGACTCGCCCGCCGCCACGAGCGCAAGCATGCCGCCTGCGTAGGTCGGCACCGGCGCAAGGTACGGACGCACCTCGGCAAAGGATCCGGACAGGCGTTCGCGCACCATCGCCAGTTCATCAGGCTGGAAGAAGGGGGCGCCGCTCTGCACGACGATCCTCCCGCCGGGACGAAGGCGACGCCGGCACGCCCTGTAGAAGGCTGGCGTGAAGAGCGGCTCCCCCGGACCCATCGGGTCGGTCGAGTCGATGATGATGACGTCAAACATGGCCTCGGTCTCGGTGACGTAGCGCGTCCCGTCCATGACGAGCACGTTCGCCCGTGGATCATCGAAAGCTCCGCCCGACACTTCGGGGAGGAAGCGGCGCGACAGGTCAATCACCTCGCCATCCAGTTCGACCAGCGTCGCGCTCTCGACCGGATGCTTGAGCACCTCCTTGAGCGTTCCGCCGTCGCCGCCGCCGATGATGAGCACGTCCCGCGCGGAACCATGCGCCATCAGCGGCACGTGCGCGATCATCTCGTGATAGATGTGGTTGTCGCGTTCCGTCAGCTGCACGATGCCGTCGAGCACGAGAACCTTGCCGAAGGTGGCGTTCTCGAAGATCAAAACATCCTGGAACTCGGTCCGCCAGTGATAGAGGACGCTTTCCATCGAGAGGATCTGCTTGTGGTGCTCGTAAAGCTTCTCCTGGAACCAGTTCATAGGATCACCCCACGCTTGTGCTCGGCGAGCGTGACGTGCCCCGGCAGGAACGCACCCTTGAGAACCTCAATGGCCTTGTGCGGCTGCGCGGCGCCGCACATGAAAATGTCGACGGCCGCATAGGATATCTCGGGCCAGGTGTGGATGGAGATGTGGCTCTCCGCGAGCACCGCGACGCCGGAGATGCCGCCATTCGGCGAGAAATGGTGGAGGTCGATGTTGAGCAGCGTCGCGCCCGCACGGGAGGCCGCGTCCCGCAGCGCCTGTTCGACCAGTTGCAGGTCGTCCAGGTTTGATGCATGCCAGAGATCGACGATCAGATGCGTTCCCGCGAACAGCATGCCGTCGCGTTGGATGAAATGGTCGAGGCGGCCGTCGTTGGCCGGCACAGGGATTGAGGGAAGGATGGCAAGAGGTGTTGTCCGGTCAGCATGACGCGGGCGTCCCTCAAATCCGTGGGCGGGCGGGCGTGGGTCGGGGGTGGCAATCACGCTGAGACGGTTGGTTTCGGCCATTCAGTTCTCCATGGGCAGGGCGTCTGCCGGTTGCAAGGTAAGGGTGGGCCACGCGGCCGACGAAGACCGCATGGCGTCTTGTTCGTAGGGTATGCACGAGGCATGCGGGCTTAGGCGGGCTGGAGCTCCGCAGCGGCCGGCTCACGCACCTGCAGAACTGTCAGCCTTTTCAAGACGCCGGTGCGCGTGGTCCAATCAATCGACTTGCCAACCGGCAGCCCGATCAGCGCCGTGCCGATGGGCGTGAGCACCGAGATGCGCCCCTTTGCGATGTCGGCCCCGTTCGGATAGACGAGGGTCACCGTCTGCACACGCCCGGTCATGTCGTCGCGGAATTCGACCGTGCAGCCCATGCACACCGTATCGCCGGGATGGCGTCCCGCGGCCAGAACATGCGCGCGGTCGAGTTCGTCCATCAGCTCGGCCGCGACCTCGGGCATGGTGTGCGCGGCTGCGTTGGCGAGCACCGACAGCTTCTCGTGATCGGCTGCGGTCAGGGTGATGCGCGGCTTCGCGCCGCCGGCTTTCTTTGTCATCTCTGGTCTCCTGTTCTGGTGTCGTTGCCGGGGCCGCTCACGCGGCGCTCGGTCCGGGATCATCATCATCGCCCCGCGGCGGGTCGGGGAGCCGCTCCGGTACGGGTCGGCTCCGCGGCATAAGGCGGACCACCTTTCCATCCGGCTCCTCCGCTCCGTGCGGCTCGGGCTTGGACGGCGGCTCATTCGGGGACTGATGCATGCCACGGCCTCCTTTTGCGCAGGACGGTTGAGGGTTGGATCATCTGCGTCAGACGTTCGGGAGCAATCGGCTCCGGACACGCCATTTCCGCCGGCAACCCGGGCTCCGCGCCCTCCGGGGATCGGTTGTGCTACGCTTGGCGGAACATGGGTTGGAAGCAGCGTTGAAGCATACCGCCACACCGGATGCCTCAGCAGCCGGCCTCACAAGATGTCCGAAGGTTTGGGAATCCTGCACTGCCCCGAACTCGGGGCGCGGATGCGCGTCGAGCCCGGGGCTAGTTGCCCGCGATGAGGTTGCCTGCACGCAGCAGGCCGCGACGATATTGTTCGAAGCTCAACATGATGCCTCTAAGCTGGTGCACATTGCCCCGTTTGTCAAATCGTTGGCGGGCCGTGTGTCGGAATGCCCGGGCTCGGGCTCGTCGGGCTCGCGCCAGGCGTCGCTCGTAAGCACGACATGAATCGCCTCCCCGTCCTTTGCGGATCTCAGGCGCGCCGCAACCTCACGGTCACGCAGTCGCCGTGCCGCGCAGGCCAAAGCCTGCAGATGCGTGGGATCATCCCCTTCTGGGCTCAGCAGCAGGAACACGAGATCGGCTGGGATGTTATCGGTGGCGCCGAAATCCTGCGCTAGCTTGAGACGCGCGAAAGCGCCGATGGGCCGGTCGAGGCCGAGGATCGCGGCGTGAGGGATCGCCACGCCGCGCCCAAAGCCGAAGGTGGACGCCTCACCGCGCTCCAGAACCGCACGGCAGACAACATCGCAATCCAAGGCGGCTTTCGCCGTCGCAAGACGGACGAGTTCGCCAACGACCTGCCGGACGTCACGGGCACGCATGCGCGGAGCCACGCGTGCCGGAGAAATCAAGGATGCCATCATGGTGGGTGCCATCGTCGCCGTCGGCCGGATCCTGGGCCGCCTCATGTTTTCAGGAACAGGACAGGGTCGCTCGCCCCGGGCGGCATGCCGCCGCCGCGGGCTTAACGGCCCGTTTGCAGAAGTCCTTTCCGGAACAGCATGCGCTGCATGAGAAAGCGTGTGTTCATGGCACTATGGCAACGCTTGTCGGCAAGGTAAGTTCAAGCTCGCGCGGGGGGCTATCCCGAAGGGCCATGGCACACCGCATCCGGCGGCACGGGCCCCACGACTTGAACGGCCACGCTTTCCATCTATCTTGAGGACACCATGCCGACGCCCGCCACCACCGTTTGCATCGCCGTCCGGGTCACCCGCTGCGCCTCAAGCGCCTGAGCCGGGGCAAGACGCCCGTCTTGCGCCCGGGAGCCTTCGCCAACCAACAAACACGCACCAGCCAGCGGCCGGATGCCGTTCATGGCTGCCCGCAACATCGGCTCAGGCGTCGGATCCGTCTGGCTGATGTCATTCGTTTCAGGAGAATGAGGTGTACGCATCATTTGTCACCCCGACCGTTTCCGCACTCGACCACGAACGGCTTCTGAGGATCGCCTCGGCCGGCCTGCGGATCCGCAGGGTGCCCCCATCCGCAAAGTTGCTCGCGTCGGAGCTCGAAAGAGCCCGGGTGGTCAGCCCAGCCAGCCTTCCTCCAAATGTGATCTCCATGCATTCCATCTTCGATTTCCGCGATGGGATCACCGTCCAGATCCGCCGCGGAGTACTGGTTTATCCAGGCGAGGAGGATGAAGGCTTGGGACGGATCTCGGTGCTGTCGCCGCTGGGCGCGGCGCTGATCGGCTTGGCCGAAGGACAGTCATTCCAGTGGCGCAGCGCCACGGGTGTACGGCGGACGCTGCAGGTCATCCGTGTCGTGCATCAGCCTGAACGCGCGAGCGCGGACGAGGAGCACCATGCGAGAGCGGCTCCTGCGCCGATGCAAAGCGAATTGATGCGGAGCACACGCTAGTATCGCGCCGGGCCGGAGAGGTGTTCTCCGGCCCGGCCATATCCTTAAGCGAGTGCAGCGGCTGACATTTGAACCCGCCTGCTGTCGGCCACCCGTTGCTTCCTCCGGAGCAGTTGCCGGCCGACCTTGGCGAGCGATTGGTCAAAGGCCTTGTGGCAGTCTGTGGCTGAGGACTCGGCGATGATCACCTTCAGATTGCTGACCTGCACATTGATGGTGCAGCAGTACCAGTTCCCGTCGCGCGTGAACCCGACGGTGGCATGGTTCAGATGCCCGAAGTAGGTTTCGGCGACGTGCGCGAGTTCGTCCTGGATCTTGCGCGGCAGCGCCTCGCCGAGATCGATGTTGGAGCCGTTGATTTTGATGGGAGCGGGTGTGGGATTCTGCTTCATGAGAGCCTCCTTCATGGGCTGACGGAATGGGAGCATTCTGATGGGGTGTGCCCCTCATCAGGCGGCACGGGAGCGTGCGGCGTGTCAGGTTTGGCTGGTTTGTTGTTTCCATAGGAACACCAAGGGCACCGGGCTGCGGCCCTTGGCAGATCGCGGTTGCAGATCCTGCAGACGTCCCGTCGGGCGCGCCTCAGCATCATCGTTCTCCTTTCGCGAGCTTCTGCTCTGCAAAGCCGTTGTCGTGGTTGGTGCGGGAGGCGGTCAGGACGGCCGCAGCCGTGTCATTGGCCTCTTCCGTCGAAGAATTTTTGGGTTGCGGCGGCCTGAGCCATCACGATCAGCGTGAGGGATGCGAACAGACCCAGGACGCTGACCGACGCCGCGTAGCCGAATGCTTCGCCCAGACGCTCCCAGAAGATGAGTTGCGCGAGCGTCAGGACAAAGAAGGTTGCAAGGATGACAATGGACATGACCTCACCATGCGGCAGCCTCTGCGAGACGGCCGCTCATTGCGATTGGATGGTGATTGCAGAAACCCGTGTACGCCGGATCAATCCACGCGGCGGATGACGATGGGATTGAGGCGGGTTGGGTTTTGCCGTGGACCGTTCAACCCCGGACTGGAAGCGTCCGGGGCTCAGGCTCCCGTCTTCAGACGGCCTGCGCGCAATGCGGAAAAGGTACGGATCCTGGACATGACCTCTTCAATGTCGGCTGCGCCAGGATGATTGTCAAGGTTACTGCCCGCGTCGGAAGGCGCGGTTTGACAAAGCCGTGAGGCAGCCTAAGCTTGCTCCATCATGGTGCCGTTTCTCACACATCATCGCGGCCGCTGCCGCGCCGGAACTCTGGTCGCGGGACGCTAGCCCGGGTCCGCCGTGCGGGCACGCGGACCCGGGGTGAGGAAGCCGATCAAAACATCAAGTCGGATTGAGGTGCGGGCGCATGCACGTCCCGCCGCCGCGCTTTTCGGCAGGGTATCATGAGCAGAGAATCGAAGAAGAGATCCTTGAGTTATCGGGTGACGACACCCGAGGAGCGTGCCCGCCGCGAGGCCGAGATCGAGCGGCGGTCCTCGCACATCATGGCACTCAAGGCGCGGGGCCTGAACTACGCCACCATTGCGGTCCGTCTGGGCCTGAGCGCCAGCACCGTGAGCCGCCTTGCGCGGGAGTACGCCCAGCGAGCACAAAATCAGGCTCATGTGGGCCTCAAGCCCATGTCGCATCTGTGAGAGGAGAGCAAGATGTCGAGTCATGCCCAACGCACCGCGAGCCTGCGCAATGGGGCATCCACCTCGGAGGACATCGAAGCCTTGGCCCGCGAGCAGTTCGAGCGCGCCTGCCGCGACGACAGCTTCGATGACCTCAAACGCCGCGCCGCGTTC
This sequence comes from Microvirga lotononidis, assembly GCF_034627025.1. Lineage (NCBI taxonomy): Bacteria > Pseudomonadati > Pseudomonadota > Alphaproteobacteria > Hyphomicrobiales > Methylobacteriaceae > Microvirga > Microvirga lotononidis. Next base: position 647,319 of record NZ_CP141050.1, on the reverse strand, counting down.
AACCGGCAGGATGCCGGCCGCCTCAGGCACTGGATCAGGGTCGCACAGGCGGTGGCGGCCGGGGCTCCCCGTCGCTCGTGACGGCCCTAGCTTGAATTCGTGGATCTTCTACTTACCTTAAGGGTGTCATGAATACGCTGCGTCACTTTTCCGATCATTGCGCGGGGCACCTCCTCCCAGGCTGCTGAACCCCGAAGGCCGGCATGCCCCATCACGGCGGCCCGCCATTCGGGGCCATGACGACTCCTGAACCATCCTCGGATTCCTAGTGCCCTTTCAGGGGCCGGCGCGGCATGCGCCCCATCAGGATCGTCCTTCAGCCTTTGGCATGCTGCGCCGCGTGGGAGAAGACAACATGACTGCACGCCATCACCGCTTGACCGAGCCGTTGACGCCGCACCGGCTGCTGTCCCTGGCCCTTGGCCAATCGTCCATGCCGGACGATGGCGGCCGCATCGCGCTGATGCCATGGCGCCTGCGGCGCGAGGCCTTCGGCCGCTCGACGCCCCGCGGTCCCCATGGTCAGGGCCGCAGGCCGCAGCACCCGCTTTCGGGCGCGGTATCATCCCCGCTCACAGTCGCGGATGTGATGACGCGCGATGTGGTCTCCGTCTCGACGGCCACCCCGGTGAGCGAGATCGCCAATGTTCTGGCCGGCAAGCGCATCAGCGCCGTGCCCGTGATCGGAGCCGACGGGCGTCTGCTTGGCATCGTCAGCGAGGGCGACCTGATCCGGCGGGCCGAGATCGGGACGGAGCGCCGGCGGCCGTGGTGGCGCAAGGTCCTCACCGACGTGGAGGCGGAGGCCGCCGACTACGTGCGGACCCATGGCCGCAAGGCGCAGCACGTGATGAGGCCGCAGGTGGTCACGGCCACCGAGGCCATGACGCTCGCGGACGCTGCCGACATCATGGAGAAGCGGCGGCTCAAGCGGATGCCCGTCGTCCGCGGGAGTCATCTTGTCGGCATCGTCAGCCGCAGCGACCTCGTCAAGGCAGTGGCACGTCACCAGGCCGCCGTATTCGCGGATCCTCCCACGGATGATGCCATCCTGCGTGACCTCATGGACCGGGTGAAGGCGGTGACGCCCTCTCATCCGCTGATCAACATCTCGGTGCATCGCGGCAACGTCGACATCGCCGGGGTGGTGGATTCGGCGGCCGAACGCGAGGCGATCCTCGTCGCCGCCGAGAACACGCCGGGGATCCGTTCCATCCAGGACCGCCTGGTCCTGCGGCCCCGCTCCGTATCCTGAACAGGGAGGAGGGTCCGATGACGCGATCTCGTGCCATCCTGAATGCCGCCATCCTGTTCGGTGGCGTGTGCCTGATGCTCGGAACCCTCGGGGCGATGATGATCGATTCCGGGACGGTCCTTGCGGCCTACGCCGCCGCCGTCCTCGGTTTCGCCACGTGGGTGACCCGGGAGACGTACCGGAGTTCCCGCGGAGCGCCGGACATCCCCCGATCTCGGGAGGCATAGGGATGGGCCCCGTGAGCCTTTGCATGTCGACCTCATTCGCGCCGGATCTGCCATTGCCGGCATCAAGCCACGGCACGGGTCCGGCCGCCGTGGTGGTGGCGCGGGAGGTCGGGGCGAAGGCATGGGTCCTGAGAGGGAGGGGGAACCTGGAGCCGGACGGCGGGTTCCCCCTCAAGGCCAAGCTTCCTCGGCCTGAGGCGTGGGAGCAGGGCCGACAAACGAGGTGACTGTGACCAGCGAACGCTATGCCATCGGCCTGACGCGTGCCTTCGGCGGCGCGATCCTGTTCGGCCTGCCGCTGCTGATGACCATGGAGATGTGGTCGCTCGGCTTTGCCATGGGTCGTGGTCGCCTGCTGCTGCTCATGGGGTTCACTCTCGCGGTGCTTGTCGGGCTCTCCTACTTCTCCGGCTTCGAGAAGACCTTCAGCCTCAAGGAGGACGCCATGGACGCCTTCGCCGCCTTTGGGGTCGGCGTGATCACGTCCGCCCTGCTGCTCGTGGCGCTTGCGGTGATCACCTTCGACATGGGCTGGGGTGAAATCGTTGGCCGGGTGGCGCTGCAGAGTGTGCCGGCCAGCATCGGCGCCATGCTCGGGCGCAAGCAACTTGGGGCCGAGCAGGACATGAAGGCCGAGGAGGAGCGCAAGCAGGAGGCCGGCTATGCCGGCGAGCTCTTCCTGATGCTGGCCGGCGCTCTGTTCCTGGCCTTCAACATGGCCCCGACGGAGGAGATGATCCTGATCGCCTTCCAGATGACGCCATGGCACGCCTTGGCGCTGGGAGTGTTCTCCCTCCTGCTCCTGCACGCCTTCGTCTACAGCATTGGGTTCTCGGGCCAGGAGAGCCGGCCCGAGGGCGGAACATTCCTGTCGACGTTCCTGCACTTCACCATGGCCGGCTACGGCATCGCCCTGTTGGTAAGCCTGTATGTGCTTTGGAGCTTCGGACGGACGGACGGCGTGGCCGTGGCCGAGATCGCGAACATGCTGGTGGTGCTGGGCTTCCCGGCGTCGCTTGGCGCCGCGACGGCGCGGCTGGTAGTGTGAGGCAGCGATGAACCGGCAATACAAGACGGGCGAGATCCAGACCGGAAAGCCGGCGCAGCGGGTACCATGGTTGGAGTGGCTGGCCGCCGGGATCGGACTTTTCCTCGTCCTCGGCGTCTTCGGCGTGATCGGCTGGCAGGCGTTCCACGGGGCTACCACACCGCCCGTGATCACCGTCCAAGTCGAGAACGTGGCGCCCGTAGAGGGTGGCTACCGGGTCCTGTTCCGCGCGCGCAACGGCGCAGGCGAGGCGGCCGCTCAGGTTGAGGTCGAGGGCAAGGTGTCCGCGGATGGCGGGGAGGAGGTCAGCCGGGTTGTGCTCGACTACATCCCGGGGCATTCGGCCCGGCGCGGCGGGCTGTTCTTCACCCGTGATCCGCGAACCGGAGCATTGGCCGTACGGGCCACGGGGTTCGCCGAGCCCTGAACCGGTGGTTCGCACCTGGGGCGCAACGGTGGTTGGGCTCGGCTCTTCAACTCTGGCCAGCGCGCCACGGCATGGGCTGGGCACAACAGCCAACCCAATACATCCGCTGTTGGCTGCGGTGCAGGTTCTCAAGGGTGTGCTGCCCAACGAGGCAGTCACATATTCATCAAGTGGGCAGCCTTGAGGCCTCGTGGGCTACCGCCATTGCGCCAAGGATCTGATACCTGATCGTCGTTGCCGTGTGCTCCAAGGGAGTGCTACACAGGGCTCTTATTGGTGCCGTTAAGTCATTGATATATCATGGGTTATGGAAGATTATGCGGTGTCTCCCCCTCTCCGCCATTTAATTCAATGAAAAGAGCATCTTAGTTTTTTCGACTTCCGCTACCGGGCTGAAGTGCGAGCTGCTGTTTCTCTTATAATGTGTGACCGTCACGATCGCGGCACTCATCCTCTAATCTGCTGCCTACACAGCTATGACCATCTAGGCAGATAATGTTGTTTCGGCCGTGCAGGCAATGAAGACAGCAGAAAGATCCTGGTCTCACGTTTAGTTAAAGTGCGGATAAGGGCTCAGCCTGGTAGTCCTACCAGTCCCTTGACCAAGGTTTTCTCTGCGAGTGACACTCTCTTTTCATTCATGAGGCGAGCGTCACAGCATCGCTGTGGCCGTGCATCCCGATCGGGCTTCAAATTTCATAATATAACATTGTTCTCAGCGCCCCGCACGCTGCAGCGGCTCTTCAACTCGCTTATGACGACCTGTGTCTCGGCCGAGACCTACCTCTCGGCCACCGAGGAGCCTAGCAATGCGCCTTGTCAGGAGTAGCTCAGTTGGCTGCTTGAACAGGTCTGATTATCCGAGGCTTAGGCAGGCTTTCTAAAGAAGTTGCCATCGGCTTTATGGCGCTGATCAACCGACTGCCCACATCGTGATGCTACGGAGTTTCAGTGCGCGGCCGCCGGTGACCAGGATTTGCCCAGTTTTTGACAAAAGAAGTCAGGATGCATGCTCGTCGAAGCTTGTCTGCAAGGGGCTGAGTGTGTCAGTGCAACGGGGACTTTCAAGTCCATGGCTAACACCCTCAGGTGCGAACAGACGAATGATTAAAATCCGAGGTGTTCACAAAGACTTTTCGATCAATGGCGCTGCGGTAACGGCGTTAAGTCCAACTGATCTTGATGTGAGCCGCGGCGAGTTCGTTAGCATCATCGGCCCCTCTGGTTGCGGGAAGTCGACTCTATTGCGCATTCTCGCTGGTCTAGAGACGGCAAGTGGTGGATCTATCGAGGTCGACGATAGAAGTTCATCCCGGCAGCGCGTCGGCTTTGTGTTTCAAGAGCCGGTTCTCCTACCGTGGCTCTCCGCGCTTGAGAATGTTCGCTTCCCTCTTGATACAGCGGGGGTCGCCCGGGTTGAGGCTGATAGCCGTGCTGTGGACTTGTTAAAGCTCGTGGGGCTGAATGGTTTCGAAACTGCCTTACCCCGCGCATTGTCGGGTGGAATGCGTCAGCGGGTCTCTATCGCGCGTGCACTCTCGTATGATCCGTCGCTGCTCCTGATGGATGAGCCTTTTGGCGCCTTGGATCTCATCACTCGCGATAGACTAAACGATGAGCTCCTTTCGATCTGGGCGCAAACGAAGAAGACTATTCTGTTCGTAACGCACAGCGTCGAAGAAGCTGCTTACCTTTCCGACAGGGTAGTTGTGATGTCGTCACGTCCCGGCCGTATCAAGAACGTCTACAATGTGGATCTTGTTCGCCCTCGAGGGGAAGGCACGAAATTGGATCCAGCGTTCCACCAGTTGATGGCTGACCTTCGGCGGGACCTACGATGAAAGGCTTTTGGAGAGTCATTGAGACCACTTTCGCTATCGCAGCCATCGTTGTCGCGTGGGATCTCTATACGCGTATCTATGATGTTCCTGAATTCCTGCTGCCTTCTCCGATCTCTGTTTGGAATGCTCTTCTAGAGGCTGCTAAAGGACAGCTTTTCAGCCATCTTATTTATACCGTCACTATTCTCGTCTCAGGCTATGCCGTAGGAGTGCTCTTAGGTATTGCGAGTGGGCTTCTTCTGGCAAAGAGTGCGCGGGTAGAACGCTGGCTGTCTGGTCCAATCCTATTCTTGCAAACCGCGCCAAAGATTGCTCTAGCGCCCCTTTTTGTCATTTGGTTTGGTCTGGGCGTCACATCCAAACTCATCCTAATTGTATCGCTTGTCTTCTTTCCGGTTCTGATCGCGACCCTCATCGGCATCCGCTCAGTCGACAGACGCCTCCATGATCTAGCGCAGGTGCTTCATCTCAGTCTATGGCAGCGCTTCCAACGAATTGAGTTCCCGTCCGCCCTTCCCGAGATCTTCATTGGTCTTCGCGTGGGGGCCGTGCAAGCTGTAGTCGGTGCTATTCTTGCTGAATGGATGGCTGGCAAGCAGGGCCTAGGATACCTGATGACGTTTGCGACGGCCACTTACAAGACGCCTCTTCTTTTCGCCGCTGTCATCGTAACGGCGCTCTTGGGCATTGCCGTCTACCAAATCATCGAACTTCTCGAGCGTCGCTTCCTATCTTGGCGAGACCAGCCATGACCAACACAGCATCACGTTCAGCTGCCTTCCCCTGGCTTGAGGGGCGCCCTACTCATTTACCCTGCGAGGCAACGGACGTGATGCCGTCGGTCCTTCTTCCAGGGGATCCAGACCGGGTTTCGAAGACGGCAAGTGTCCTAAAGCAAGTGAAAGAGATTGGGCGTCGGCGGGAATTTCAAATGGCCCGTGGCATGTGGAACGACGCGCCGATCACGGTTTGCTCAACAGGAATAGGGGGTCCCTCAACCGAGATTGCAGTGGTGGAGCTTGCTAACCTTGGGATGAAAAGAGGGATCCGGGTTGGAGGCATGGGAGCAACTGACCCGAGCATGCCTCTTGGCTCGTTCCTGATTGTAGACACAGCCCTTCGCAATACAGGAACTGCCCGTGTCTATGATCGCTCAAGTGAGCCAATCCCCGCATCAGCAGAGATCGTGGAGGCGCTTGAGCGTGCAGCGAAGGCGCTCAACCTTCCGTTCCGCAGGGGCGCAATCTACACCACGGATTCCTACTACTGGGGCCAAGAGCGTTTGGCTCGGCCCGGCGCCGACCCTCGGGAGTTGCCAACAGCTGGCCTGATGCGACAGCTTACCGAGGCAGGCGCTGTCGGTATGGACATGGAATGTGAAGCGCTATTCGCTGTCGGCCGGGCCCTCGGAGTTCAGGTCGGCGCTGTTTTGGCGGTCCATGGCAATCGCGCGACAGATCAATGGCTAGAAGACTACGAAGAAACTCAGCACAATCTTATTCGTCTTGCGGCAACAGCAGTATCATTTCTCGACGCTCGGTAACGCGTCCAATCCGGGAGCTCTCTGATGAAGCGTAGAACATTTCTCGCAAGTGGTGCATTTGCCACAGCCGCAGGCTTCTTCCCCCGTATCGCGGGGGCTCAAAGCACTGAGGCGGTGACCCTGCAAATCGATGGGGCAGCCGTTCCATTTTACGCTCCGATCTATGTAGCCCAAGAGAAAGGTCTATTCGCGAAGAATGGCCTCGAGGTTCGCATCGTTTACGCCGCCGCCGCGGACATTATGCGCAACGTGGCAGCCGGAAATGTCCAATTCGGCTTTCCGAATGGCGATGCGGTCATTGCTGCGAAAGCCAATGGTCTTCCCACCAAGGTCGTTCATACCACTTACCAACGTGGTATTGGAGCGACCCTTTTCAAAACCTCTAAGAATATCAAGAGTTTCGCTGATCTGAAAGGGAAGACTGTTGCGGTCACAAGCCTCGGAAGTCCTAACTACCTTCAGCTTCAAGTCGGGCTGAAGCAGGCTGGTCTGAAGCTGGATGATGTCAATGTAGAAGTGATTGCCACCGGGGCGATTGTGCAGGCTCTGCAAGCCGACAAGGTTGACGCCATCGTTTTCTCGGAACTGCGGCGCTACAACCTTGAAGCGGAAGGTGTGCAGGTCGGCATGATCTCGTCAAACGACTTCCTGCCGTCGTTTGGTAACGTCGTTGTGACTGGCGATCGGTATCTTCAGAGCAACCCAAAGGCAGTGAGCGGCTTCAATACTGCCCTTAGTGAGGCAATCCAGTGGGTTATCGATGGTCATGTTGATGAGGCTTTAGCAATCGCAATCGATAAGCATGCCCAGACTTGGAAGGGGCAGGAGGCTGTGCTGAAGCGCGCTTTCACAGATTCGTTCATCCCATCAATTTGGCAAAGTTCACTAACGAAACAGAAGGGGATTGGCGCGGCTGATCTCAGCGCTTGGCAGAAGAACATTGATATCCTGGCCGAATACAAAGTGATCGAGAAGGGCTTCAAGGCCGAAGATCTCGTGATCCAACCCAGCGATATCAAAGCTTAGTCCTGTGGCCTCCGCCGTCAGGCGGGGGCTAACTCACCCACGGGTCACAATGACGGTAATCAACATACTGACCGCCTTACGCTCGCTAGCCATTGCGATAGCCATCTGGTGGATTTTTGTCCTTGTGACGAATGTGCCGGCCTATTTGCTCCCCGCACCGGATGCGATTGCGTCACGCTTTGTTTTCCTCGCGCAAACCGCCGAGCTCACGAAGCACATCCGCGTGACTCTTGCTGAGATTGGCGCTGGATTTATTCTTGGGGGCTTTCTCGGTGTTGCGTTCGGGTGGCTATTCGTGCGAGTGCCCCTCCTCGGTCGCCTGCTGTCCCCCCTTGTTTTGCTCCTGCAGACGGCACCCAAGATTGCGATCGCACCCTTGCTTCTCCTGTGGCTTGGATTGGATATGGGGCCGAAAATAACCCTTATTGCGGTTGTGACCTTCTTCCCAGTAATGGCTGGTGCCGCGGCGGGATTTGCGGCTGTCGAAAAGCCGTATCAAGATCTTGGCACGCTTCTCCATTTAAGCGCGTGGCAGCGCTTTCGACGTATAGAGCTACCTTTTTCGTTGCCGCCTATCCTGGCCGGTTTTCGCATTGCTTCGACCCAGGCTGTTACCGCGGCTGTCATCGGCGAGCTCATGGGAGCGACCTACGGGCTCGGTTACCTCCTCAGCTTAGGACAAGAGAATGGCGATGCCAGCGTGGTTATCGTTGCAATTCTGATTTTATCCACGATCGGCTGGGGCTTCCACGAGGTCATCCGGCTCTGCGAAAGACACATGCTAAGCTGGCATACCAGTCAGATAGCCATAGAGGGCTGATGGACAACGCCCGCTGCAATGTGCGCTGGTCGGGAAAAGGTCCAGTCGGTTAGATGTTAACTCGGCAGCATAGGTCTAGCCTCTCCTTCCGGTGACCAGCAATGATCTGATCCCTTAAAACTGAACCAGTTTGGGTTAGAGGTTTCCGCGGTATTTTCCCTGGCTGGGAAGGAGCGGGAGACCCATGAAGGCAGCACGGTTCACGGACGCCCAGAAGGCGTTCATCCTTAAGCAGGGCACGGATGGAACGCCCGTGGCGGAGATCTGCCGCAAGGCGGGGATCAGCCAAGCGACCTACTTCAACTGGAAGAAGAAGTATATGATGGCCTTCTGCCGTCCGAGATGAAGCGCCTGAAGCAGCTCGAGGACGAGAATGCCTGCCTCAAGAAGATCGTCGCAGATCTGACGCTCGACCGGGAGATGCTGCAGGACGTCATCAAGCGAAAGCTTTAAGGCCTGCTCGCCACCAGTTCTCTTTCCACCAATAGCGCCCAGAGCGCTCCATCGCCGTCCTATACCATCGACGACGGGAATGCTTGAGCCGGTCGTGGCCACCATCGCAAGTCTGACTTGGCCCTGAGAAGATGAGGGCGGAGATCAACACCATCCGATCCAGAGTACGGAATGACATGCCGGCACATTCTGGCTTGGGCTTTGCCACGGACCGTCGAGCGACTGTCAAGGATTGCTGTTGCCGTGACATGGATATCGGCAGGCTAATCCTTCGACATCATTTGCATCTCCTGACGGCAGGCGCCGGACCGGAACTTCCAGCGGAGCTCAGTCTTGGGACCCCCGCAGAATGGATCGCGGGCACGCAAAGTGCCAGACAACTCCCAGACTCGGCAATTTTGTCCCTCTTAACCCTTTGACGTTTCTGGGGCTTTTACATTCATGGCATTCGGTCTCCAAAACCGCAGGTTCGGGGTTCGAGTCCCTGCTACCCACCGACCCCGTCAAGTCCCTGAGATTGAAGGGTTTCCGACATTGCGGCGTGTCCGCCCAGGAGGCACGCGCCGGAAGCGGCCAGGCCCTGGAACGGCACCGAAATGCAGGGATCGGCGCACAGGGTCCCAGACTCGTTCAGGATTTGTTCCTACGTCGCAACCGCCTGCCAAGTCACGTGGCCAGGGATTTATGCCCCGCGAAGCCACGCTCCAGGGCGCCACCATTCTCATGATCATGGGCGGCAATCCTTGCGTATCGATCAGCCAATCAAAATCCGGCTTTAACCGCTCCTCGAATGATCGAGCGGCACGGGCTCGGGTTCCCAGCCAATAAGGCTCTGGTCACGAGGAGCGAAGAACGGAGCTTGGCCGCCAACCGAGGGCAAGCTTGGCCGCTTCAATGATCTTTGCGACCTCTCCACTCAGACGGTGCGCGGCAAACTCTTTCAACGGAAGCTACCATTCGGAACCTCCGCTGACGGCTTCCCTCGGGAGGAGCCGGATTTCAACGGGTTGAAGGCGGGAGAAACCGTCGAAATCGGGAGTATCCAGGGCTGTCTCCGCCAAAAAGTTCCGCCAAGCCTTTTGCCGTTTGGACGACATCTTCGAACCAACACTTGGTGACGTGATTCAGGCCTCAGACCCGAGACGCTCCAGTTGCGGCGGCTCACGGCTGGATCACCACATGCATGTCGTACAGGCCCTTCTCTGTCTTGGTGATACCGAAATCCTGGAACGGCACCTTAGCGTCCTCCATCTTGGCGATGGCCTGCTGGTAGCCCTTGACGCCGGCGGCGCGCACTACAGAGGATTTCGGGGCGAAAATGAGCCGGATGCGGCGGAAGTCGGGGGCGCCGAAGAACTCCTTGCCCCCCTTGCTAAGGCCGTCCAGCTTCGCGATGGCGTCCCGGGCGCGCTTCTCGGCCTGTGGCCCACTGCGGATGCTCTCCGGGTTGGTGAAATCGAGGTCGACACTGTTGATCCCGAACAGGACGGGGATGGAATCGGACATGTTGGGCCCTCCGGAGATGGAGCCCACGCCGTTGGTCTTGTCGGTGAGCGCGTCGACGGACAAGCCGTTGATCTGCGTCTCGACCCGACTGATGCCCTCCTCGGTGAAGGAGACGGTCACGGTGCCCTTGGCACCATTGCCGCCGAGGCCGGCGGCGAAGCCGCCCTCGACTAGATCGAAGCAGACGTCCGCGAGGCTGCATTCCTCCGCGCCCTTAAGCGCCAGGACATCGTCGCGCAGCATGTTGCGCCTCAGGGGGCCGAGGATCACCGCATCCTTGGCCGGGGCCTTGGTGAACGAGCACTCGCCGGCGGGCTTCAGATCGCCGATCTTGACCGACGTGAGGAACTTCTCGATGTCGGTTGGCTTGCGGGCGTCCATCTCCGTCCAGCCCTCGATGGTCTTTGACCGAGAGAGCATCACATCAGCCTCGCGGGCGAGGTTGGCCAGGCCTTGCCCAGGCTCCTGCGGGAAGGAAAGGATGCGCGTACCCTTCTGTCCCTGGTTGAACAGGTAGCCGTAGCGATAGCCGCCCTTGCCCTTGAGCTGCACGAGGTACAGGTCATCCTCAATGCGCTTGAAGGTGTACTCCTCGCCGTTGCGCTTGTAGACGGTGCCGCCAGCCGCGTCCTTCTCGGGCTTGGTGAAGTCCAAGGCGTAGTTCTTGCCGTCCAGTGTGCAGACGGCATTGTCGCCCCAGGGCATGGCGTCGCCCTTCTGGACCACCGGGTCGCTGGTCATGTAGCAGCCCGAGAGCGCCACGCTGGCTGCCAGAACGGTGCCGAGGCCGAAGAGATGCTTGTAAGAACGTGCCATGGGTTTCACTACTTGTCGTAGCGCTGGGCGCACCAGCGGTAGGTTGTCTGGGTCTTACCGTCGCAGACGGCGGGATGGGTCACGATGAAGGTCTGGCGGTCCGGGATCGTCAGGTCGAGCGGCGGCGGGTCCTTTGGATTGCCAGCCACGAAGGCGATGTGAACGACGAAGCCGACCTGGCAAACTTGAGGGAAGTCATCTAGGTCCTGGGAAAGGCAAAGAAGGAACAGGCAGCCTAGCCTTAGGGCCAGGCGCCTTGGTCAGGTGGCGATTCGATCAGTCGAACATCTTGTACGCGCACCAGCGGTAGTCGGTGGTACCGTCCTCGGTCTTGAGCGTGAAGGATTTCTTGTCCTTGACCGTGACGACGTACGGCATCTTGTAGCGGTCCTCGGAGCCGTCATCCGCGCAGCTCGCGGTGAAGGAGTACACATTGGCCTCAGTCTTGAGGCCCGTGATCTTACACTCGGTGCGGGAGCTGTTCAGGGCATCGCCCCAGAAAGACCGCGCGGTGGCGTTGCTGCGTTGCTTGCACGGGATCTCGGCTTCCTCGTAGATGCCGCGGCTCTAGCGGGATGAGGTTTTTGGACTTGCCCTGCGCGAGCGCCGGGGCGGCGCAGAGGACGAGGGTGACAGCGAGTGTGGTGTGCTTGAGGTGGTTCATCATTGCCTTTGGCCCGGATCTAATCTGGCGCCACTGGATAGAACCGTTTTCGTTATTTTAGGGTTGATTGCGGCTCATTCTGCTGCTCGCCGCATGTCTGACGTTTGCACCGGCGGGCCGAGGACATTGGCTGACGGGCAGCTTATGACCGAGGCATACGCTCAACATGGATTAAGATATTCTCTGAGCTACCACTCTTGGCTCAGATTCTCATGCCAAATGCTGGTTGCCGAGAGCAGCACCGGGGTGCTACACAGGACGGGCATGGGGTACCGCTAAATCCTTGAAAAGCCTTGGGTAACGGGAAGATCCCGGAGAGTCTCCCCCTCTCCGCCACTTTATTGAATCAGAAGAGTAACTTAGCTGCTTCGACTTCCGCTGCTGAACTGGCGTGCGAGCTGCTGTTTCTTGGATAAAGTGTGACGGTCACAATCGCGGCACTCATCCTCTAACCTGATTCAGCCCAGCTATTCCCCTAGCCGGATAACGCTGCTTCTGCCGTGCAGGCTCTGAAGACATGAGAGAGCTTCCTGTCTCCGGTTGGGTCAGAGTGCCGTTAGTGCTCCTCGGGCTCCAGGCCCACCCTTCCGTTGACCAGCAAGGTCACTGCGAGTAGTGTTCTCTATCCGTTCTCAATTGCAGGCTTGCACCCGCTTTGGTCTGTAAGCCGCAATAGTATTGTTCGATTGTAGGTTATGATCGCCCAATCATCCTCGCGCACGCTGTTCTTCTTCGAGAAGCCTTCGGCCATGCGCCAACTGCAGCGGTTCTTCAAATCACCCAGCACAGTCTGTGTCTCGGCTGAGGGCCACCTCTTAGCTGCCGAGGAGCCCGGCAATGTTCGGGATGAATGGAAGTCTTGGCGCCTTGATACCCTGCCGATCGTGCTCGATCGTATCCCTGTTACATATGGCACTAATCGCTCCGGCCAGTCGCACAAGCCAAAAATCGAGGCGATCAAGCAAGCTCTTCAGGGCGTGGAGCGGGTCATCATTGCCACCGACCCAGGCCGGGAGGGCTCGATGATTGCCTGGGAGGTGCTCGAACATCTTGGCTATCGAGGTCGGGTAGATCGCCTCAAGCTCGGTGCCCTTGACGAGGTCTCGATCCGGCGGGCCTTTGCGGCCATGGCCAAGGAGCCCGACTCGGGTGAACGCGACTATGCCGCGTATCTGGAGGCCCTGTGCCGCCAATATGAGGACTACCACCTGGGGCTCAACGGCACGCGCGCCATCTCTTTAAGGCTCCGGCCACCAGCTTTCCGACAGCCCTGGCGCTTCGGTGGCGTGCAGACTCCGACGCTCGCGATCCTGGCTGATCTCGAGAAGCGCATCCGTGATTTCGTCCCGCAAGATTATTTCAAGATTGCTCTGACTGTCGCGACAGATGGCCGAGCTGAGATCACCCTCTGGCACGCACCAAAGGACAAAATCCTCGACAAACAGGTGGCCGAGACGATTCAGCAGGCAGCCGCTTCCTGGTCCGGTCCGCTTGGTGTCGAGCAGAAGGATGTGCGCCGGGCACCCCCTCGCCTGTTCTCAAAAGACACCCTCGCCCGTCGCTGCGCCAAGCGGTTCGGCTGGGATCCTCAGCACACGGCGAAGCTGGCACAGGAGCTCTACGATCAGGGCTACCTGACCTATCCTCGCACTGAGTCCGAGCACCTGCCCGAGAGTCAGACAGGCGATGCCAGTGCTGTGATCGCGAGTGTTGTCGGGAGACTGACTGATCTTGCCAGCCTCGTGCCAGCCGCCAGCAACCTCGTGTTCCGCAAGGGCAACAAGGGTCATTACGTCAAAGATCCAGGCGAGCACCACGCCATTGTGCCGCTGCGTAAGGTGCCGCAGCCAGGCAGCATTAGCGGAGAGCATCTCCGCCTCTGGGAGCTGGTCGCCAAGAGCTTTCTAGCAGCACACCTGGCGGACGGTATCGACGCTCGCACCACAGTCGCTGTGCAGGTCCCAACACAACTTGGTCCGAAGCGCTTCTCGGTCAGCGGCAGCGTGATCAAGTCGCCTGGCTGGCGGGCGGTGTATGGAGCCGAGGCTGACGAGGAGAACGAGGCTGTCCCAGGCAAGGCCAAGCCGGACGAAGAGCCCACTACCGGACGTCTCCCGCTGATCCGCGACAACGAGCCTGGAAAGGCAACCAACGCTCGGATCGAGACAGCGAAAACTGAACCACCACGCCGGATCACCCGCGGCGAGTTACCCGTCGTCATGGGTCGCCTCGTCGATCAGGTGGAAGACCCCAAACTCAAAGCGGCTCTCGAGAACCCGGCCAACCCAAATGAGCCCAAGGGCCTCGGGACTGCCGCAACCCGCGACACGATCCTGCCGAAGCTGCATAAGAGCCAGTATGTTGAGTTGCTGAAGGGTAATACCCGCTCATGGAATTCCTGACGCAGTGAGATACGGGTAGGCCGTCAATGTTGTGAGACGGCCTGTCTCGTCGAGGAGCCGGTTCCAGGCGCGGCAGACCGCGTCCAACACGGCTTCATAATCGTCGAGCATCCGATGCGAGAGATAGCGCTCACGCAGGTAGAGCCAGACCCGCTCCACCGGGTTCAGCTGGGGTGACGCCGGCGGCAAAGGCAACAGCGTGATCGTCTCTGGCACGTGCAAGGCCCGCGCGTCGTGCCAGCCAGCCTGATCCAGCACGAGCACTGCATGTACGCCGGGTTCGAGCTGCCGGGCAAACTGCTCCAGAAAGATCGTCATCGCGTCGGCATTCACCCGCGGCAGAGCCAACGCGAAGGTCTCATCCGTGCCGGGACGGCAGGCGGCAAACAGGTACAAGCTCTCGAAGCGCTGATCGACCACGCCGGGCGGACGTACCCCACGCTCGTACCAAACGCGGGTGGTCCGGCCCTTCTGGCCAAAGCGCGCTTCGTCCTGGCACCAGAGCTGAAGACGCGCCTCAGGATGCTCTGCCGCGACGGCCTGCAGCGCTGAGGGCAGCTCCTTTTTTGAACGCCGCCTGGGCGGCCGGATTGCCTTTCGGGTGCGAGGGCCGGGTCTTCTGCCGTGACAGGTCCAGCCGCTTGAGCAGGCACGAGAGCCCCCACTCACTGTAGCTCACGCCATACGTCCGCTCGACGTACTCGCACAGATCGACCAGACGCCAGGCGCTCACCCCATCGCGCTCGGGCTCCGGCCCGTGCAGGATGTGGGCCTTGAGAGCGGCCTGCTGACCAGGGCTGAGCTGCTCCGGGCGACCGGAACGATGGCGGTCATGCAGACCGTCCGGTCCCTCGGCATTGAAGCGCAGGATGGCATCGTGCAGAGCCTGACGTTCCATGCCGGCCAGGCGGGCGGCCTCCGTTCGGGTCATGCCCTCAAGCGCATTGGCAATGGCCAGCAACCGCAGGCTGGCCCGGGTGTCCCTCTCACGAGCAGCCCGTTGGCGTAAGTCGGATGGTGAGTAGTCCTGGCGGATCCGGAGGGCAGCCATGCTGATCCCCTCAACAACGCCCCCGCTCCGCAGTGAATCACGTCAGGCGCCCCGACGCAAATCCGAGTCAGCAATTCCCTGGCTGGGTATAAGGACCCGCCGATCCAGGTGACGGAAGTTGGTCTCGCATTCATTGCAGCTGTCCGCTGTGTTTTTCCTAGCTATGGCGACCCGGTTGGCCGGGCGATGTTCGAGGCGGATCTGGCTGAGATCGGGCGTGCATCCACGCGAACTGAGGCGATCGGCAGAGCCACAGCCTATCAGGAGCGAACCCGAAGCCGTGTAAGGGAGCTGATCACGACGATCGGACAGTCGGGCGCTGTTGCTCTTGATCCATCGTATCTCCCAACGCCTTCCGCAGCGGATGGGAAGCCCCCAACAAAGGCGATGATTGCTTTCGCGACATCTATTGCTGCCCAGCGTGGCCTGAAGCTCCCCCGCGGGCTCAAAAGCAATAGTGCAATCTGTCGAGCCTTCCTTGACCAGCATGCCCCGCAACGATCATCTGGGCCTGCAAAGGACGCTCCGCAGGCGGGGCCGCGTCCTCCGAGTGAAGCAATGGTGCGCTATGCTCAGTCGCTTGCCGAGCAACAGGGGATTGAGTGTCCACCAGCAGTGTTAGCTGACTTTGCCGCTTGTCGAACTTTTCTCGATGAGCACTCGTCAAATGCACAGCGTCCTCACGAAAAGAACCGGACTGTCGCTCCCAAAGGCCGACTTCCTGCTGTCCGGACGGGCAGTGCTAGTGATGGTCATAAGCGGGTATCTGCGCCTGCAAGAAGACCTGCAGATAGAAGAACTGAGGCCCCTCGTCGCCGCACACGAGCACGCACTTTAGCTTCCGGCAGAGACGAATAACCAAATTTTCTGACGGCGCTTACGGACCTGCCGCTCCGATTCATGCATCACAGCCGCTCTGCACGACAATGCTTGGAGGGAGCATCGCGCCCTTGACATGCAGATTCTCTGGCCAGACAGTCGCTCATTGGTCCCAGCCCAGCTTTTATCGAGGGCACTGCTATGACGATCGACATTGACCAGCTGACCGAGGCCGAGCTGATCGATCTCAACCACCGTATCGTCGAGCGCCTTCGCTTTCTCGACCAGATGCGCGCCCATGTGGAGATGCTGGAGTTCAAGATTGGTGACCGAGTCAGTTTCCATCCTCCCGGCCAGGGTCAACTTGAGGGCATGCTGACGCGCTACAACAAGAAGACTGTGACGGTGATCACTGACACTGGGCAGAGGTGGAACGTCTCGCCCGCCGTCCTCAGCAGGTCCAAGCCGGCTAAGAGCACTAACACGGCTGGATCCAACGTGGTCCTGCTGAACAAGCGCTGACGCGATCACTGCCTCAGGCGCGGTCGGACGAAGAACGGTAGTGACCTGGTCTCACAGCCCGTGTAGTGCGGCGCACCTGTCCGTCCAATCTTCGCCTGTATGATCGCCTATAGAGAATTCACGACACAAACGAAAAGGCCCCGGAGTAGTCCGAGGCCTTTCCAGTAGGATGGTGGGAGCAGGACTTAGAAGTCCATGCCTCCCATGCCGCCGCCCATGCCACCACCTGGCATAGCCGGAGCAGATTCCTTCTTCGGCGCGTCGGCAACCATGGCCTCCGTGGTGACCAGGAGACCAGCGACCGACGCTGCATTCTGCAGAGCCGTGCGGACGACCTTGGCCGGATCGACAATGCCAGCCTGCAGCAAATCCACGAATTCTTCCGTCTGAGCGTTGAAGCCGAAGGTGTCGGAGGAGGTGTTGTCGTTGATCTTGCCGACCACCGTGGAGCCTTCAACGCCGGCGTTCTCAGCGATCTGGCGGATCGGAGCCTCAAGCGCGCGCAGCACGATGTTGATGCCGGACTTCACGTCCGGGTTGTCGCTGGAGAGCTTGGCAACCGCAGCCTTGGCGCGCAGGAGGGCCGTGCCGCCGCCGGGGACGATGCCTTCTTCCACCGCAGCGCGGGTGGCATGCATCGCGTCGTCGACGCGGTCCTTCTTTTCCTTCACCTCGATTTCTGTCGAGCCGCCGACGCGGATCACCGCGACGCCGCCTGCGAGCTTGGCCAGACGCTCCTGGAGCTTCTCACGGTCGTAGTCCGAGGTGGTCTCCTCGATCTGTGCCTTGATCTGCTGAACCCGGGCCTCGATGTCCTGCGTAGACCCAGCACCATCAATGATCGTGGTGTTCTCCTTCTCGATGCGGACGCGCTTGGCGCGGCCGAGCATGTCGAGGGTGACGGTCTCGAGCTTGATGCCGAGGTCTTCAGAGATCGTCTGACCGGCGGTCAGGATCGCGATGTCCTCGAGCATGGCCTTGCGACGATCACCGAAGCCCGGAGCCTTCACGGCGGCGATCTTCAGGCCGCCACGCAGCTTGTTGACCACGAGGGTGGCGAGCGCCTCACCCTCGATGTCTTCCGCCACAATCAGCAGCGGCTTGCTGGTCTGCACCACGGCCTCGAGGATCGGCAGCAGTGACTGCAACGACGAGAGCTTCTTCTCGTGGATGAGGATGTAGGGATCCTCAAGCTCAGCGATCATCTTCTCGGCATTGGTGATGAAGTAGGGAGACAGGTAGCCGCGGTCGAACTGCATGCCTTCGACCACATCGAGCTCGGTCTCGGCAGTCTTGGCTTCCTCGACGGTAATGACACCCTCGTTGCCGACCTTCTGCATCGCCTGAGCAATCATCTCACCGATGGAGGCATCGCCATTGGCCGAGATGGTGCCGACCTGGGCGATCTCCTCGGACGAGGCGACTTTCTTGGCGCGAGCCTGGATGTCCTTGACGGCTTCCGCTACGGCCAAATCGATGCCGCGCTTGAGGTCCATCGGGTTCATGCCGGCGGCAACCGACTTGGCGCCCTCGCGCACGATGGCCTGGGCCAGGACCGTCGCGGTGGTGGTGCCGTCTCCCGCTACATCGCTCGCCTTCGAGGCGACCTCGCGCACCATCTGGGCGCCCATGTTCTCGAACTTGTCGGAGAGCTCGATCTCCTTGGCGACGGTGACGCCGTCTTTGGTAATCCTTGGAGCCCCGAAGCTCTTTTCCAGCACCACATTGCGGCCCTTGGGGCCGAGGGTGACCTTCACAGCATTGGCGAGGATGTCGACGCCGCGCAGCATCTTCTCGCGGGCATCAGAGGAGAATTTGACGTCTTTGGCAGCCATGATCTGAAATCCTGTTGCGTTGATCTTGTGAGGGTTGAGGCTGTCTTAGGCGGCCTTCTGCGCTTCGGCGGACTGCTCGATCACGCCCATGATGTCGGATTCCTTCATGATCAGGAGATCCTGACCATCGATCCGCACTTCGGTGCCGGACCACTTGCCGAACAAGACGCGGTCGCCGGCTTTCACGTCGAGGGCGGCAACCTTGCCGTTCTCGTCACGGGCGCCGGGGCCGACGGCGACGACTTCGCCCTCCTGCGGCTTTTCCTTGGCAGTATCGGGAATAATAATGCCGCCGGCCGTCTTCTCTTCGGCTTCAATGCGGCGGACGACTACGCGGTCATGTAATGGGCGAAAGGTCATGGGTGTGCCTCCTTGTTCTCGGAATTGGGGGCACTCGTCTGCGCCGAGCAGCACGATTAGCACTCGACGCATGAGAGTGCTAGAACGAAGTGATAGCCCAGGGTTTTTGGTGAGGCAAGGTCATCCCTTAGTGGATAAGCTGAGCTTGGGGCGAACAGCAGCCTAGTAGACGCGTTGACCCTCAATGGCGGCTGACCAACCGCCTTTGCAGCGAGGTTCAGCCGTGTTGAGTTTCGAAAGCGTCGAAGAGGTCTGCGAGAGCAAGAGCCTCACCCTTGTCGTTCATCCCGCCATTCGTCGGGCTGTGAAGGGCTACGAGGAAAGCTTCTACATTGGGTTGCGCTGTTTTCTAAAGGGCGAAACAGGCGGGCTTTACTTTTTGCCTCTAGAGAGCGGCGGTTATGAGCGGCTGCAATTTTCACGGCGTCGCTCCTCGGGTGGGCACCCAATCTTACGAGTGGATCCAGTTGCGGCTGAGGGGCTCCAGCGGATCAAGGGAAACTGAACATCATACGCTTCAGCAGCTACGTTGAGGGCAACTTCCCGGTATAAACATCACTTTGCGGCAGTCGGCATATGAGAGACCGCGCGCTGTATTACCAGGGCTAGGATGCCGGCCCTGTTGATCGGCAATCGAGGCAGGACCTGCGATACGGTGTCTGAGCGCCCACGCGCGCCCCCTGATCAGGGAGCAGACCGCCGCATGACTCGAGCGAGACGTTGCGAGAATGCCTTGGCATCAGCCGGGAGTTCTCCATCCAGGATGCGCGCCTCATCCAAGAGCGGATGTGCAACGTCGTCACATAGGCTCTGCTCCTCATCATCGAGCCTTGCCAAGGCAATGATTAGGTCATGGCGCGGATTGATTTCGAGAATAGGCTTAGCGGCTGATGGCAATTGCCCCGCTCTCGCCAGCAAACGCTCCAGCTGGCGATCCATGCCACTTTCAGGTGCAACCAGGCAAACAGCGCTTTCGGTGAGCCGGTCGGAAGCACGGACATCGGAGACTACCTCGCCGAGCGCTGCCTTGAGACCGGCAATGAATGGTTCTGTTGCAAACGCGCAGCAAGGATGAGGAGGGAACAGGTGCCTCGTCGTGCGCCTATAGGGCGAGCAGGTCAAACTGCTCGGCGAGAGATCGCTGCGAACGGCAGGCATACTTCGCCTGTCCTTTTCGCATCATGTGGATCATCTCAATACCGCCCAGGATCGCTCGAGCGGACGTCATCGACTTAAATCCGAGCATCGGTCGAACCCGGCATTTGATAGCACGATGGTTCTGCTCGATGCGATTATTCAGGTAGGCACTTCTTCGGATCCGGATCGGCTTCAACTGACGTCCTGATCCGTCCTGGAGCCGGCTTTCCGCATCGCAGGCCAGGATCGCCTCGCGGTTGGTCTGGCTGCCGTCGATCACAATCCGCTCAGGTCGTCCATGCCGCTTGAGTGCCTTGCGCAGGAACCGCTTGGCAGCAATCAGGTTGCGCCGCTCGCTGAAGCAGAATTCCCCGGTGTTACCATTGCTGTCGATGGCGCGGTACAAATACATCCAACGCCCACGGATTTTGATAAACGTTTCATCCACATGCCATCTGCCGGTGACCGGGCGCTTGCGCCGATTGAATTGCTCGAGCAGGAGCGGAGCATAGTGAACGGTCCAGCGATAAATGGTCGTGTGATCAACGGAGATGCCGCGTTCCGCCATCATCTCCTTGAGATCGCGCAGGCTCAATCACAACAGCTTGATTGCACTCTCAGGCTGGACAAGGTCTCTAAGACATACTCCTAAAGATGTCGAAGCTCTACTATGTAGTATGTGAACGCACAGTTGTATCTGATAAACTCTGATAAGGCGGCTCGCAGGTGATCGAATGACGAGATCCACGCTTAGTCTTCGTGACGCGACCGACGACGACATCCCTTTCGCGTGGAAACTTTACTCTGATCACTGCCGTCCCGTGCTTACCCCGTTCCTTGGTGGACATTGGGATGAAGTACAAGAGCAGCAGAAGTTTCGTACCATTTGGCGCCCAGAGATGACAAAGGTCATCCAGTTCGGTTCATCTTGCGTCGGATGGTTATCTACTAGGACGGCCCGAGCAGAGGTGATTCTGGAGAACTTATACATTGCTAAGCGATTTAGAGGGCGGGGAATCGGTTCAACAATACTACGTGAAATCATCGACATCGCAGCATCAAACGGCAGGTCTGTCCAGTTGGAAGCCCTTAAAGAAACTGCAGCAGTTGAGTTTTACAAAAAGTTGGGCTTCGAAAGAATTGGCGTTACAGAGATGACAGTTGAGATGAAATATCAATTTTCAACTAAACTGATGGGAGGACACAGCAATGTTCCACAAGTCAATAGAGGAGATTTTTGAACTCACCGACGTAGAAGTTGAAACCGTTCGCAGGGCGGCGCTAGTTAGGCGACTGAGGTTCGACCCCGAAAAACGCTTATACACTCGCGATCAACTTCGCGGATACGGTGTTGTTCGAGAGGCATACACATCGGACGAACTTAGGGAGTTAGGCTACAGCGACCGAGTTGTAACCAGCCATGACTCGGCCGCTGAAGAGGCAAAGATCCGTTTACGTGTCGATACTCCGTTTGCTGCTGGAATAATGAAATGGCAGCTACCAATCGACATGCGAGAAGTGCGAGTGCTTCAAGTAATTTTTCCCGCTGCTTCGACCGTAACCCCTCACGTGCACCACGAAAATGAGCCAGGAGATCCGGGGGGCAGCCTTCGTATCGTGACGAAGGGGTACATAAAATACAGAAATGAAGTATTTGGCCCAGGAGATTGGTTTTACGTTCCGAACGGCGTTTCGTACAGCTTCAACACAGACCCAACTGGGGAAACGCATGTTATGTACCTGTACCGGTTTTTCGCCGGCAAAGATGGCAACCGGTTCTCGCATCCCTCCGCAGTGAATCACGGAGACAGCATGGAAACTGTTGCGGACGGCTGTGCGGTGCTGCAGCACGAAGAGCAAGTTTAGCAACAGCAAGAAAAACACAGTATCTCTTCAATGGAGAGACAACATGTTTATGAACCGGATTGTTATGCTTCTGTGGAAAAATTTCGGCCACTGCCAGAATTGTATGCGACAGGCGTTTAGACTGACATTTCTCTGGTGGGCGGCAACAGCCATTAGCTTTGTACTGCCGTTTCCAAATGTCTTTTTGGCTTGCATTGCGGCCTCAGTTCTATTTACGTCATTATGGGTAACACATGTCATTGTTTTCGCGCTGAAGACGGCCTCTTACGCCGTCGACGATAAAGTGCATCCTCGGAGCGGTCTCTCTCGGCGCGAGCTGGGGAAAGCCTTAGTTCTGTCCTTCGGCTTTGCAGGCGCTACTAATTTTGGAACCACGTTTACCTTCGCCGCCGATCTTCCCGGTGGTGGTAGGGCCGGCCTTCCCGGCAGGGGCAGGTATGAACTGACAAGTTGCTGCCGCAATCCGAGTGGCGTTTGCCGCTGTGGCTCCGCAGCTGGTTATCGCAGCGATTGCAGCACGCCTTGCGGCGTATCCCTAACCGAGGTTCGCAATCTTGTGCGGCTTGCTTCGATGCCTACCTTTACAGTCAGCGGACAGCTCATCCACGTGCGCACGAGAGCACCTTTGAGCGGAGAAACCGTCCGTTTAGTGCTGCCTGGCGGGGAGTCACTCTCCACTGTCACTGATCAGCAGGGGAGATTCAGGATTGGTGTAGGGGCGCGCTCAACTCGCAATTTGGTGGATGTCGGAAGATTGCCATCTGTGGCATCGGAAGAGCGAGAAACGGGAGAACCTCCTGAATTCTATTTCTTTCTCCGCAGCGCATAGCCAGCGGAGATAAAGACTTTAGGACGGGCAAAGCATACGAACGAGTAATCACCTCTTGGTTCGATGGCTGAAAACAACCTGAATGCCGGCGACCTTCGACGCTAGTCCGAGGCTCTAAATTTCAGGAGCATGGCGGCAGAGTAGGCAAGTTCTCTCCTGGGCATCAGTCCCAAGTGATGCGTCCACTACACGAGTGGCAGAGAAATTTCCCGCAAAGGGGAGCCCGGAGCGCCGTCAAATTGAATGGGTCGTAGAGCGGGTCAAAACGAACGTTTAGAGTTGTCACAAGCACAAAATGAGAAGCTGAGCAGATTTTGACCTGCCCCTGAGATTTCCCTCCAACTGGAGTTAGAGTCCGGCCCATCATTGAACCGCTCCCGGATTTTGGACCACCTGCGGTTAGAGTTTTCCGGCGTTGATCAGGGTGACGGGCTGGCTGCGTCACCCGATTTCGTCAGCACAATCGGGGACTTGTTCCCGATGGCACCATGGGGCCGTTCCTCGTTGTAGTATCGACGCCAATCCTCCAGCTTTTCGCGAGCATCCGCAAGCGAAAGGAACCAATGCTGGTTCAGGCACTCCGCCCGGAACCGGCCGTTGAACGCCTCGATGAAGGCATTGTCGGTCGGTTTGCCCGGACGGGAGAAGTCGAGCGTGACGCCCTTCTGGTACGCCCACAGATCCAGATCCCGCGACACGAACTCCGAGCCCTGATCCACCCGGATGGTCTTGGGATAGCCGATCTGCCCGCAGACCCGCTCCAGGGTAGCGACCACGTCTTCGCCGCGGTAGCTGAAGCGCGGGTCCAGGGCCGGCACGTAGCGCGAGAAGGTGTCGAGCACGGTCAGCACCCGGATCTTCTTGCCGGTGGCCAGCTGGTCATGCACGAAGTCCATCGCCCAGACGTCGTTGGGCCCCACGGCCACCTGGCGGTCGTCCCGCAGTTTGGCCTTCACCCGCCGCTTGGGTGTTTTGTTGCGCAGCTGCATGCCCAGCTCCCGGTAGATGCGATAGGTCCGCTTGATGTTCGTGCCCCAGCCTTCCCGCTCCAGCAGGACGTGAACACGGCGATAGCCATAGCGCACTCGCGTCTGACAGATGTCACGAATGCGCTCCTTGAGACCGGCCTGCTCGGTGCGGCGGGATTTGTAGTGGTGGGTGGAGCGGTCAAACCGAAGAGCCGCACAGGCTCTGCGGATCGACACCGCCCACTCCCGGCACATCCCGGCCACGAGCTCGCGCTGGCGAGCAGGCCTTAAAGCTTTCGCTTGATGACATCCTGCAGCATCTCGCGGTCGAGCGTCAGATCCGCGACGATCTTCTTGAGACGGGCGTTCTCGTCCTCGAGCTGCTTCAGGCGCTTCATCTCGGACGGCAGCAGCCCGTCATACTTCTTCTTCCAGTTGAAGTAGGTCGCCTGGCTGATCCCGGCCTTGCGGCAGATCTCCGCTACGGGCGTTCCATCCGTGCCCTGCTTAAGGATGAACGCCTTCTGGGCGTCCGTGAACCGTGCTGCCTTCATGGGTCTTCCGCTCCTTCCCAGCCAGGGAAAATACCGCGGAAAACTCTAACCCAAACTGGTCCAGTTTTTAGGGATCAGATCATCATAAGGACGGACCATGAAGCGTTCACGGTTTACGGAAGAACAGATCATCGGGATCCTGCGGGAGCAGGAGGCCGGGGCAAAGGCGGCCGACTTGTGCCGCAAGCACGGCATGTCGGAAGCCACCTTGTATAACTGGAAGGCCAAGTACGGCGGCATGGAAGTCTCGGATGCCCGGCGCCTCAAGGCGCTGGAGGACGAGAACGCCAGACTGAAGAAGCTGCTGGCCGAGGCGATGCTCGATGCCTCGGCTCTGCGCGATCTCCTCTCAAAAAAGTGGTAGGGCCCGCCGCGAAGCGCGAAGCCGTCGTGCACCTGCAGGCCAGCTTCGGCCTGTCGGAGCGGCGGGCCTGTACCCTGATCGGGGCTGACCGGAGCACGATCCGATACCGCTCATGCCGGCCGGACGATGCCGTCTTGCGCGGCCGCCTGCGTGACCTGGCGCGGGAACGGCGTCGGTTTGGCTATCGGCGGCTGTTCGTGCTGCTTCGGCGTGAGGGCGAGACGGCGGGGCTCAACCGGATCTACCGCCTCTACCGCGAGGAGGGTCTGAGCGTGCGCAAACGTCAGGCACGTCGGCGGGCGGTCGGCACGCGAGCGCCCATTCTGGTGGAGGCGAAGGCCAATGCGCGCTGGTCGCTGGACTTTGTCCATGACCAGTTCGCGAACGGCCGGCGCTTTCGCATTCTGAACGTCGTCGATGACGTGACACGGGAGTGCCTGGCGGCGATCCCCGACACCTCGATCTCAGGCAAGCGGGTTGCCCGGGAGCTGACAACCCTGATCGAGCGACGTGGCAAGCCGGGGATGATTGTTTCCGATAACGGCACCGAACTCACCTCGAATGCCATCCTCACCTGGTGCACCGAGCACCGGATCGAGTGGCATTACATTGCCCCAGGCAAGCCGATGCAGAACGGCTACATCGAGTCGTTCAACGGCCGCATGCGCGATGAGCTGTTGAACGAGAGCCTGTTCTTCGGACTGGATCATGCCCGCGAGCTGATCGCGGCCTGGGTCGAGGATTACAACACGGAGAGACCCCACTCTTCCCTGGGCTATCAGACACCGAAAGCGTTCTCCCACGCCCTACGAACCGCAAGGGACCATCGCGCTGCGCAACGGACAGGCTCCGCGCGCTGGCCCCTTGCTCCTGTCGCGCCACACGGCGTATCACCTGTCGAGGCTCTAAACGCCACTGGATGAAGCTTCGGTGGCAGGTCATCACTCACTTAGAGCGAAGCAAAGCGCCTTATTCCTCCACCTAGATGGTCCGGCTAATGGTGAATTAACAGTTTACGACTTCGGACGTTTCAGGGCGGCGAGATACTCTCTGAGAGCTGGAACCGCTTTGCACTCTGCTGAATGATTTTCCTCAAGAGGCTTTCTTTGCTCTTCGAGATTGCGAACTGCTTTCCAGCAGTCCTCCTGCAACAGGAGCCGCCAACAAAAGCCCAATGTCCCCAACCCATGCAACCTTTCCAAAAACTCATCACAGCCCCAGATGGAGGGGAGTGCCCCCGTTTCTTGTTGTAGCCCTGGTCCGCGCCTAGATCGTCTTTCGTGACGCCGAAGGCGGCTTAAAAGCCCTTAGCCGCGACCCTTTGAAGGTGCGGGTACTTCGCTTCCGAGTACCCACTAGCATACATGCCGCCTGATGCGAGGGCCGCTCCGACAACAAGGAGCAGACCGAGGGCAACCGCCCATCCCTGCCTCCGATGGTTCCAGAGGCTAAGGACAACCGGGACCATGCACATGCAGAACAGGATGAACCCGAACATGAAGAACGCATGGAGGTTTGGCGAGTGATAGACCGGCCCGAGACCATAGGTCTGCTGCGGCGATGGCGGCTCTCCGAGGAAGAACTGAGCTAGGAACGTGAACACGCTGCTGCCTCCAAAGATGCGGGGAGGATCACCCACCCCTTCCCTCGATGTGGCTCAGGTCCGCGCCTGGATCATTACCGGATGGCCGAGACGTCGTAGGCGGCTCGGTGAGCGAAGCGAGTAGAGCCAGATAGGCCGAAGGCCGTAGCGCCCTCTCCTACCTTCCTCAGTGAAATCACTTACTTTGAGTTTTGTCGATTAAACTCTTCGAACTCGGGCTGTTTCTTTCCGCAGTGGCGCTTGGCGGCGTGGCCACTTCTGTCTCTTCCGGCTGGCTCACACGCCGGCCGGATCTCGGTAAGGTTCAACTCGCCGCAGCTTTCTGTTGGAGGGCTGCCTTGCTCGGAGCCGGGCTTACAGGGGAGTTGTGGAGCATCCTCGCCGTCCTGGCGATCGCAGGTGCCGCGGATACGATTGCGGTCATAGCCAGAAGCGCGCTCATTCAAATAGCCACACCCGATGAGTACCGGGGGCGTCTAAGCTCTGTTGAGCATGTTGCAGGACTTGCCGGCCCCGAAATTGGAAACTTTCGGGCAGGCTTTATGGCGACGTATCTGCCTCCGGCCGCTGTGCTGGTCATCGGGGGGCGTCCTGCGTTCTGGCTATCACATCAATCGCGCTCGCAAATCCCGAGCTGCGGCGCTTTTCGACGGCTCGCGAGCTTTGACGCCCTTGTTGGGCACACAGGAATGGTCCGAGCTTATACTACCGTCATCAGATAAATTTGATCTGGACGTCCAGCCGAAAGGGCTGGTCCTGCGGCCGTTCAGCGAGAATGCCTTGAGTTCCAAATCCTTAGGCTACTTGCACAGGCTATGATCGCGATACCGCACCCGAGATAGAGGCCAGCCTCTGTGGCCGCAGGAATGAGGGTCGGTAGAAGAAAGATCAGTCCGCCACAGGCACTCGTGATGAGGGTCGTGAACGCCTGGACCCGACCCATCATTGCATTGTCTACCACTAGAAGCAGGTAGGCATTGGCCAGCGCTCGCGCGAGGCTCCACAAGATGCCGGCCAGGGCATAGACAATGGTGGCCCCCCAGTCTGCCGTCGCGAAGGAGAAGGCAACCAAGGCGAGCCCGGCTGCGGCCAGCACCGCCAGGGTACGCTCCTGGAGCAACCGGGCGATCCGTTCGGTCGAAGCCACCATCACCGACACCGCACCGGCAATAGCCGCCGTCATCTCCAGCGTTCCGAACAGTGCGCTGCCGCCATGGAGGCTGTCGGCCACGAAACCAGGCAGCAGCAGGTTGGTGACCTGCACAACCGCGTACGCCATGCCCACGGTGATCGCAGCGATCATGCACTGAGGGTACTCTGCCAGATACCGGAATGCCTTGAGGTTGGCCGCCACCAGGCCCTGCTGCGCGGACGTCCCAGGGGCAATGGTCGTTGCCGGCACGTACCGCAGCAGCGGGATGCAAGCACTGCCGATGACTGCGAAGCTGATGGCGGTGGCGCTGGCCCCGATCTGGTGAATGGCAAGCCCCGCGATTCCTGTTCCGAGGGCAATCCCGACCTGTCGGGCAACGGATAGCCGGAGCACGAAGCTGGTCCGACGCTCTGCGGGGATGAGATCCTGAAGGATGCCGCTCAACGATCCCGACAGGACGGCGAATCCGAACGACCCCATGACCGCCGCTGCCACCAGCGCAACCGCCGCTGGGATTTCCGGCAGAACCGCCGCGGCGGCGGTGACGGCCATGCCCAGCGACCGGAGGGCCTGTCCAACCATCGCCAGCCGGTTCCGGTTGCCGCGATCGGTAAGGTGGCCTGCAAGCGGTGCCAGCACCACGCCGGACAGGCTCGAGGCCAGAAGAACCCACCCGACCAGTGGTGAGCCACCCGCCTCGAAGGCGACCCACGCCGGCAGCACGATCCCGATTCCCACCAAGGTGAATGATAGGAACGTGAACAGGACGTAGGCACACACGGCATTCAAAGGTCGCATACAGTCTCCTACCCAGTTGAAACGACGGCGTGCTCTCGGGGGCGAGGCAATCCAATGGAGCATCGTCTGCGAGGCGTGGAACCGATCTTGAATATTCAACTCAACCTTTTCAGCGGCATGGCGAAAGTACCAAGCCATCCGCTGCCGTCTTCGACAATCACAGCGTGACGGGGCTCCCATAGGCGAGCGTTGACGCACCAAACTCCTTCTTCAACGTTTGCATCAGCCTGACCCACTGATACCGGCAGCCCGGATCTTGATCAGCCGGCTGGCTGCGACAGCGGCCAACAGGCCGATGAAGGGGGCTTATCGGCAATTTGTGCCCTATACGTCGATCTTGTAGCCCAAATCGATCTCACTCGCCGGAACCCCTTGAAGACCCCAATTGACCGAGTCCACCTCGATCAGAATTGTCTTGATATCGCCCGCCGGTATGCCCAATGGCTCGAGCTCCTCGACCAAGGCAGCGTAAAGGCGTCTCTTGGCTTCGACCGACCGACCTGAGAACAACGTGACTTCGATAAGCAGATAGGAAGGCCCCTTCTCAGGAGGCGCAAGCATCGCATCGTCGTCATACTCGGTGAGACGGATGCACCGATCATTATCAGGGATGAGAAGGCCGGTTTGCAAAGCCCGTTGAACAGCTTCAACAAGCTCGCCCCGACGATTTCCAAGCCATCCCCGGCGCGTTCCAATTCGTGTCGCTGGCATCTGTTGTGGCACCTACGGCAAATTGCTTCGTCCTGCCGATGATCGTGCAGCAGGCGACTTGTTGGCTAGAGCGGATTTCGTGATCTGACCTATCAAGTTTCTTGAAAGCCCGTCTTATCCGATGGAGTACCTCAGGCCGATCCACAAAGGCGCTTGCCCGAAATTCACCCTCAGCCAGTGGTTACGTGTGGGGCTGCTGATCGATGAGAGAAAGCCTTTGGACGATGGCCCCTGCTGGCAGGATCGTCCCGGGTGCAAGAACCGCATTGGCTCCGATCCGACAGGCATCCCCAACAATGGCGCCGAACTTCACGGCGCCCGTTTCAATCACTGTCCCCTCGTAGAGGATCCTGATGGCGGGGTCAGGAAGCTCATTGCGATGGTTAGCAATGATGGAGCCAGCCTCGAGGTTCACGTCCGTCCCGAGGATGCTGTCCCCGACAAAATTGAAATGGGCCAGCCGCGACCCGGCGAACAGGAATGAGGATTTGAGCTCAGCGCCGGGGCCGATGATGCAGTTCCGGTCCAGCCAGCACCCACCGCGCACCAACGATCCGGCGGCCAGGAAGCAGCCAGGGCCGATGATCGCCGGCCCCTTTAGTGTCGCGCCATTCTCAATGGTTGCAGTACGATGGACCGCGATGTTTCCGGACAACTCATACTCTGCATCAAGGCCGGGTAGGAGTTGCTCGACGGCTTGAACGGCCTGTGCCGTCAACTCCCAAGGCATCCACGAAAAGAAGGCTGCAAGGGGTGATGTGGCATAATTTGCGATATGGTCAGCAACGACACGCATCCGCAGTTCCATCCATCGGGTTATCCGAAATCGAGAACGCCTGGGTCAGCCCTTCAGCTCTCTGAGGAAGTGCTGCGCTCGTCGTTTCGAAGTATGGGGTAGACTTAGAACCGCCAGATGAAGTTACCCTTGAGGGCATGCTCCTGCGCCCGCTCACCGATCTGGCCCACATAGGCGGCGCCGAGCGTCATGTCGGGAGTAATCTGCCAGTCGAGCCCGGCCTCCGCCACCAGCGCATTGCGGTCGATCGGCGTGCCCGCCACCGCGAAGGCCGACGCACCGCCGCTGAAGGCGAGCAAAGCCTCGGGCTCAACGTCGCCATAGGCATGGCGCCAGCCGATGAGACCGCGCACGATCAGCGGAACCGTGTCGCTCAGGCGGGCCTCGGCCCGGACGCCCAGCGTCGTGGTGGCCAGATCCTGATCCCGGGCGGAGCCGGTGAGCGCTGCGGGCCCGCCCTCCTCCTGGAAGGCGTCGGTGTGCAGCCGCAACACCGAGGCTCCAACGAACGGCTCCAGCTGCACCGGGCCTAGGCCCATCCGGTAGCCCACCTCGCCAAAGGCCTGCGCGGTCCAGCCATCATAAGAGGCCCTGACCTGATCGCTGAAGCCGGGAAACTGCACCTGACGCTGGGCGTCGATGTCATGGCCGGCATAGGAGGCGCCGACGCGCAGAGTGACGTTGCCCCAGGAGCCTGAGCCGTAGAGTGCGCCGAACACCGTCTCGTTCGAGCCGGAGGAGAGCCGGCCGTCGATGTCGAAGGTGGTGCGGGTGAAGCCGCCGGCCAGGCCGAGCCGGAAGGCCTCCGCCACCTGCGCGTCGGCGCCGAGGATGAACCCACCGGTGGAGCTGTCGAGGCCCGCGGCATTGCCGTTGCCGCCGATCTTGCCCCAGGAGCCGAAGCCCTCGCCCCACAGGGCAAAGCGACGGGGATCGAACGCGGGCACCACTGCCACAGGCTGCAAGGTCGCTCCTGGCGCATCGGCCGCGTAAGCGGCCGTGTAGGAGTCCTGCACGAAGGTGGGCAGGCGGGAGGTCAGCGGCTGGCGCAGGCGGGTGAGGATGCTGTTCTGCACCTGTGCGGCATCGCCATAGGCCACGGAGGCTGCCGAGGCATGCGCCTCACCCGAGAGCGCATCAAACGCCTGCCGAGCGCCAGCGACACTGGCGCCGAGCACGGTGTTGTAGAGCCGGTGGCCGGGCCGCAGGGCCTCGATGGCGTCGGCGGTACGGTACTGGTTCTTCGTCACCGCCACCGAATGAAAGGCCAGCGGGGTCGGCGGAAGCGGCGGGGTTGGCGTGGTTGGTGGGGGTGGGTTCGGGTCGGTCTTGCGCACCATGGTCAGGGTCACCGCGTTGGTGGCATAGCCCAGCGTCGGCGAGATGAAGGCGAACTCCGTGCTCTGGGTGCCGGCGAACTGCCCGCTCACGCCGCCCTGTGCGGTCACGATGGTGTAGGGCGAATTCTCAAGGAAATTGATGCCCTGATCGGGCAGGATCATCACCGTGCCGCCGGACAGCGTCGCGGTGCCGGTGGCGGCGAGGCGATCGCTTTGACCGGCACCGTTGATCTCCACCGCAAAGACCGAGCCGGGGGCAAACGAGACATTGCCGTTGACGGACAGCGTGCCGATCGAGTTGCCCGGCGCCACCGTGCCGCCGCTCTGCACGGCGAGGCCAGCAATGGTGCCGGAGCCGCCGAGCGTGCCGCCGGCCACCGTGACCGGCGAGGCGGTAAGGGAGCCGTTCACCGCCAAGTGCCCGGCTTCTACGTAGGTTGGGCCCGACAAGGTGCTGATGCCGGTCAGGTCCAGGTGGCCCGAACCGGACTTGGTCAGACGTCCCGTGCCAGCGATGGCGTTGGCAAGAGTGGCATCTGTCGCCTGGTCTAGCACCAGGGCAGCGTTGTTGGTGATAAGACCGGAGCCAAAGCTCGCAGCAGTCCCGATCAGTGTGCCGGCGCTGACGGCCGTGCCGCCCTTATACGTGTTCTGACCTGACAAGTTGAGCGTGCCGGTGCCCAGCTTGGTCAGGGAGCCGACGCCATCAATCGCGCCGGAGAACGTGACTGTATGAGCATCGGTATCCAGAATACCACCTCCCAGCCCAAGAGTGATGCCGCGCCCCGAGCCGAGATCCTCCAGCGCCCGCAACGTTGCGCCAGCTTCGATGGCCAGCCTTCCGGAGGCATGGCCCAGATTGTCATCCGAGCCAATGCCCAGCGTGCCTGCTGCGAGCCAAGTGCCGCCCTGATAGGTGTTGACGCCAGACAGGATGAGCGTGCCGGCGCCGCCTTTGGCCAGCTGCCCCGTGCCGCTGATCGGAGTGGCGATGGTGGCGGTGCGGCCGCTTTCCACCCGCACGTCGCCACGCGCTCCTGCAATGGTCAGGGCTCCGCCTGCGCCGGGCACGATTCTGAAGCCATCCGCCTCGAAGCGCAGGGCGGAGAAGTTCTGAGTGCTCCCCACTGTCACCGTTCCGCCGCCACCGCGGAACACGGCTGTATCCCCCTCCCATTGGGTGAGGAGGCTGCCGTTCGGATTGCTCCAGCCGGAGCTGGTCCAGAGACCCGATCCCTGGGACCAGTATTGCTGGCCCATCGCATCGATCAGGTTCAGCGTCACCTTGCCCGAACTGGTGTCGAGGACGAAATTCGACCGCTTGTAGCCAATGGGGGCTGAGGTGATGACCAGGGGAGCGCTGGTAAGCATGCCGCCATAGTGGAAGAGATCATAGCTCGTTGCCCCTGACAGATCTGAATTCTCGCCGACGGTGAGATAGCCATTCAAGGTCAGACCGCGCGCGATGTCGAAAAGCGGATCGTTGCTGCCGGAGCTGAGTTCCACCTTAAGAGTGGCAGCGGAGTTCAGAGCCACACTGCCGATGCCGAGGGTTCGACCGCTCGCGCCGGACAAGGTCGCGCCATCTGCCACGGTCACGTCGCCCTCGAGGCTGCCCGATCCGGTGAGGGTAGCGCCCGACTGCACTTGGATAGTGCTGCTCGCCAGCGAGCCATCCACCATGAGCGTACCGCCCGCCACGGTGGTCGCCCCCACGTGGGTGTTTGTTGCGGTGAGGGTCAGACGGCCAAGTCCGCTCTTCGTCAGCGTGCCCGCCCCTGAGATCGCGCCCGCGAAGCTGACATTGTCAGAGTGATCGAAAGCAAGCGCTCCGGCATTGCTCACGACCGGGGTTGCAAGCCTGCCGGCTTGCCCGCCCGTGCCGACCCGGAGCGTGCTACCTTGGCCGATTGAGACTGTGCCGGCGCTGACCTCGCCGCCAGCCTCGACGGAGAGATCACCCCTACCCTCGTAGCCAACAAACAGATCGTCGGTATTCGTCCATCTGGAGGTGTTCCCGCTGACCGTTGCCGTGCCCAAAGAGCCCGCAAAGCGGCCCAGATAGCCGATCTGGCTCGAGACATTGCCACCATCCGCCACCGTCAGGTGGCCTTGTCCACTCAAGCCGACGAAGAACTCATCGGGACTTGTCCATCGGGATCCGGCACCGGTGACTGTTGCCAGCCCTTGCGATCCGGCCCTCGCCCCAATGAAAGCACCACTGCTGGCGACATGTCCGCCGTCTTCAATCAGGAGGGTGCCATTGCCATCGAAACCGACGCCAAGGGGGGTGATGATATTCCATGCGGAGCCATTCCCGCTGACCGTCGCGGTGCCGGAAGAGCTGCCCCCCTGGGCGATTGTGCCGAACGTGGTGCTAACGGTACCACCGTCTGCGATGGTCAGAATGCCGGTGCCCTTCTCGCCGACGACAAAAGTTCTGTCGTTGGTCCATGTCGAGCCAGTGCCACGCACCGTCACGGTGCCGGATATCCCGCTTTCCTGTCCCAGAGAAACAGTGTCCGTGGTGAGCGCGCCGCGGTTCGCAATTGTCAGATCGCCGGTGCTTTGCGAGCCCACGACAAGTGAATTAGTGTTCCAGGTAGAACCTAAGCCGTTGAGCGTTACAGTGCCTTTCCCCCCCTCGCTCGCACCGATCATAGCGGTTCCCGAAGAAACGGTGCTGCCGTTTTGAATGGCTAACTGGCCGATCCCAAGATAACCGACATAGAGCTCGCTGCTGTCCCATCTGGTGCCTGTGCCGTTCACCACTATGGTGCCGAACCCTGTCGAGAAGAGGCCGACAAAGCTACGATCGCTATGGACGACACCGCCATTCTCGATGTTCAGGGTGCCCACACCCTCCATCCCGACCTGGAGCCAAGTGTTGGTCCAGGACGATCCAGCACCGCGGACTGTCGCCGTTCCGGACGAGCCCTGACGGCGGCCGAGTATCCCCTCACCACTGTCGACGGATCCACCATTCTCGATGAGAACCGTGCCAGTGCCAGACCATCCGATACGGAGCTCGCCGCCAACTGACCAAGAGGGCACCGATCCAGAGAAGTTTGGATCGACGTCACCTGACACTGATACACTTTGTGCTTGGGCCCAGTTCATCCAGCCATTGCCGGAGAGTGCCAGAAGAAGAGCTGCCGTCGAGACGGGACCTAGTATTGGGGAGCGGAAAAGCACCTTGAGGCCTCCAATTAATGCCGGCATGCTGCCGATACGTACTGAACTTCCATATCGTGATCGGCCCGCTAGCTGCGTGAGGCGGCACGGAGCGAACGGTGTCAGGTAGTGGGAGGAGCTAGCCGAATCAGGTCATGCATTGCGAATCTCAGTGGGCCGATGGC
This sequence comes from Microvirga lotononidis, assembly GCF_034627025.1. Taxonomy (NCBI): domain Bacteria; kingdom Pseudomonadati; phylum Pseudomonadota; class Alphaproteobacteria; order Hyphomicrobiales; family Methylobacteriaceae; genus Microvirga; species Microvirga lotononidis. The sequence goes on along the minus strand of NZ_CP141050.1, from coordinate 613,226 downwards.
GGGTCGTTGCAGGAGCACAGGTACTTGCGCGAACAACGTTAGTCGCCTCGTCCGGTTTATCGATCGAAACCGGTGCCTTCTACAGTCCAAACTTTGCATGGAATTCGTAATCCCAGTGGACCACGATCTGTCATCCGAGCATCATTCCCGGTGCCGCGCCGCCGCAATCACACACCATCTCCGCAAGCAATCGATAATGCGCCATCTGGCCCGCCGCCCAGGTCTCGAACTCGGCGACGAGGTCCTCGGAGATCTCCGTCAGGTGACCGCCCGGGGCGACACTAAACCAGCCTTCTCTCTCTGCCTCCTTGAGCATGTTGCCGATGTGCTGACGGGAGACCTGAAAACGCTCAGACAGCGCGCGATAGGTCAGGGATGGTAAACCGGCGGCGACGCCAGATGGCGTGGCGTAATGCGTGCCAAGGACAGCAGTCATTAACGGATAGCCGCATTCGCGCTCCGTGAGCTGTACGATGGTCCGGAAGGGTGCGAAGAGGCTATCACCATCCTGATAGCAATCCACGGAGCGGCCAAGCCAGTCACACATCCGTTCCGTCGAAGCTGAGATTGCTGTGTGGAGAGGCGGTGAAGACGGTTGCAGGCGCTCGGATGCGGCAAGGAAGGCCAGCGGCGAGCGGGCGACTTCATTGATCAATGCCGCTGTCGGCCGCAGATGGTAGTGCCGCCGGTCGCTCTCTTGTTGTTCGGCAACGATGTAATTGCCGTGTCTCAAGTCTTTGATGAAGCTGGCAATCTGTCGAGGACTGGCGACAGCAGCACGTTGCAGGGCTGCGAGCGTGGGCGGGTCCCCTTCCCCCCTCCGCCACCGGGCATAGCTACCGATCAGGATATAGCAGGTCAGGTAACGCAGCTTCTGCACGAAGACCTTGTTGCTCGGCCATGCGGCTCCTGACGGCTGTGTCATCGTCACGCAATAATCCAGCAACACGTCCGAAAAGTCCGGCGTTGCGCGCAACGTCCTTGCCAGCACCCATGTTGGATGGGCCGCGTCGGCAGTAATCGTCGGAGGAAGCAACTTTCGGTTCGTGATTGGCATCAGCTGTTGCGGGGTGGATCGTCAGGTGGACTCACCAGCTGGGGATGCGGGGGCTCTATCGTTTACACGATTCCTCACGCTCTATATCGGGTCCGGCCAGGGTCACTTTGCCGTTAATTTTGAGATTCCTCGCGTTGGGTGTCGAACAGTGGCAGTCTTTGCCCTGAAAGGCGCGATGCCGATCAGGTTTGTTCGCCGCTCTTTGATCCCTTACGAGCTCAATGGTCAAGGCAGCCCTCTATCGCATCGGCCCCAGCGCTTGGCCATCCAGATCCGGTCGTGACCTGGCGGGCGATCCTTCAGGCGACCGATTTCGGCATATCCTTGTTTCTCGTAGAACCCGGCAGCCTGAAACGTCGACGTCGTCAGTTGTGCGCCGATCGCACCGTGCCTCCGGGCAGCGCCCTCGGCCAAGTCCAGCAGCCGGGAGCCGTAGCCCTGCCCACGCAGGGCCTCATCCACCCAGAAGTGGTCAACCTGAAGCCAGCACAGAGCGACGTGCCCCCGAATGCCTCCACGCACCTGGTTGGCATTGTCCCGCATGAGGACGGTCAAAGGAATCCACGGCAAGGTGCCGGTCTGCTCGATTGTATGGGCTCGCAGACCCGCCGTCACGTCGTCCGCGCCGGGAGGGCTGGCTTCCTCAAGAACCTCGATTTGCATGGTATCGCTTTGGTGGTGGTAAGAAGACCATAAGGCTCTATGGACAATAACGGGTATTCCATAAAGGGCGTTGGCCAACGATGATCACCCACGTCTAACGGTTGCGGCAGGCATTAGCGATGCGCGAGATCCTGTCCACTACCCGGCTCCTTCTCAGGGAGATCACCCCGGCTGACCTCCCTGTCCTCCATCGCATCTATAGCGACCGGGTGTGCATGCAGTTCTACCCTGCGCCGAAAACGTATCCTGAGACCCAGGCCTGGTTTCAGGAACTTGCCTTCGACAGCTACGCCAAGAACGGTTTCGGTCTATGGGCTGTCATCCGCCGAGACACCGGCGATCTGATCGGCGATTGCGGGATCACCCTCCAGACCACGCCAGCGGGCCTTGAGCCGGAGGTGGGCTATCACCTCTGGCGTGAGTTCTGGCACCAGGGCTTGGCGACGGAGGCTGCCCGCGCCTGTGTCCGGTTCGGGATAGAGTCCCTCCGGATGCCCCGGGTCGTGAGCATCACCAGCCCCGAAAACCGACCTTCCCAGAAGGTGGCCGAGAGGGTTCATCAGCGGCGCGAGGTGTTCACAAAGGTCAACCGAGCCACCGGGCAGGAGGTTCTGCGGTATCTCTATATTGCCGACGCCGAGGCCTGATCCCAAACGGGAACTCTGCGACCTACGCCGTCTCGAGATGGCAGGTGATCGCCGCCAACAGCCATGCGAAGGCGATCCAAGTCAGGCCTCCCAGCACGAACAGGGCTCCGGCCGAGATGCCGGAGGTCCGGTCCATCCAGAGTGCATTCATGATCCTGCTCGGCTGGTCCGCCGCGCTCGCGGCCATTCCCGTGGAGCCACTGATGCCTGACCCGGAGCCGACGAACATGAGCGCTCCAAGCGCACCTATTGCGAGCCCGACATAGCTGGCGATGTCGAGCAGCTGCGAGGCAGAGCTCTGGCCCAAGAACCAAGCTGTAGCTGCCGTTATGAGGCAGGATAAGACATTGAGGGCGAGCAGTCCCTTAGCGATGCTCTTCATGTCTGTTGCACCTTCGCACCGGTCGCTTAGCTCAAGAATCCACGTTTGGCATTCGAGAGCGCTCGCGACCACCGATTGGCACGTTGCCCCATCCCAGCAAAGAGGTCCTGAGCCGGACCGAAAAGGTTTGAACCTAGCCTGAAGACTGCGCGCGGCTTACATCATTCGCCGTCTCCGCATGGCGAGGAGCTCGACGGCGAGGTCGATCTTGCCGGCTTTGACCATGCGGGTGAGCGCGCGGAAGTAGCCGCCCGGGTTCTTGATCCGGCTCTCGCCACCGTTTTTGGCCACATCGTCCTCGTAGAGCTGCAGGGTGTAGATCACGGCGATCGCCGCCCTGACGGTACCGATCTCCTCCACGGCCTCGGCCCAGGCGCTCTCATGCGCCCCGAGAGAGGCCCTCAGGTAGCGCCCGGCCGAGACGATGTCGGCCAGATCCCGCACCGGTTGGCCGTAGTCGCTCAAGGTCGGGCAGGCCTCAAGGATCAATTCCGGTGATAGGTGCTCCGGGGTTTGTTCGGTTGAACGAACCGCCTCAGCTTTCTTCGGAAAGCCGTTGTTACAAGGCTCACTAGGAGATCCGTTGTTGTTATTAGAGTGCCGGACTCCGAGTCCGGCATTGCCCGCTTCAAAGAATGCCTCCTCAACCTGGGTTCTCAACAGCTGCCAGGCCTCCAGCAGGTCGGCCGGCAGCGTCACCTTCGACCGGGCTGGCGTGCGGGCCTGCAGGCTCTTCAGCTCGCCCTCGAACGCCGTGCGGTCGACCTCGGGGAAGTGCTCCGCCAGGGCGCTCAGGGCCTCCTCGGTCGCTCTCCGGCAGATGGTGACCTCGTCAAACGCCCGCTTCTGCACCTCGCGCAGCTGCTTCTGCTCCATGAGCATCACGGCCCAGTCGCCCCGGCGGGCATAGACCGGGGTCAGATCGAACCCAAAGGCGTCGACCACCTGTCCCGCTAAGTCCTTGACGGCATAGCGCTTGCCGTTGGGCGAGTCCTTGGGCGCCAGCAGCTGCAGGTCGATGAGCTGGCGCAGGATGCGCCGGATCGCCCGCTCGGTCAGGCCGGTGCGGCTCATGAGGTAGTCATTCGACGGCCACACCAGCAGCCGCTCCCATTCCTGCTCGCCCCAGCAGGCGACCAGTTCCGAGAGAACGGCCCGCTGGGCGGGCCTGAGGTCGAGCGCCTTGCCGGCGTCCCGGGCCGCGGCCGACAGTTCTTTACGCGTAACCGTGCGCTCCGCCTCGAGCACAAGTTTCCTTGTGGCCAGAGCGGCATGTCTCAGCCGCCGGCCTCCTGACGATGCAAGCTGCATCGTACCCTCCTATGTGAGGGCAAAGCGGGAGCGTTCACCGAAACCGATGCTCTTGACAGTCAGCTTGTCGGGATGGCATAAGGATGTCGTCAAACAATTCCGAATGCCCACCCTCGCGGTGGTCTCCAAAGGCCCTCGAAGTTTCCAGCTTCGTGGGCCTTTTGCTTTGCCTGGGTTACGTCACGACATTCCGCTCCTCGCGAATGAAGATTGCTTCAAGGGCATAGGCAATGGCTTCCTGACGCGATTTGAACCGACCACTCCCTACGGCGCGATCGATCGCATCACCGGCAGGTTTGGAGACCCAAACGTTCATTTCTCGGTCTCCCCGCTCACGACGGAGATTCCGAAGACGCTGAACTCTTAGGCTCCGAGATAAATCGGTCATGGCAAGCCACCCTAGACACTCTAAAGCGTTTCGAGTGTTGCCCGATTCTGAGTTGGCTGTGGAGTCGCGCGTCAAGAATCCATTCACAATAGATCGATTCAGCGGTGGGAAACTTCTTTGGCTAGAATCATTTAGCCGAAAAGGCTGAGTCAATTCGCATGTAAATACCCGGTTCCGCGCGATTCTCAGTTCCGCACTTGATTCGAGGCCTCTCAGTATTCGACCCACAACTCGCTTCGCAGCTGGAATTATGATTCGAGAATGGGCGGCCGCATGTGATTAAGAACTGTTAACGGAACCATCCTGCTGTCTGAATATTTGAATTGGATTCTGGAGTACGCCCCCGAAGGTGGGCTTTCACTTTAGGATGCATCTGATGCTCTCGTTCCAGAAGCGCACGTCGTGACTACGGAAAACTGGATCTACGGTTCGCTGATGCATTTCTCCGGGTCCACGGTTCTCTGGGCCGATTCAAGGAGGCCCTTGGACTGAATCAGCTGCCCCGCGCGCCTGAGCGAGATCAGTCGCAGAGCCGCGAGCCAGCTAGTGCCCCGCACGAGAGGCCGCGCTTCGAGACCACCAATCCGGCCACAGGGCAAAGCGGGCGGGCTTACGAGGGACCACGCGGGATGAGGCGCTGGAGAACGCGCAGCAGGCCCACCAGGCGTTCGAAGAGTGGCGGCGCACGTCATACTCCAACCGGGCTGGGCTCATGAAGGAGACCGCGGCGGTGCTGCGACGTCGGCAGGCGGACTTCGCCGACATCATGACGGCCGAGATGGGCAAGACCTGGAAGGAAGGCTAGGCTGAGATCGAGAAATGCGCCTTCAACGGTGGCCTCTTCGCCGAGAATGCCGAGCGCCATCTCGCCCGTGAACCGGTGGATCTCGGCGGCCAAGGATCACCTTCGCACTAGAGCATCGGACGCTTTGTCGGACCCGCTCGGTTCCCCACCTGTGCCCAGCAGAGAGGGATGGGGCGTCTTGGACCCGTCTTTTGGTCCGATGCTCTAGCAATAGACACAATAGACGGAAATCCGAGCGTCGGCCTCTTGGATTGTGTCGGCGACGTCTAGCGAGACGCTGCTGCGTTCGCGTCGATATGGGCGCTGGAATAGATCCTGTGCGCAAGAACAGCCAGACCAAGCAGCGTGACCGCGGCGAGAGCGCAGCAAGCCGCAAAGCCCAGCGAGAAACCGCTACGTGCCGCTTCCAGCCATGCTGGGGCGGGGTCGCCCATTGCCTTGGCGGTCTCGACCGCTCCGGCGAGCGTCGTGGAGACGGCGAGCTGCTGCGCGGCGTTCAGCCCACTCAGGTCCACGCCGTTCATCGTCATGCGATAGACAAGCGTCCCGAGGCTTCCGAGAATGGCGACGCCGAGCGCGCCGCCGAACTCCGCACTTGTTTCCGAGATGGCGGAGGCCGAACCTGCCTGTTCCGGTGGCGCGGTTCCCACGATCAGACCTGTCGTGGAGAGGATGACTGGCACGAAGCCAAGGCCCACCAGCATGCTTGCTGCAAGAACGCCGACCAAGCTCTCGGCATAGGCGGCGGCGGCCATTGCGGAGACGCCGACGGCATTGACAAGCAGGCCTAGGAGAACGGTCTTGATCGGCCCAAGCCGGCTCGTAAGCCGGTGCGACTGAAACGACATAATGGTGAAGACAAGCGCGGACGGTACGGACCACACGGCCGCTTCGAGCGGCGACAGGTCAAGAACCAGCTGCAGGAACAGGTTCTGAAACAGGAATACGCCGAACACAAAGAACACGCCGGCCAGATTAACAATCAACGAGGCGGTGAAGGCGGGGATGCGGAACAGGCGCAGATCGATTAGCGGATGGGCGAGACTTTTCTGGCGCCGCACGAACAGCAGACCGATCAACAGGCCGCCAACGATGGCCAGCAGCTGGTGCGGAGCGAAGCCGTCGGCCGCCATATGCTTGAAGCCGTAGATGATCGGCAGCACGGTCCCAAGCGACAGCGCTACACTGAGCAGATCGAGCCTTTCGCCCTCTTCGTTCCTATACTCCGGCAGCAGGAAGGGTGCAGCGATCAGCAGTGCAAGCATGATCGGGATGTTGATGAGAAACACCGATCCCCAATGAAAGTAGTGCAGCAGCACGCCGCCGATGAGGGGGCCCACCAGTCCGCCCAGCGCGAAGGCGGTACCCCAGATGCTGATCGCCCGGCTCCGCTCAGCTTCGTTCTGAAAGAGATTGACTACCAGGGCCAGCGTCGAGGGGGCGATCGTCGCGCCGGCGACGCCGAGCAGGGCGCGCGCCATGATGAGCTGCTGCGCCGTGCCCGAGAAGGCGGCCAATGCCGACGCCGCACCGAACGCGAATGCGCCGATGAGAAGCACGCGCCTGCGGCCGATCCGGTCACCGAGCGTGCCCATCGTGACGAGGAAACCCGCGACCATGAAGCCGTAGATGTCGTTGATCCAGAGCAGTTCCGAGGCCGATGGATCGAGATCCGCCACGATGGCGGGCATCGCCAGAAAGAGGACGGACAGGTCCATCGAGTAGATTATACCCGGTCAGGGAATTGCTGACGCCGTGAGATACGGGTAGGCCGTCAATGTTGTGAGACGCCCTGTCTCGTCGAGGAGCCGGTTCCAGGCGCGGCAGACCGCGTCCAACACCGCTTCATAATCGTCGAGCATGCGATGCGAGAGATAACGCTCACGCAAGTACAGCCAGACCCGCTCCACCGGGTTCAGCGCAGGTGACGCCGGCGGCAAAGGCAACAGCGTGATCGTCTCTGGCACGTGCAGGGCCCGCGCGTCGTGCCAGCCGGCCTGATCGAGCACGAGCACCGCGTGCACGCCGGGCTCAAGCTGGTGAGCAAAGTGCGCCAGAAAGATCGTCATCGCGTCGGCATTCACCCGCGGCAACGCCAGCGCGAAGGTCTCATCCGTGCCAGGACGGCAGGCGGCAAACAGGTACAAGCTCTCGAAGCGCTGATCGACCACGCCGGGCGGACGCACGCCGCGTTCATACCAGACCCGTGTTGTCCGGCCTTTCTGGCCAAAGCGCGCCTCGTCTTGGCACCAGAGCTGAAGACGCGCCTCAGGGTGCTCCGCTGCGAGGCCCTGCAGCTTTGACGGGAGTTCCTTTTTTGAACGCCGCCTGCGCGGCCGGATTGCCCTTCGGGTGCGAGGGCCGGGTCTTCTGGCGTGACAGGTTCAGCCGCTTGAGCAGGCACGAGAGCCCCCATTCGCTATAGCGCACCCCATAGACTCGTTCGACATGCTCGCGTAGGTCGACCAGGCGCCAGGCGCTCACTCCATCGCGCTCCGGCTCAGGTCCACGCAGGATGTGGGCTTTCAGTGTCGCCTGCTGGCCCGCAGTGAGCTGCTCCGGGCGGCCAGTCCGATGCCGGTCGTGCACGCCGTCAGGTCCCTCAGCATTGAAGCGCCGAATAGCATCGTGCAGAGCCTGACGCTCCATGCCGGCAAGCCGGGCGGCCTCGGCCCGGGTCATGCCTTCCAAGGCATTGGCGATCGCCAGGAGCCGCAGGGCGGCCCGGCAATCCTTCTCGCGGGACGCACGCATGCGCAGATCGGATGGCGCGTAGTCCTGACGGATCGGGAGCCCGGCCATGCTGACCTCCATCAACAGTGCCCCGCTCGTCAGTGAATCACGCCATGCCCCTCATCGCAAATCCGAGTCAGCAATTCTCTGGACGGGTATTAGACAGGCAACCGACAGAACGCAGAGCCCGATCCACTCACGACGTCCAGCAAGCGGTTGGTTTTCAACAGTTGCCTGTACTTGCATGGGGCGGCTTTCATCTTGGTAGGGTCAGGTACTTACACGCCCTCGCGCGGATTCGGCAACCCGAACGGCACTGACAGGGTGGACGCCCCCAACGGGGTGAATCAGCACCGGCCATGGACCATTGAGCCGTCGGTAGTTAGGCATATGACTTTGCTAGCGAATTCGTAGCATAAGCGGGGTCATCATCGGCACTGATCGTAACCCCGCCGGATTTCCGTTTTGTGTCGCTAAACCAAAGCGTTGCGCTTCCCCGAGGAGCGGTCAAAGCTTCGGTGCCGTTTCAGAGACCATGAATGGCATGCCTCAAAACGCCAAGGTGCCGCTCCTTGGGTTCGCCGACACGGCTGACGAGGCTCAACAGGCGGCAGACGAGATCTTCGATGTCCGGCTAGAGCGTTCGGGACTGATGATGGCCCGCCCAGCCTAAAGTACCTGGCCTTAGCCCCTAACCTGCCGCATGGGAGCCGAAATCAAATCGTATCATCGGGATGTGGAAAGCTGGGAGAAAAACCCATGTCTCTTGATGAGCCCTTTCCCCTCGACCTTCTTCCACCCCGCTTGCGAAATGTAATCCTAAGAAAATTCCATTGGCGTTGCCCCAGCCGAGGGGAGATCGCTGAGATCTCAGACGAACATTGGCTTTCAACTCTCAACATTGGTCGCGCTTCGTTGAGGCAAATTCGGTCTGTCGAGGAGAATGATTTAGCCCATCCAGGCTCAATGACTGATGACGAGTTGTTGCGCCGGTTAGTGAAGCTTCAGACCGAACTCCGATGGGTTGAACGCAGGCTCAAAGCGAAGTTGTTCCGGCAACCCCGACCCGTCCAGAGCGAGTTAGGAGAACTGCAACAACCTGTTGCGAATGAGGGAGCGGAAGCGAACAAGGCCGCTGATCAGCTCTTGGACCCCAAATAAAAGACCCCGCCAGCGGGAACCAGCGAGGCCCTTTCAGGTGATGTGCCGCATCTCCTGGGAGTGCCCGACATAGAGTCGGGGAGCTTGGCGGCAAGGGTTCAGAGCTGCGGAACGGAAACGGCCGGCAGGTCCTGCGGGATCACGCATGAACGTCGTGGTTTACGCCGATGTCCTTCTACTGTTTCGTGCTTCCGTCAGGATTGAGCACCCCGTCGGCAATCGCCTTCTGTCGGATCGCCTCCACCTTGGCGAGTTCGGCCTGAGGATCAACGCGCGGATTCTGTGCCTGCCAAACTTTCACGTTGGCGTTCATCTCGGCCTGATGCACATGCCCCACGACCATCCCGCTGATCCCTGTAGGATCGACACCGCTGGCGGCGACCATGCCCACCGCCGTCGTTGCAGGGCCGGCCGCGAGAGGACCGAGAGGATCGGTTCCTGCGATGCCTCCACCAGTCCCTGGGGCCATACAGGCGCCGAGCGCGGGAAGAAGGCAGAGGCTATGAAGGACGGTTCGGGCCTTAGACAACGAAGAAGTCCTTGTGGGTCATCTTGAGGTTCTTGGAGAGGGTGGCGATCTGAACCTGCGCCTGCGATCCGGTGCCGTCGGCATCGTAATAGAGCGTGCCGGTCTTCTTGTTGTAGATGATGTGATCGTCCCGATCGTGCGCCTTGGCGCCGATGTAGAACTCGCCCTTCTGGATCACGCCCTTCTTGGCCATCTTGGAGAACACGCTTTTGGCCAGATGGATCGTGTCGTCCTCGATCCTGAAGTCCACGATCCACTCCTGATTGGCCTTGTTCACCTTCGCCGACTTCGACAGCTTGGTGTCGAACACGAAGATGTCCTGGCCTGCGCCGCCCTCTAGCGTGTCGTGACCGGCCCCGCCGGAGAGCACGTCGTTGCCCGCCTCACCCAGCAGCACGTCGTTGCCGCCCAGACCGTTAAGCACATCGTTGCCGGCCTCGCCCTCGAGCCGGTCGGCTCCTGCCGTGCCGGTGAGGATGAACGGCGTCGTCTCGACCGCGTCCGCGACCTGGAGCGTGAAGATCTGGCTCACCTGCCCACCGTAAGCGTCTTTCGCCACCAGGGTCAGGCTATGGCTCGCCGCACTTTCGAAGTCGAGCGGCCCAGTGAGAATGAGCTGGTTGCCGTCGATCCGGAACGGGCCGTCGGCAGAGGCCAGCTCGTAGCTCAGCGCATCGCCATCTGCATCCACTGCCGAGAGCGTGGCCACGATCGTGCCGGCCAGTGTATCTTCTGACACCACCGCAGCAGACAAGCCAAGAGACGCAGGGGCCGCGTTCCACAAGGTGATGATCGTGTCCGAGAACTGCACCAGGCGGATGTCGCGCAGCAGGTCGGTGCCGTCCGGACCAGCCACGGTCCACGTACCGTTGCCATTGTTCGTCACGGCCGACTGTCTGGACGAACCGGCGAAGACGGCCGTGTTGAGGCCGGATCCGCCGTCGAGCGTGTCGTTGCCGGCGCCGCCGATGAGGGTATCGTTGCCGCCGTGGCCGGTCAGCACATTGGCGCCACCATCGCCCTGGAACCAGTCGGCCCCAGCACCGCCTTCAAGGTTCTCGATGTTGAGCACCACATCCCAGCCGTAGCCCGTGTTCTGCCGCTCACTTGGCTTCGTCAGATCAACTCGGGCTCCAACAGAGCCGGAGAACAGAGCAGTGTCGGAGCCAGCGCCGCCATCGAGAGTGTCATTGCCTAAATGACCATCGATCGTATCATTTCCGTCGCCGCCATGGATGTTGCTGGCGCCGCTATTGCCAATCAAGTAGTCGTTTCCAGCTTGCGCCCGGAAGTGCTCGACATTCTTTACTGAGAACGTGCCAATTCCAATTTTCTGGCCGTCTGTAAGGCGCAAATCAAACCTTATGTCTGTCGTCCCGTTCAAGAAGGTTAAGGTGTCCTCGCCAGCTCCGCCGTCAATCGTGCCATTTCCGGCGCCAAAGCTCACACTTTCACCGTCTTCTCCGCCATAGAAGATATCATTGCCGCCACCCATGTTGATCGCACCTTCGATGTGACCAAACCGTCCATCGTAAACGTCGCTCCCTGAGCCGAATTCGACGGATCCTTGGATGAATCCAAAGTTCTCGAGCTTTCCCCAGAAGCTGCCTGATGCTTGGTAATTGAAGCGAACGGCTATGCCCCCGAATAGAGGCGCTCCGGAAATGATCGTTCCCGTGTTGACGAGTGTGGCAAAGATGCCCGTGAGCTCTACGACTGGAGCTAAAGTCGGCCCGCTCGAAAGAACCCGGTTTGCTGCTATCAACCCTGAATTTGTGAGCGAAACTATTCCGGAATAAAGGGCAATGGCGGAGCCGGTCTCCGCAGAAATCGATCCCGATGAGGTGACATTCACAATACCCGAACCTCCGGCAGTCGGGTCCCCAACTCTGATGCCGTAATTTTTGCCTGAAATGCTCCCCGAAGAGCCAACGACTATGTTGTTGAGATCAGCACTAAGGGAAACGCCACCGTCTGCCCCGTAGATGCTGCCGAAGACTGTAAGTTCGCCTCTTCCGCCCGTGACACCAACCGTCGCCGAGTTGATTGAACCTAACCCCAGTATGCTAATCCCGTCGACGCCGAGCACTTGAGGGGTTGTGACGATGCTAGTGACAACGTTTGCAGCCATAGATGCCTCCCAAAAGACAGCCCATGCCACACCTTCCACGGTAGCGTCCCTAGATGAATAGCTAGGTTTCGGAAGCCAGATCAGCTTCGGGTGCGGTGACGCGCTTCAGCCCTTGGCGGCAAGGAAGAGAATGGCTGGAGTTCAGGTTGCCGAACGCCTCCGCGAAAATACGGGGGAGATACGGGGCGGGGTGACAGTTCCGTCCGCGGCTCCCCATTGAGGCCGATTCCCCTTGGTTCTCCAAACGGCCCCTAAGGCTCCCAAGATTGGGAGACTACGTAAGTCATTGATATCTATTTTATAATTAACTCGATCCCCCTGGTTCCCCACCAAAAACAGTATGTGTCGGAGTTTTGACGCTCTATGGGGCGCCGTAGGCCCGTTGAGCTTGCTGACGTAGCTGGTCGAGTTCATCTTGAAGCGCATTGATATGCCCCTCGATCTCATCAAAGGAGGTGCATTCAGGGGTGATGAAGAGGCGGCTATCCTCGCCCCTGGCGTAGCGCAGGAGCGCCGCTCGGACACTTGCTGGCTTGTCTGGGGTGCCGGGTTGAATATCGAGTTCAAAGGCGCCGAAGACGTGCATCAAGGGGTTTCCTTCCCGGCTGCGTGCCTAGTTATCAGGTCTCGTCAAAAGCCTTTGTCTTAGGAACTTAATTCCAGTGATTCCTCTTTCAACGGGCATGCCAGGGTCGGAGCCTGCCATGCGCCCGCTTATCCTTGTTGTTGAAGACGAAGTTCTTGTGCGAATGACCCTGGTCGATGTGCTGGAAGATGCGGGCTTCAGAGTGATCGAGGCCGCACATGCCGATGAAGCCCTGACGGTTCTAAAGGCTGGGTCTGACATTCAAGGTGTCGTTACCGATGTCGAGATGCCGCGAGGCAGCATCAATGGCTTCGAATTGGCTCGGAAGGTGCGAGCGGATTGGCAGGAAATTGGTGTCTTGATTGCCTCAGGAAGGGCGGCTCCAAAGGCCGGCGATTTGCCCGACGGCGCCCTCTTTATTGGGAAGCCCGTCCATCCAGAAACCTTGGTTCATCTCGTCAAGACACTGCTCAACCCAAGCCACCTTTGAGTCTGGAAGAATGTGCCCGCAGTGCTGCCAGACGAAGATGTCCTGATGGTAGCTTAGCGACCAATATGTTGATCATCGAGTTCCCGAACATGGACGCAATCCGCAACTTGTTTGCCGCCCCCGAGTATGCGCCACTCGCGCGTCAGCGACAGGCGGCCGCTCGTTCTCGGATCATTGCCTTGGGCGGGGTATGATTGGAATTCATGGGGCCGAAATAGAAAGCGCTCGGTGCTTCTTGCCCGGGCATATTTCGTTGAAAATGGCTAGTGGTTCCGAGTTTGCGACGCAACCGTTCTGCTCGCGCGGAATCCTACATGGCGAATTGAATGTGGAGCCGGCCGTG